>JAAYJW010000002.1 GCA_012522765.1 candidate division WS1 bacterium | reverse complement strand
TCCGACAGCGGCAGTTCCGTCATCGGCGCGGGGCAGACTGAGTCTGCAAGATCAACGCCACTCAGTACGTACATTGGCAGCAATCCGCGGTTCTCCCCATCGGTATGTGTGGCAACAAGCTTTCCCGCATGCTGAAGCGCGCGCGTCGCCTCCGACAGGAAGGGCAGGATGTGCTCCGTGAAGAGCGGCGGGGGCGTCAGCATCACGTCATAGTTCGCGCCCAGCAGCACCACTTCGGCGTTGCTCTCGGCGCAGGCGCGCACCACCGCGCGGAAGAACGGCTCCATCCGCCGCGCCGTCTCCAGCACCACGTCAGGGTGGTCGTGCAGGTCGAAGTAGAACTGATCGTAGGCCACAAGCTCCTTGAGCAGATGGTGCATCGGTGAGGCGGCGACATTCGCAAGAGCAACCGCCACGCCATCATCGCCGACTTCCTCCCGGAAGCGGTCGTAGCGGCCGCCCTCGTATACCTCAAGGTCCTCGAAGATGAACGCAATGACCTCGTAATCGTCTACTGAAGAGACAGCGCGCCGGGAGGTGTGCAGCAAAGTCACGCCATCGCGGCGCATCTGCTGGCTGTAGACGACCTCGGTGGTCACCGAGCCGACCGGGGTGTGGTAGGTGACATCGAAGCGGTCGCCGCGGCGCTGCACGATACGCTCAGTCTGCCGGAAGCGCAGGCGGTAGGGCTGGTTGGGCACATGCATCAGCCCCAGCGATTGGTCGGCAATCTCTTCGGGATGCTCGACATCGAGGAAGTCCGGGATGACCTCGTGGCGACCGACGCCAAGGTCGTGCAGGATCGCCGGGAGCGTCAGCCCCTGCCACGGCTGGGGAAGCGTATCACGTCTCGCGTTCGCGCGGTACCAAAGGTCGAGCCGCGGGACCCACGGGACGCGGTCAACCGGCTGCGCGCGAATCGCGGCGAGAATCCTCTCCCTGTGCGTCATAGCGCTCGATTCTCCGTGTTTGCGCCGCAATTTGGCCTGCTTGAGCCTGCCTTCGCGCTAATTGCTTTCGAAACCTCCCGTCCGGAGCGGCAGTTCCCGCCGGAGGGAAGGTCGCGGAAGCATCGGTGGAGAATAGGCACGCCTGCACCCCATCCAACCGAATCTTCCTGATACTTAGAAGGCTCTGCACAATGCAATACTCCGACGATGCCGTACACCTCGGCCGGGGCGAGCTTGAGACGCTCCAGGTGGAGCTTCTGCGCGAAGCCCTCTGCCGGGCGCGGAAAGCTCCTGCGTACGCCGAGGCCCTGGCCGGGATATCACCCGACGAGATCAACAGCACCGCGGATGTGCGCAAACTGCCGCTGACGACAAAGGAGCAACTGCGCGCAGGCATGCCGGAGGGCTTCCTCGCGATACCGAAGCACGACGTGGTGCGGATGCACTACTCCTCCGGCACCACCGGCCTCGCCACCGCCGTCTATCACACCCGCGACGACCTGCACCGCTGGGCCGTATGCGCGGCGCGTGGGATGCTTGCCGCCGGCGTGACCGCCGATGATGTATTTCAGAACATGATGGGCTACGGCCTCTTCACCGGCGGCCTCGGCTTTCACTACGCATCCGAATTGATCGGCTGCATGACCATCCCCGCCAGTTCCGGCAATACGGAGCGGCAGATCCACCTCATGCAGACCTTCGGCTCCAGTGTGCTGCACGTCATCCCAAGCTACGCCCTGCGCGTGCTGCATATCTGCGCGGAGCAAGGGATTGACCCACGCCGCGACCTGAACGTGCGGGTGATCTTCGTTGGCGGCGAGCCGCACTCCGAGCAGCTCCGCAGCCGCATCGAGGAGGGCTTCGGCGCGCGCGTGTACAACTGCTACGGCCTGTCGGAGATGTGCGGGCCGGGCGTGGCGATGGAGTGCAGCGAGCAGGACGGCCTGCACGTCTGCGAGGACCACTACCTGCTGGAGGTGCTCGACCCCGAGACGCTTGAGCCGGTTGAGCCCGGCCAACCCGGGGAGATGGTCCTCACCACGCTGCGCCGCGAGGCCATGCCGCTGATCCGCTACCGCACGCGCGACATCACCCATGTGCTGCCCCAGGCCTGCCCCTGCGGCAGCATGCACTGGCGCATCTCGCGCCTTGAGGGCCGCACCGACGACATGCTGGTCGTGCGCGGCGTCAACGTCTATCCGATTCAGATCGAGCGCGCACTGCTGGACATTGACGAGGTCGGCAGTAACTACCTGCTGACGCTCGACCGCCCGGAGTCGCTCGACTGCCTCACCGTCGCGGTGGAACTCACTCAGCAGGCCTTCACCGACGAAATGCGCGTGCTCACGTCTCTGCAGCGCCGGATCCAGCGCCGCCTGCACTCGGAGCTTGACATCAGCGTCGAGGTTGAGCTTCATGAACCGGGCGGACTTCCCGTTAGTGAGGGCAAGGCTGTTCGCGTTGTTGACAACAGAAGTCAGGAGAACAAGTCATAGCCATGGCAGATACTGCGAAGGACAGGCGCGAGAAACTGCTGCTGTCGGGAAATGAAGCGATCGCGCACGGGGCGTGGGAAGCGGGAGTTCGCTTCGGCAGCGGCTATCCCGGCACGCCCTCATCAGAGATACTCCCGGCGCTCAACGAGCTTGGCGAGGTCTACTGCGAGTGGTCGGTCAATGAGAAGGTGGCGCTGGAGGCTGCCGCGGGCGCCTCAATCGCGGGCGCTCGCTGCCTCGTCACGATGAAGCACGTCGGCGTCAATGTCGCCGCCGATCCACTCTTCACGATGTCCTACACCGGCGTCGAGGGCGGGCTGGTCATCATCAGCGCCGACGACCCCTCGATGCACAGTTCGCAGAACGAGCAGGACAACCGGCACTACGCGCGGGCCTCGAAGGTCCCCATGCTCGAACCCTCGGACAGCCAGGAGGCGCGGGACTTCACCATGCGCGCCTTCGAGCTGAGCGAGCAGTTCGACACCCCGGTCTTCCTGCGCCCCGTCACCCGCATCTGCCACTCCGACGGGCTGGTGGAGGTGGGCGAACGCGCCGAGGTGCCGCTGCGTGGTGAACTGCAGAAGCAGCCGGAAAAGTACGTGATGATCCCGGCCTACGCCCGCAAGCGCCGCGTCTTCATGGCCGAACGCACGCGCGCGCTCGTTGAACTCGCCGAGCACGATGAGATCAATCGCGAGGAGATGGGCGACACATCGCTCGGCATCATCACCTCTGGCGCCGCCTACACCTACGCGAAGGAGGCCTTCCCGGAGGCCAGCTTCCTCAAGCTCGGGCTTGTCTGGCCGCTGTCGCCGGAGCGCATTCGGCGCTTCGCCGAGCAGGTGGACCGCCTCTTCGTCATCGAGGAGCTTGACCCGTTCCTGACCGAGGAGATCCTCGCGATGGGAGTCGCGGTCGAGCGGGTTGATGAGAGCTTCCGCATCGGGGAACTGACACCGGCGCGGGTGCGCGAGATGATCGCCGGCGAGCCCGCCCCCGACACAACCGCCGACGAGGACCTGCCGCCGAGGCCGCCGACACTCTGCGCGGGCTGCCCCCATCGCAGCGTCTTCACGCTGCTACGCAAGCTCAAGGCCTACGTGACCGGCGACATCGGCTGCTACACGCTCGGCACACTGCCGCCGCTGCAGGCGCTGCACACCTGCCTGTGCATGGGCGCAGGCATCAATGAGGCGCACGGCATGCAGAAGGTGCGCGGACATGAGGCGCCGGTGGTGGCGGTGATCGGCGACTCGACATTCACCCACTCGGGCATCACCGGGCTGGTGAACATCGCATACAACGCGGGCGTGAGCACGGTGGTGATCGTGGACAACCGCACCACCGCGATGACCGGCGGGCAGGTGCATCCGGGAGTGGGGGAGACGCTCTCGGGCATGCCCGGCCGGGCGCTCGACTTCGAGGCACTGGCACGCGCTGTCGGCGTGGAGGATGTGCGCGTCGTTGATCCCTACGACATGGCAGCCACCGAGGCCGCCCTGCGCGAGACGATGGCCTCGCCCGAACCGTCGGTCGTGATCGCCCGCCGCGAATGCGTGCTGATGGTGCGCGAGCGCAGGCCGGCGCCTGACTTCGATGCCGACCGCTGCACCCGCTGCGGCGCCTGCATTCGCATCGGCTGCCCGGCGCTGTGGGCCGAGGACGATGGCGGCAAGCGGCCGATCCCGCGCATCAACACCGCTCTCTGCACCGGTTGCCTGATGTGCGCGCAGGTCTGTCCGGTGGATGCACTGAAGGCGCCGGAGGGCGCACAGGAGGGCAATCAGTGATGGTGAGGAACGTATTGCTCACGGGCGTGGGCGGCCAGGGGATCATCACCGCCAGCACTGTGCTGGCGCAGGCCTGCCGCCTCGCGGGCTGGCAGGTAAAGAAGAGCGAAGTCCATGGGATGAGCCAGCGCGGCGGAAGCGTGAACAGCTACGTGCGCTTCAGCGCCGACGAGCAGATCGCCTCGCCGCTGATCCCCGAGGGCGAGGCGGAGATGATGCTCGCCTTCGAGCCGCTGGAGGGCCTGCGGCAGATCCGGCAGGCGACACCCGATGCGGTCGTCCTGGTGGAGGAGCGGCGAATTGTGCCGGTGACGGTGAATATGCCCGGCGTCACCTATCCAGACGATGTGATAGAGCGACTGGTGGCGAGCGGGAGACGGGTGACCGTGGTACCCGCCTCGGCGACTGCCGTGGAGCTCGGTGAGTCGCGGGCGGCGAACATGGTCATGCTCGGGGCGCTGGCGACGCAGATCGAGCTTGCGGACGAGATCTGGTCGGAAGCCGCCGCACTCGTGCTGAAGCCGCGGGCGCTCGAGGTCAACTTGCGCGCATTCGAGGCCGGGCGGCAACTTGTTCCGGCCGGCGTGTGATGCACCGACGCGCCCAGTGCAGGCGCGTGACGGAAGAAGGAGGCAATCACAGATGATCTGGGACCCCTACTATGAGTGCATGGACGCCGAAGAGCGGAGCGATCTGCAGGTGCGGCGGCTGCGCGAGACGGTCGCGCGTCTGAAGGTAAACGTGCCATGGTATCGCCAGCGGTTTGCGGAGAAGGGGATTGAGCCGGAGGACATCCAGTCGCTCGATGACCTGCGCCACCTGCCCTTCACCACCAAGGACGATCTGCGCGACACTTACCCCTTCGGCCTCTTCGCCGTGCCGCCGGAGGAGTGTGTGCGCATCCACGCCTCCTCAGGCACCACCGGCAAGCCGGTCATCGCCGGTTACGCCCGGGAGGACATCGGCATCTGGGCGCAGACCATTGCCCGCACCATCGCCTGCGGGGGCGGCACCAGCCACGATGTGCTGCACAACGCCTACGGCTACGGCCTCTTCACCGGCGGTCTCGGCCTGCATTACGGCGGCGAACTGATGGGCTGCCTGGTCATTCCGGTCTCGGGCGGCAATACCGAGCGCCAGCTCATGCTGATGGAGGACCTCGGCAGCACCATCATCTGCTGCACCCCCTCCTACGCGCTGACCATCGTGGACCAGGCCGAGGAATTCGGCTTCGACCTCAGCCGCATCAAACTCAAGTCCGGCCTCTTCGGCGCCGAGCCCTGGAGCGAGGGGGCGCGCGAGAGCATCGAGGAGCGCCTCGGGCTGTCGGCGCATGACATCTATGGGCTGACGGAGATCATCGGCCCCGGCGTGGCGGCAGAGTGCGAGGCCAAGGCGGGGCTGCACGTCTTCGACGACCACTTCATCCCCGAGATCATCGACCCCGAGACCGGCGAGCCGCTGCCTCCGGGGCAGAAGGGCGAGTTGGTCTTCACCTGTATCACCAAGCGCGCCTTTCCGATCATCCGGTTCCGCACCCGCGACATCACCCGGATCGACTACGAGGTCTGCGAGTGCGGCAGGACTCAGCCGCGCATGGAACGCATCACCGGCCGCACCGATGACATGCTGATCATCCGCGGCGTGAACGTCTTCCCGTCGCAGATCGAGGAGGTCCTGCTGAAGATCGAGGAGGTCGAGCCGCACTATCAGCTTGTGCTCACTCGCGAGGGCCACATGGACAACCTCGAAGTGCAGGTCGAGGTGTCACCGGGCATGTTCTCAGACCAAGTGCGCAAGCTTGAGGCCATCGAGGAGAAGATCCGTGAGCGGCTGGTGTCGGCCCTCGGCATTCGTGTGGACGTGAAGCTCGTCGAACCCCGAACGATTGAGCGCAGCATCGGCAAGGCGAAGCGTGTCATTGACCAGCGTGAGGAGGCGTGAGTGATGACGACCAGCGAAGTGCTGTGCAGGCAGGTTTCGGTATTCCTTGAGAACAAGTCGGGGCGGCTCGCGGAGGTGTGTCAGACGCTTGGGGAGGCGGAGATCAACATCCGCGCCCTCTGCATCGCCGACACCTCGGACTTCGGCATCCTGCGGCTGATCGTGGATGATCCCGACCGCACGGTGGATGTGCTGCAGTCGGCCGGATTCTCCGTCGGCAGCACCGGCGTGCTGGCCCTGCGCATCCCCGACCGGCCCGGCGGCCTCGGCGGCGTGCTCGGCGAACTCGAGCAGGCCAGCGTGAACGTGGAGTACATGTACGCGTTCTTCATCACCATCGCCGGAGACGCCGTCGTTCTCTTCAAGGTCGATGATGACGCGCTGGAGAGGACGCTCGAGGTGCTGGAGAAGGCGGGCGTGCCGGTGCTTGCATCGGAAGCTGTCTACCGCCTGTAGACTGCCCGCAGTAGACCGTCAGAGGCCGGTTCCTCGCGGTGCCGGCCTCTTCGCATGTACAGCTATCTCTCAGGCCTTCCCCCGCGCCGGATTGGGCAATCACCCCGATTCCTGCCAGCGCAGCAGGGGGCTACACTCAGGGCCGCAGTGCATGTAAGTCTCAGGGAGGCTGGACCATGGCGAGGCCGGAGTTCATCGTCAGCCAGGCTGACAACGAGGTCATTCAAAGGCTACTGCTCGATGCGCCGCGCGAGCGGGTGTGGGAGTTGATGACCGATCCGGAGCTGATCCCGCAGTGGTGGGGCCCCGCGGCGCTCACCACCACGGTGGAGCAGATGGACGTGACTGAGGGCGGCAAGTGGCGCTATGTGCAGAGGGACGCGGAGGGCAATGAGCATGTCTTCAGTGGCGTCTACCGCGAGGTCGTCCCGCCCGAGCGAACTGCCGGCACCTTCGAGTATGAGAATGAGCCGGGCGATGTCATGTTCGAGGTGGCCACGCTCGAAGAGCTTCCCGACGGCAATACGCTCCTGACCATCCGCTCCCGCTTCGAGTCATCTGAGGCCTTAAATGCGGCGGTCGAATCGGGCATGGAGGCGGGCGCAACCGAGTCGCTGGAACGCTTCGAGGAACTCGTGGCGAGAAGCTGATCACGGATGGCGCCGCGTCAGCCCAGCGCGATCAGGGTGCCGATCATCAGCGCCATGCCGGCCGCTGTGCCGAGCGTGGCGGCATGCTCCTCGCCGTAGCGATGTGCGGTCGGCAGGAGTTCGTCGAGGCTGATGAAGACCATCAGCCCCGCCACGCCGGCGAGCATCGCCGCCGTCACCTGCGTGGTCATGAAGTGCATGAGGACAAGCGCCCCCAGCAACGCGCCGAGCGGCTCGGCGAGCCCCGACAGCAGCGAGTACATGAAGGCCAGCTTACGCTTGCCCGTCGCCGCCATGATCGGCACCGCGACAGCGATACCCTCGGGGATGTTGTGCAGCGCGATGGCGATTCCCAGCACGATGCCGAGTTCGGGCGAGGTGGCCGCGCCCGAGATCACCACCAGGCCCTCCGGGAAGTTGTGTATCGCGATCCCCACGGCCACGAGCATCCCCGCCCGCTTGAGCTTGGACGCATGAAGGTCCTCCCCCTCGGTTTCATACTCGTGCGGGACCAGCACGTCCACGAGGAAGATCACCCCGAAGCCTACAAAGAACGCGATGCTCGCCTGCAGCATGCCGACCATCTCAACCGCCCCGCCGTAGAGTTCGACGAACGAGACGGAGATCATCACACCCGCCGCGAGCCCCAGGAGGGCGGAGATCCAGCGTCCGGAGAAACGCGGCACCACGAACGCGATCGCCGCGCCGATGGTCGTTGACAGACCGGCGAAGAGGCTGAGCAACAGTCCGAACGCCAGGTTGCTATCCACAGGCTCTCCCGCGTAGCTACGAAGTCATTCTCCGACGGCCCTGAGGTCCATGGTGCCCCACACGGCCATCGCTTCACCGCAGATCACGACCACCTGCTCGACACCCTCATGAGCGGCCGCCCACTCCAGCGCCGTGCGCACGTCGGCCGGGCCGCCCACCCGGTTGCCGGTGGCGGTAGCCAGCGCATCGGCAAGGGCGCCGGTGGGTGCTGCCATCACCACCGCATCGGCGCGGCCAGCGCTTACCGAGTGACCCACCGTGCCGGATGATGTGCAGATGGCGCGCTCGCCTGCCGGCACCGCCAGGGCGAGTTTACCCTGCCACCGCGAGCGCCCCGCGCCGATCGCCACGAGCCTCTCGCGCCCGGTGATCATGAAGATGTCGCCACCGTTCTCGACGATGACCTCGGCGGAGTGCTCCACCAGCGCCCGGGCGACCTCCTCGGCGATGGCGCCCGCCACGGCGGCCATGGGCCCGGTGCCTGCGACACGCGCCGCCTCGGACATTGCCTTCACGATCGGCGACGCGGCCTCGCCAACCGGCACGGGAGTGCGCGCCTCTACCCAGCCGGGGTGCATGGCGGCATGGCTCTCGATCTGTCGCCGCGCGTTGCGAGCGGCGAAACGTGCTTCCGTGCGCAGATCGCGCTCGGCGAGGACCATCAGGTCCGTCTCGAAGAGGCTGACCTCGAAGCCGACAAGGCCCTCGCTCGCAATAGCTCCTCTGTAGCGCCTGGGTTCGTGGGGGTTCATGCTGCAGAGGTTCAACGCGAAGGGGCGATTCCCCTGCCCGAGTGGGTGGAAGCCCGCCTTTGCCGTCAGCCGTTCGGAGCGACGCATCCTGCCGTTTGGATGCGTCGGCCGTTGCCCTCGCCCGTTGCCGTCAGCCGTTGCCGTCAGCCGTTG
>JAAYJW010000279.1 GCA_012522765.1 candidate division WS1 bacterium | reverse complement strand
TGGCACGGACACTCCTGTCCGTGCGGGAAGACAGGTTGACCGTGGCACGGACACTCCTGTCTGCGCCAGAATGAATGATGAAGGGGGGATTCAGTTGGACGAAGCGGACCACCACAACGCGCACAGACCTCAAAGTGTCGTTCGTGAGTTGCAGAAGCGCCGGAGGACGTTGCCCCGCTGGGAGTGTGCTGAGGTTACCTATCACGTTAGAGCGTCGGTGTTGCCTGAACGTTGCGAGACACTGACGGAACCGGAAGTCGGGCAGATCGTTCGTGAGACGCTGCACTACGACGACGGTCGGCGATATGACCTCAACTGCTACGTTCTTATGCCCGACCACTTCCACGCGCTGCTCTACCCGTTGAGGCGCGGCGATGGAAGCATCCCGATCACCGAGATCATGAAGGTGATTAAGGGAGTAAGTGCACGCCGCATCAACCAGGTGAGTGAAGGCCATGGGAGCTTCTGGCTCGATCAGTCATTCACCCGCATCATACGGTGCCCCGACGAGTTCGTGAAGACCTACCATTACATCAGGTCCAACCCCGTTAGAGCGGGGTACGCTGAACTTCCGGAAGACTGGCAATGGTGGTGGGAGCAAACGGACTGAGTGTCTTCTGCACGGACAGGAGCTTCCGTGCCACGGGGGCTGCGTGGGACGAGGATCGCTGGTGAAGTAGCTGCAGATCGCACGGACAGGAGTGTCCGTGCCACGGGATTGCGGAGGGAGGGTCACTCATGTCAACAGACACCCGCCCGACTGCCGCCAGGTCAACGCGCCGCGCCATCTGGATTTCGCTCGTCCTCATCGCGACTGCTGTCGCGCTGGCATCCGCCGCCGGCTGGTTCGGCGATGCGCGTGTGGCATACTGGCAATCCCGCGCGCCGCTGACCCCGCACGGCATCGTCGAGCGCATCGAGTTTCGTGTCGATGGCGAGGGCACGCTGGCCGTCTGGACCGACGAGCAGACCGTGACGGAGTTGGTCGCCCTCTGTCCGTGGACCGACCGCGGCCTCGGCTACGCCTACAACTGCACGGGGGGCAGCCCGTTCCACCTCATCTTCGTCACCGAGTTGGGCGAGGAGTTGGACGTGATCCTCGCCGAGGACGACTGCCCGACTTCGGAGCCCGCCTGGCGCAATGGCAGAGCCGGCTGGACCACCCCCCGCCTGCTCACGCGCGTCGGCGAGTTGCTCGGCAACGAACCGGCCGCCGGCGAGTATGCCGAGCAGTTCGACGAAGATGAGCGCAACTACCGAGCCCGGTGGCTCTACTGGGCGGACGATCCGTGGCATGTACGCTCGGAAGACTGACTTCATGTCCGCTATGCCCACAACCACCATCGGCCTTTTGACCGTCTCGCGCTTCATCGTCGGCGGGAACCCGTTCAGCGGCGACTGATGTGGCGCTCACGATCTGCTTTGCGAGCGCCTGAAGAACGCAATGCGCGCCCCTGTGATGCGAGCGCAAATTGCGCCGCATGGCGGCCTCAGAGGCCATTTTGCGGCGGCTTGACAAAGGGCATGGGGTGCGTTTATACTCTCTGCACTTCACCGCGCCAGTCCCGTTGGCTGGCGGCGCTTCAATTATGAGATACGATATCAGGGACAAACTCAGCAGGCGCGACGCGCAGATCACGGTTGAGGTAGACGACCCCGCCCCACCGGGGACGGACGTTGAGTTCGTCGGAGACGTGCGGGGGGAAATCACCCTGAGGAACGTGGGCGGGGAGATCGCGGCATGGGGGCATCTCGAGGCGACGGCACTGCTCGAATGCGGGCGGTGCCTGACAGAGCACGAGGTGCCGTTTTCGTTTGACTTCTCCGAGACCTGCCGTCTCGAACAGATTGATGAGCCGCTGTCCTACACGCAGGTCACCGCGGACGATGAGCCCGCGGCGATCCCGCTGCTGGACGGCGATGCGGTTGACCTGAGCGAACTGGTGCGGCAACTGCTCGTGCTCTACACGCCGTCCCGCTCGGTCTGCCGGCCTGACTGCAAAGGCATCTGCCCGCAGTGCGGCAAGAACCTCAATGATGGGCCATGCGGATGTGAGCGGGAGGAGATCGACCCGCGTCTGGCTCCGCTCCGCGAGTTGCTTCAGTAGCAGGGACACAGAGGCTTTCTTCGAGGATTTCCAACGCGCAGGATTAAGAGGTGTACCATGGCTCTTCCGAAGCGACGACATTCGAGGACACGCACACGCAAGCGCCGAACGCATCAGAAGGTTGCGGTGCCCGCGGTCGTGCAGTGCCCGCAGTGTGACGCGCCGAAGCTTGCTCACAACGCCTGTAGCAAGTGTGGCCACTACAAGGGCCGCAAGGCCGATCACACCGTGAGCGAGCAGCCGAAGAAGCGCGAAGCCAGTTAGCCGGATGGTCGGTAAGCTGCCTGTTACGCGCCTCCTTTCTCGTACCAGCCTGATGTTTGCCGGGCCCTCACTGCCATGCGAATAGCCGTGGATGCCATGGGGGGCGATTTCGCCCCGGAGCAGATCGTCGCCGGCGCCGTTCTGGCGGCCGACGAGGTTGACGCACAGGTCAGCCTCGTGGGACGGCCGGAGGCTATTCGCGCCTGCATCGGTGAGCGCCCGGTGAACGGTCGTCTCGAGATCGAGGCGGCGCAGGACATCATCGAGATGGGCGAGAGCCCGCGGGCGGCGCTGCGCGGACGTGATGACAGCTCCATCGCGCGTGCCGTGGGCCTTGTGAAGGACGAGCGGGCGCAGGCCGTCGTCTCCGCGGGCAACTCCGGCGCCTTCATGGCGGTTGCGGCGACGCGGCTTGGCGTGGTTCCTGGAGTGAAGCGCCCGGCGATTGCGCTCACCCTGCCGCATCCGTCGGGCTACCGGGTGCTGCTCGATGCCGGAGCGAACGCGGACTGCAAGCCCGAACACCTGCGAGACTTCGGCCTCATGGGCTCTGTCTACGCGCAGTACACGCTCGGCTTCGACAGCCCGCGAGTGGGCCTGCTCAGCATCGGCGAAGAGACGAGCAAGGGTAACGAGCTGACGAAGGCAGCCCATGAGCTGCTCGAGGCGGCCGATCTGAATTTCATCGGCAATGTCGAGGGTGGCGACGTCTTCCGCGAGTGTTGCGACGTCATCGTCTGCGACGGCTTCGTCGGCAACGTCGTGCTCAAGACCCTCGAGGGCCTGACCGCGATGCTGACCGCGCAGGTCAGAGAGGCCATTTTGTCGAACCCCGCGCTGCAGTCGGCGATGCCGGCATTCGAGGGCGAATTGCGGCGGATAGCCAACCAGTTCGATGCCGCCGAGTATGGCGGCGCGCTGCTGCTGGGCGTCAACGGTGTGGCGATTGTCGGGCATGGCTGCTCGGACGCAAGGGCGGTGCGCAACGCGATCGGCTTCGCGCAGCGTGCCGTGCATGCACGACTGGTGGAGCATCTGTCGGAAGTCTTCGCGCAGCGTGCGGAGAAGTCGGCGTAGGGTTCGTTCGACAGATACAATAGTGTGTGGTGGGTGCGGCGGGCCGGACCGATGTGGATTCCATTGGGGTCTGGAACGCCGCATTTGTTGTTGAAGCCAATCATTGAGGCTCAGTACGCGGGGGGCGTGCTGCTGAGGCTTTGCCGAGAGGGTGCCACTTTCGATGTCACTAAGGCCCGCCGTTATCACCGGTGTCGGTTCATACGTGCCCGACCAGGTTCTGAGCAATGCGGATCTGGAGCGGATTGTAGAAACCACTGACGATTGGATCGTCAGCCACACCGGCATCAGGGAGCGCCGCATCGCGTCCGAGGAGCAGGCGAGTTCAGATCTGGGTATCGTTGCCTGCCAGCGGGCGCTTGAGGACGCCGGACTAACCCCCGCGGACGTGGACATGATCGTATGTCCGACTGTTACCCCCGATCACATCTTCCCGGTAACCGCCAACCTCATTCAGGACCGGCTAGGCGCCGGCCACTGCGCGGCATTCGACTTGCTGAGCGGTTGCACCGGCTTCGTCTACGGCCTCTTCGTCGCCCGGCAGTTCATCGCCACCGGGGAGATGGAGACGGTTCTCGTCGTCAGCACCGAGAAGCTCACCTCGATCACCGACTGGACCGACCGCAGCACCTGCGTGCTCTTCGGCGACGGCGCCGGTGCGGCAGTGGTGCAGGCGGGGGAGGGCGATATCTCCGATATCGGCCTGATGAGCTTTGTGCTCGAGTCCTACGGCGAGCATGGTTTTCTGCTGCAGGTGCCCGCGGGTGGCTCGCGCAAGGCGCTCACCCCGGAGCTTCTGGAGGCACATGAGAACTGCCTGTGGATGAACGGGCCCGAGCTGTTTAAGCTCGCAGTCCGCGGTATCCCCGAGGTGGCGGAGAAGGCCATCTCCAAGGCTGGCATCACCAATGCCGACGTGGATTGGGTCATCATGCACCAGGCGAATCTGCGCATCATCGAGGCCGCCGCGCGGCGACTGGACGTCCCCGAGGAGCGCGTGGTCGTGAATGTAGACCGTTACGGCAACACCTCCGGAGCATCCATGGCCATTGCGCTGGACGAGATCTACCGCGACGGCAGGCTGCAGCCGGGTGACACTATCCTGATGGTTGGGTTCGGTGCGGGGTTCAGCCTCGGCGGAGCAGTCGTTCGCTGGGGACACTAGTCGGCCACAGTGACAGAAAAACGCTGGGAGGGAATCCCCTTGGACTTCCGATTCACAGAAGACGAACAGATGATCATCGACGCCGTGAAAGAGCTTGGCGAAGAGGAACTCGCGCCCTACGCCTCTGAAGTTGCGGAGAAAGGCGAGTTCCCCACCGAGGCTATCGAGAAGTGCCGCGAGATGGACATCTTCGCGATCCCCGTCGAAGAGCGCTGGGGTGGCCTCGACATGGGCTTCCTCATGTGGGGCACGATCGGCGAGCTTCTCAGCTACTACTGCCAGACAACCGGCTCGGTCTACGGCGCGCACATGCTGGCGCAGTACCCGATCATGCACTTCGGCAACGAGGAGCAGCTTGAGAAGTACCTAGTCCCGCTGACCACCGGCGAGCACATCGGCGCCTTCGGCCTCACCGAGCCCAATGCCGGCTCCGACGCCGGTTCGGTCCAGACAAAAGCCGAGCTGCGCGGGGATAAGTACATCCTCAACGGAACCAAGATCTTCATCTCGAACGGTGGCGTGGCGGAGACCTACGTAATCATCGCCAACCTCTCGCCCGGCAAAGGCACCCGTGGGCTGACCGCCTTCATCGTGGAGAAGGGCTTCCCCGGCTTCGAGTTCGGCAAGGACGAGAAGAAGATGGGCTGGGACGCGCTCCCCAACCGCGAGCTTATCTTCCAGGACTGCGAGGTCCCGGTGGAGAACGTGCTCTACAAGCCGGGCCGCGGCTTCCGCGTGGCGATGGAGACGCTCGGCGTGGGCCGCATCGGCATGGCCGTGGGAGCGGTTGGCCTCGCGCAGGCCGCCTTCGACGCCGCGATCCTTTACTCCCAGCAGCGCGAGCAGTTCGGGCAGAAGATCGCCGAGTTCCAGGCGATCCAGCACATGATGGCGGACATGGCGACCGAGATCGAGGCCTCGCGCCTGCTCTACCAGAAGTCCGCATGGCTCAAGGACCAGGGCGAGCCGTTCGAGAAGGTCGCGTCCATGGCGAAGCTCTACTCCTCCGAGACCGTCGGCCGCGTCACCTCCAAGGCCGTGCAGATCCACGGTGGCGTGGGCTACACCCGGGAGTTCCCGGTTGAGCGCTACATGCGCGACGCCAAGCTCTTCGAGATCGTCGAGGGCACCTCGGAGATCCAGCGCAATATCATCGCGAACCTGCTGCTGCGCGAGTATCACATCTAGTGATAAGTGCGGGGCTGGTCAGGCTACCGGCCCTGCTACATCTGGCAACCGTCAACTAACCACTGACGACCGACAGCTACCACCTTCGGAGTTGATCCGATGAACATCATTGTCTGCATCAAACAGGTTCCCGACACCTCTGAGGTGCGGATTGATCCGGTGACCAACACCATCATCCGCGAGGGCGTGCCGGCAATCATCAACCCCTTCGATGAGAACGCCATCGAAGAGGCGCTGCTGCTGCGCGAGGAGCATGGCGGCAAGGTGACGGTCATCACGATGGGCCCACCGCAGGCCGAGACGGCTCTGCGCGAGGCACTGGCGATGGGCGCGGATGAGGCAATCCTCGTCTCCGATCGCTGCTTCGCGGCATCCGACACGCTGGCGACCTCCTACGTGCTCTCCAGCGCGATCCGGGAGATCGGTGACTACGACCTGATCCTGACGGGCAAGCAGGCATTCGACGGCGATACCGCACAGGTGCCGCCCGGGATCGCCGAGCAGCTTGGCATCCCGCAGGTAACTTTCGCCATCGGCATCGAGGCGGAGGGCCGGAAGGTGCGCGTGCGGCGACTGCTCGAGGACGAGTTCGAGGTCGTCGAGGTGCGTACGCCGGTGCTGGTCTCCTGCGTCAAGCAGATGAACGAGCCGCGGCGGCCGGGCATCAAGTCGAAGCTCGCGGCGAAGAAGAAAGAGATCGTGATCTGGGACGCGGCGTGCATCAGCGCCGAGGCGTGCCTGTGCGGCTTCGACGGCTCACCCACGCGAGTGGTGCGGACCTTCGCGCCGACTCGCAGCACGCAGGGCAAGAGGTTCGAGGGCGAGGCGCGCGACAGCGCGACCGCGGTCGTCGTGGCCCTCATCGACGAGAAGATCATCTGAGGCCTCCGCCGGGGCAGATCCGCCCGGCGGCCGGACCTATCAGGAGCGAAACGATGGCGATTTACATCGACGCCCCCAAGTGCATCGGCTGCAAAGCGTGCATCCCCGCCTGCCCCTACGGGGCCATCGACATGGTGGACGACAAGGCGGTATTCAACGAGAACTGCACAAGCTGCGGCGCATGTGCGGATGCCTGCCCCACCGGCGCGATAGTGCTGGAGATGGAGGGCAAGGGCGAAGTTGACACCTCCGAATACAGCGGGCTGTGGGTGGTCGGCGAGATCATCCATGAGAACCGGATGGCGATGGTGACGGCCGAGTTGATCGGTGAGGGCCGCAAGCTCGCCGACGAACTGGGCACCGACGTCTCCGTGGTGCTGATGGGCCACGAGATCGGCCATCTCGCCGAGCGCGCTGCCGGCTACGGCGCCGACCGGGTCTACCTGGTCGATCACCCGACGCTGTTGCGCTACCGGACGCAGCCGTTCACGAACGTGCTGACGGGCCTGATCAACAAGCACAAGCCCGAGATCGTGCTGATCGGCGCGACCAGCATGGGCCGCGACCTCGCGTCCCGTGTGGCCGCCCGCATCAAGGCCGGCCTCACCGCCGACTGCACCGAACTGACGATCAACCCCGAGACGAAGCTGCTCGAGCAGACCCGGCCGGCCTTCGGCGGCAACGTCATGGCCACGATCCTGTGCGAGTTCACGCGCCCGCAGATGGCGACCGTGCGGCCGAAGGTCATGAAGCCGCTGGAGTATGAAGAGGGCCGCGAGGCCGAGGTCATCGAGGTGCCCGTCAGCATCGAGGAGAAGTCGATCGCGACGAAGATCCTCGACGTGATCGCCGACGATACCGCCAACAAGGTGAACCTGACCGAGGCGGACATCATCGTCTCGGGCGGTCGCGGGCTTGGCGATCCGAAGCACTTCGCGTTGATCGAGGAGCTTGCGCAGGCGATCGGTGGAGCCGTCGGCGCATCCCGCGCCACCGTGGACGCGGGCTGGATCCCCGCCACGCACCAGGTAGGGCAGACCGGCAAGACCGTCCACCCGAAGCTTTACATCGCGTGCGGCATCTCCGGCGCGGTCCAGCACCTTGCGGGCATGTCGTCCTCGGACTGCATCGTTGCGATCAACAAGGACCCGGACGCGCCGATCTTCGGCGTCGCCCACTACGGCATCGTCGGCGATCTTTTTGAGGTCATCCCGGCGATGATCGCGGCGATCAAGCAGCGGCGGGGTGAGTAAGCTGATCGCCTTCGTCTTTCCCGGGCAGAACTCGCACTACGTCGGCATGGGCCGCGAGCTGTACGACGCTGAAGGCCCGGGTCGCCTCGTCCTCGAGGTGGCCGAGCAGACGCTGGGCGCGGACCTGCTGTCGGTGATGTTCGAGGGGCCCGAGGATGCGCTCACGCGGACGGACAACCAGCAGCCTGCCATCGTGACGCACTCGCTGGCGGCGCTGGCGGAGCTCCGAGCTGCGGGCATAGAGCCTGACATGGTCGCGGGCCACTCGCTGGGCGAGTATTCGGCGGTAGCCTGCGCTGGATGCCTTTCGCCCGAGACGCTCCTGCCGCTGGTGCGCTTTCGCGGCGAGTTGATGGCGCGGGCGGGAGATCGGGCGGCCGGTGCGATGGCCGCGGTGCTTGGCCTCGACACCGACGCGGTGGAGAAGGCCGTAGGCTCGGCCGGGGAGGACGGGACCGTCGTCGTGGCGAACTACAACTCCCCCGGTCAGGTGGTTATCTCCGGTGAGGTCGCCGCTGTTGCGCGGGCGGGCGAGCTATGCAAGGAGGCCGGGGCGAAGCGCGTGATCCCGCTGGATGTAAGCGGAGCGTTTCATTCGCCGCTGATGGCGCCGGCCGCCGAGCCGCTGATCGAGCGCCTCGGGCAGACGGAGTTTGCGCCTGCCGCGGTGCCGGTGGTGTCAAATGTTGACGCCACGCCGCGCACTGACCCCGGCGAGATCCGTGACGCGCTGGGCCGGCAGATGACGAGCAGCGTGCGCTGGGAGCAGAGCGTGGCGCGGATGGTGGCCGAGGGCGTGGATACCGTGATCGAAGTTGGTCCGGGCACGGTGCTGTCGAAGCTCATCAGCCGCATTGACCGGAGCATTACCGTGCTGAACGTTGACCGGCCCGCCGACGTGGCGGCGGTCGCCGAGCAGCTTGGCTGAAAGCTGTCGCCTGGGAGGGTGACCATGCAGGAACTTGCAGGACAGGTAGCTATCATCACCGGCGCGGGTGGGGGCATCGGCGCCTCGATCGCCTTCGCGCTCGCCGATGCCGGAGCGAACATCGTTATCAATGACGTGGTCGAAGAGTCCGCTCGGAAGGTTGCCGACGAGGTGGAAGAGCGCGGCGTGCAGGCCATGGTCAATACGGCCAACATCACCGACGGCGCGCAGGTTGAGGCGATGGTGGACGAGGTGATGGAGCGCTTCGGGCGCATAGACATCCTCGTGAACAACGCAGGGATCACCCGCGACGGACTGCTGGTGCGCATGGACGAGGCCCAGTGGGACCTGGTGCTCGATGTCAACCTCAAGGGTGCGTTTCTGTGCACGAAGGCGGTTGCGCGTCCGATGATGAAGGCCCGCTCGGGGCGGATCATCAACATGGCTTCGGTGTCGGGCGTCGGCGGCAATGAGGGACAGGCGAACTACTCCGCCTCGAAGGGCGGCCTGATCGCGCTGACGAAGACCACCGCGAAGGAGCTGGCGAAGCGGAACGTGACCGCCAACGCGCTGGCCCCGGGCTTTATTGAGACCGCGATGACGCATCAGTTGCCCGAGGAGGCCCGGCAGGGCTGGCTGACGCGCATTCCGCTGGCACGGCCGGGCACCCCCGAGGACGTGGCGCAGGCGGTGCTTTTTCTCGCCGGCCCCGGCGCGCAGTACATTACCGGCCAGGTCATCAACATTGACGGCGGCCTGATAATGTGACCGAAAGCAGCAGCGGACCGCTGCGGATCGTCTCGCGCGGTTCGAGTTCGGAAAGACGCTGAGAACCACGGGCCATCGCGCCTGACAGAAGCAGAGTACGAAACGGAGATGAGACTAAGATGGCACTGTTCGAGCAGGTGAAAGAGGTAATCGTTCGTGAGCTTTCCGTTCCCGAGAGCTGGGTCACCGAGGCCGCGACCTTCGAGGGCGACCTGAAGGCCGACTCGCTCGATGTGGTGGAGCTTGTGATGGCGCTCGAGGACGAATTCGACGTGGACATCCCCGAGGACGACGCGCAGAAGATCCAGACCGTTGGAGACGCGGTCCGCTACCTCGAGGAGAAGGCCGGCTAAGTCGGCACGAATGGACAGGCGGGGACGATGCATTACGGCCGGCGGCCGCGCACGGAGAGTGGGCGGCCGCAGGCCAATCCCACACAGAAGCAGCGAGGGCCTGAAGCGATGAATCGACGGGTTGTCATAACCGGAGTTGAGACGATATCCGCGCTCGGCAGGGGGTTGGATCCGCTGTGGGATGCCTGCCTCGCCGGGCGTACCGGTATCGGCATCATTGAGCGCTTCGACCCATCCGAGTACAAAGCGCATATTGCGGCCGAGGTCGACCTCGACTTCGATGGCGGCGGTCGTATCGACCCGAAGCTGATGAAGCGGGCCGATCCGTTCGTGCGGTACGCCTGCTGGACCGCCGATGTTGCGCTGGAGAAGTCGGGGCTGGTGATCGACGACAGTAATCGGCACCGCGTCGGGACACTCATCGGATCGGGCATCGGCGGCATGAGCACATGGGAGGAGCAGTTCACGCGTCTGCTCCAGAGGGGACCCGATCGCGTCTCACCATTCATGATCCCGATGATGATAATTGACATGGCGTCGGGGATGGTCTCGATGAACGCCGGCGCGATGGGGCCGAACCTGGCGGTGGTCACCGCCTGTGCATCCGGCGCCCATGCCATCGCGGCATCCGCGGACCTGATCAAGCTCGGCAGGGCGGATGCGATGATCACCGGTGGAGCCGAGGCGGGCGTGAGCAAGAGCGCGCTGGGCGGCTTCTGCGCCGCGGGCGCTCTATCCACACGCAATGATGATCCCGAGCACGCCTGCCGCCCCTTCGAC
Source organism: candidate division WS1 bacterium (assembly GCA_012522765.1). Lineage (GTDB taxonomy): Bacteria > Armatimonadota > Zipacnadia > Zipacnadales > UBA5352 > UBA5352. Next base: position 3,388 of record JAAYJW010000279.1, on the reverse strand, counting down.
AAGAGCCGCGACGGCTTTGTAATGGGCGACGGCGCCACCACCTACATCGTCGAGGAGTTGCAGCACGCACTCGATCGTGGCGCTCCGATCCTCGCGGAGATCGCCGGGATCGGCCTGAGCGGCGATGCCCATCACTTCACCGAGCCATGTCCCGACGGCTCGGGCGCACTGATTGCCATGAAGGCGGCGCTTGAGGACGCGGGCATCGGCGTGGAGGACATTGACTACATCAATGCCCACGGTCCGGGCACCCCTGCCGGCGACTACTCCGAGGCAATCACCCTCGCCAAGCTGCTCGGCGACGAGGTGGGTAACATCCCGGTTTCCTCAACGAAGCCGATCCATGGGCACATGCTCGGCGCCACCGGCCCGACAGAGCTGGCGCTTTGCATCAAAGCCATGGAGGAGGGCATCATCCCTCACACGACCAACCTGAACGATCCGGAGTATCCCGAGCTCGACCACGTGATGGGCGAGCCTCGGGAGGCGAAGGTGGAGATCGTGGCCTCAAACTCATTCGGCTTCGGAGGGCACAACATCACGCTGATCATCCGCCGGTACGAGGGGTGACGTGACGGCCGGCGCAGACGAAGGAGCGCGCCCGACCCTCAGGCGACACAGCATTGGCACCGAACCGCTTCGCAGAACTACGTGACAGACTCGGACTCGCTGCCGTTCCTGAAGAACTGCTTGAGCTGGCCTTCACACACAGCTCCTACGCACGTGAACAGGGACTGGGCGAACTTGCGACCAACCAGCGCCTCGAGTACCTCGGAGACGCGGTACTCGACCTCGTTCTTGCAGCCCACCTCTTTGACAAGTACCCCGAATTGCCCGAGGGCGATCTCACGCGGCTGAAGGCCGCGGTCGTCCGCAAGTCGGCGCTGGCGTTCGTCGCCAGGCAACTGGACCTCGGCGACTACATCCTGCTCGGACGCGGCGAAGAGACAACAGGCGGGCGCCGCAAGGCGTCACTGCTCGCGGACGTAGTTGAGGCGCTGGTGGGGGCGGTCTTCCTCGCAGGCGGTTTCGACGGCGCGCGGGAGTTTGTTCTCGCGCAGTTCGGGCCGATGCTGGTCGAGGTGGACGGTCGCGAGAGCCTCTGCGATCACAAGTCCGCCCTCCAGGAGATCTTGCAGGCGCGCGGCATGCCGCCCCCTCAGTACCGGGTGGCGCGCACCGATGGACCGCCCCACGATCGCTGGTTCACCATCGAGGCGATTCTGCGCAATGATGTGATCGGGACCGGCGAGGGCGGCTCCAAGCGGGCGGCGGAGCAGCAGGCGGCTGAGGAGGCGCTTGAGAGCATTGATGAGTGGCTGGTGGAGTGACTGCAGAACGCCATCGCTGAAGTGGCCGACTCGCCTGCTCTCGCCCCTGGCGATGCTGCTGCTGTGCGCCGCTGCCGTGGCTGCGGGCAGACCCGCCCCCTTCGTCTTCATCCACGGCCTGCAGGGCCCTGACGCGGCGGCCGTTGCGCGTTCCCTCGGCTGCAACACCATCTACCTCGACCTGCCCGTTGATGCGCCGGACAGGCTCGATACCGTGCGCGAGTTGATCGGCGAGGCGCGTTCGGAGAAGCTGCGCGTCATCGTCGGCCTGCCGACGAAGCTCGGATTCGAGGGTGCAGTGTCGGCGCGGAATGCGCAGTATGCCTCGTCTGTGACTGACTGGCTCGCGACCGTGATCGGCGCACTCGCGGATGAACCGGGCATTGATGCGTGGGCGACCGACCACTACCTCGAGCGCGACCTGAGCCTCAGCGATGCCGACTTCCGAGCCTTCATCACCGAGCAGTACGGTGGCGTCGATACAGTCAACGCCACGTGGGGCAGTCGCTTCATCCTGCCGGGCGAGATCACTCGAGAGAGTGCGCGTGCCGTTGATGCGGAGCAGGTGCATGGTGTCGGGCGCGCCAGCATTGATGTCGCTGAGTACGAGCGCGACGCCTTCCGCGACGTGATGGCGCTGTGGGCGGACACGATCAGGACGCTGGACCCGGAGCGCACGCTGATGACCGGGCGCATTGCGCTCTACCGGAGCCTCTCGGCGATCCCCGACAGCTACGACGTAGTTCAACCGCACATGCCGCCGGACGTCCTCGAACCGGACGTAGTGACGCACAACGTGCACGCGGTGGAGATGGCGCGCCGGGGCGGGCGCTTCGATGTCATCCCGTGGCTGCGCACTCCGCTGCCGCCTAGTGACGCCTACAGCAACCAGTCGCTGTACGGCTGGGTGCTCGAGGCCGGTCTGCGGGGCGCCGTCGGTGTGGGGCTGGAGGACTGGAGCCGCGTCGCCGAGCCATGGGTACGCAACAACATCGTGGATCAGCTTGCGGCGGCGCTGGCGCAGTCGCCTTTCGTTGGCGATGTGCCGAAGCCGTGCGCGGCGGTGATACATCAGCCCTACGAGGGCGGGCGCGAGTTCTTCGGCGCTCCGGCGTACGGGTACATCGGTGGCTTCACGGCCGCGGACCTCGCGGGGCTGGCGTACAACTACCGCCTCGGCCACGTCTTCGGTGGGCTCGACTACCTCGACACCGAGGAGATCAAGGATCGCGACCTCTCCTCGTACAGCGTCATCTTCGCGCCCACGTGCCTTTCGCTGCCGCCCGAGGCGGTAGCCGCACTGACCGACTACGTGGAGGCCGGCGGCGCGCTCTTCGCCGACCTCGGCCTCGGGGCCCGGGAGGCGAAGACGTGGTCGCCGGTGCAAAGCCCCCTCGCGACACTGCTGGGCATTGCCGGAGCGCGTGAGCCCGAGGATCGCTTCGGTGGCTTCCGTGCGGGGGAGCCGCACCCGGCCTTTCCCTCGGTCACACGCGGGATGGAGGCCCGCGGCACCTTTGTCCCCGGACAGGCCGTGACGCGCTCGATGGGGCAGATGAGCCGCCACAGCTTCGAGGGTGCGGCGACACTCATGAAGGGCTATCCTTTCCAGGGGCCGACATGGTTCATACGGCCCTCGCCGGGGGCGATTCCGCTCACCACCGAGAGCGTCCGCTACGATGACGGCCAGCAGCCCTACTTCCTGGGCCTGACCGTCCGCAGCTTCGGCGCGGGCCTGACCGTCTTCGCGCCGTTCTCAGCCTGGAGCTACTGGCCACCGAAGGACGACCTTCACGCCGCGGTGCATGGCGACCTGCTGGCGCGGCGTGCGCGCTACCGCCTGGCATCGAAGTTGCTGGTGGATGGGCGAGTTGGCCTCTCGGGGTCGGAAGACTGGCTGCACCTGTATTCCCGCGCGGATACGAGCAGCGTACAGGTGCTTTCAGCGGCAGCCGATCATCGCGCGAGCCTGGGCGCAACCTGCACGTTCTCGGCGGCGCAGCGAGATGCGCGTGGGGCGCGCAATGGTGTGGTTCGGCTGGAGGTGGAACTGCAGG
>JAAYJW010000028.1 GCA_012522765.1 candidate division WS1 bacterium | reverse complement strand
GAGCGCGAACCAGTCACCTTCGCCCTGCATGCGCTGGAGCCGCTGCATGGTGTGCGCGTGACACCGGGCGCGCTGACCGGGCCGGGCAACATCCCGGCTGAGAACATCGAGGTCCACCTGATCCACTCATGGCCGCAGCGCTACAAGATGAACCCGCGTGAGGGCTGGGGCGTCATGCCCGAACTGCTCTACGAGCCGGATCGCTCCGGCGAGGTGTGGGTTGGCACCGGCAGCAATGCGCAGTGGTGGCTGACGGTGCGAGTGCCTGATGATGCCCCGGCGGGCGACTACACCGGCGCGGTCACGATCTCGCGTGGCGATGGCGCGGATCAGTCACTGCCGATCGCGCTGACGGTCTATCCGTTCGGACTCGATTGGCCGCGCCCGATGCACTGGGGGATCTACTACTATCCGGGCCAGACTGTCGGCCCGCGCGTTGTTGATCTCGACAGCCTCACCGACTACACCCGCCGCGATCTGCAGGACCTGCGCGACCACGGCCTCAACGGCTTCGCCTTCAGCCTCCTCCGCGGCATGGCGAGTACCGACGCCAGTGCCGTGCCGGTGATTGACGTCGAGACCGATCCGGTCACCGTGAACCTCGGCTACGTCCAGTGGGTGATAGACCGCATCAACGAGGTGGGAGGATTCGAGGGCCCGCTGCCGCTCTACATCCGCAGCGCGTGGATGCCCGATCGCGAGGACCGCGAACGGATCATCCAGCAGGCGGCCCGCGTCATCGAGGACGAGCGGATCCGGCGCGGCTGGCCCGAACTGCTCTACTACGCCTGGGACGAGCCTTTCCGCGAGCCCGAGATCAGCGAGGCGGCGGAGCCGTATCGCGCGCTCTCGGAGGTCGAAGGCATCCGGACATACTGCACGGTCTCGGACGAGGCGGGCATCAAGCTGGACCCGTGGCTGGACGTGCGCTGCCACGCGACCAGCCTCGGCTGCGGCTACCAGTGGCCGGAGGTCTATGACGCGGCGATGGAGGGTGGCGACGAGTACTGGTGGTACTCGAACTGCACTCGCGAGTTCCCGGCGGTGATGCGCTTCAAGGCGGGCTTCCACCACTGGAAGTCGCGCGCGACCGGGCAGACCTACTGGAACTACCGCTCATACTCGGGCAGCCCGTTCTGCGACTTCGATGGCGGCCCCGGCGACTACATCACCTCCTATCCCGGCGCCGATGGCCCGATTCGCTCGATCCAGTGGGAGTGCCATCGCGAGGGAATCAATGACGCGAAGTATGCCTGGACGCTGGAACTGATGGTGAACGAGGCCGAGCGCAGCGATGACGCGCGCGTCAGGGCCGCTGCGGCAGAAGGTCGCGCGATACTCAATCGCATCCGCGATGAGGCGCATATTGACATGGACTACTACACCGACACCTACGGTGATGACCTCGCATTCCACTACCTCAGCGACTGGGAGGCCACGCGATACGACGCGAACCGCCGCGCCATCGCGGACGCCATCGTGGCGCTGATCGAGGCAGGTGCGGGCCGGTAGCGCACCGGCCGCGAAAATGAGAGCGCCACTACTGATCGGGATCGCCGTATTGCTGATCGCGACAAACGGTGCATGGGCCGTGGAGACGGACGGGCAGATACGCGTGTTCGTCCGCTCCACGGCCGAATACGAGCAGGCGCGAGATGACCTGCTGGCGATTGCGCCGGATGGTGTGCACATGCCGCAGCTCTCCGCCGACCCTCAGGTTGCGGCGCGTCAGGCTGCCGAACTCCGCGCGGCGGGAGTTCGCTACCTCTTCCAGTACAAAGACCTCTTCACCCGTCCCCCATCGGTGCTTCAGCGGATGTATGACGAGTGGGATGCGCACGAGATGGCTCACCCGCGCCCGGAGGTCGGCCCAGACGGCTGGGCGCAGCGCGGCCCTGATGGCGAGATCCTCCTCGCCTACTCCGGCAGCCGCTACATGATGTGCCCGAGCAACCCCTACTGGCGCGCCATCTCCTACGACACCATCATCGCCCTCGCCCGCAACTACGGCGACGGCGTCATGTGCGACAACCCGATGTGCATGTGCTACTGCGAGCACTGCCAGGCGGCCTTCGACGCGTGGCTGCGGCGCGAGCACTCCGCTGAGGAGATAGCGGGGCTCTACGGGCGCGACACGGGCGACGATCCGCTGCCGATGTATCTGCCGAATGCAACCGCCGAGACGCAGCGGGCGCTCCTTGGCGTCTGCAGGCGCTTCTGGACGTGGGCGATGGCGGACTTTCTGCGCGAGCAGGTGAAGGCGGCAGGCGAGTCGGTCCATGGCGCGGGCAACTTCCTTGTAGCGCCGAACTCCGCCGGGCAGAAGTGGTTCTGGTCGCAGGCCTCGCGCGGCGTCGAACCGGTGCTGTGGGGCGACGCGGTCAGCACCATGTACGTGGAGCCGGGGCAGTTCGCGGGCACAGGCACGCGGGGCTACATGTGCGGGCTGCAGGAGAGCTTCATGCACCGCAACTGGTTCGACTACCACTACGCCCTCTCGCGACCGGGAGGCAGGGAGAGCGTGCTGCACAAGGCGTACACGGGCGTGCTGCGCAACCCGGCGATGGCGCGACTGGCGATGGCGGAGGGCTTCGCGCTCGGCGGGACATTCGTGATCTACCCGCCGACGAGCAAGTATCCGGGCGCCCCGGACATGAACCTCGAGTGGGCCGCGCCGATTGTGCGCTTCATCCACGAGCACCGCGACCTCGCTGAAGGTGCGCGTTCGGCGGCGCGAATCGGCGTGGTCTATTCACCGTGGGACATGATGTTCGGACACGATCGCCACTACCACCAGGTGCTGGCGACAATGCGCCTGCTTCAGCGCCAGCATGTTCCGCACCGGCTGATACATGCAGCGCGTCTCGCTGAGGACCTGCGCGAGCATGATACCGACCTCATCATCCTCCCCCACCTCCGCCACCTCGATGACGCCGGCGCGGAGGCGCTGGAGCAGTTCGGGGCCGGAGGAGGTGCGCTGCTGACCATCGGCGCGGTGCCCGATCGAACACTTCTCGGCGGTTCGCGTGCGGTGGACTTGGGCCGAGAGCGTTCTATTGCGCTGGACCTTGAGATGAGCGAGACACTGCCTGCATCTGCGGCGCTGCTGTATGAGAGCCTGTGCCGACTGCTGCCGTACGCGCCGGCGGTAGCCGACCCGGGGCAAAACCCGGAGCTTGCGGTCGAACTGCAGCGGACTGATGAGGCGCTGCTGGTGCACCTGCTGAGCTACGCCGCACCGATGAATGTTGCTCCCCCCGCGCCTGAGGCCGAGCCTCTGCTGCGCGATATCACACTCACAGTACCGGTGTCCGCGGATGCTGATATCACGCTCATCCGGCCGGAGATGGAAGATGTAACGCTTACGGGCGAAGCCGTGCCGGGTGGCGTTCGAGTGACGGTGCCGGAGATGCGCGAGTATGCGCTGCTTGCGGTCACCGGAGGCGCGGAAGGGCCACCGCCCGCGGCGCCGGTGACCGATCCCGTGGAGGCAGGCCGCCGTGCCGCCGCTGCGATACGAATGCGCCGGGAGGGCGCACCGGCGAGGCTGGAGGCGGTCACAGTGGATGACGCGAGGCAGGCCGGCGATCGGCCGCCGTCGCTGCGTAACCTGACGGAGTGGTATCTGCGGATTACGGACGATCGCCCGTTGCAGGTGGTGGAGGTCTCGGTGGCCGGGCGCAGTGGTGGCCATCCGCTGCAATTGCGGCTCATCTCCCTCGAGGGCACCACTGTCGCGGAAGCCTCCAGCGGCAGCGGCCCGAGCGTGATGGATGACTGGAGCGAGTATGAGACGCTGTCGCTGCCCACGGCGGGGCCAGGCGACTACCTGCTGCTGGCGTCCGCAGGCGCAAACCTCTATCGGATGAGGCCCCGGTGCGCGAGCGCAGTGGTAGTCGCTGGTGGTGGGCGGAGCCTGAACGTATGCGACCCCGAGCCGCTGCAGCCGCTCTACTTTCACGTTCCGGAGGGCTGCGCTAGCTTCGAGTTGATCGTCTCCGCTCCACAGGCGAGCGAGACCTGTCACCTGCTGGTGCGTGACGCGGATGGACGCGTTGTGGCCGACGAGCCCGGCGAGATGGATGAGGCCGTGCGGATCGCGCTGGAGGTACCCCCGGATCAGGCGGGCCGGGCGTGGTCGGTGGAGACGCTGGCACCGGAGGAGGGGCGGCAGGACGACGTCTTCATCACGCTGAGGGGCATCCAGTCATTCATAGCGGACGCGCCGCGACGCCTCGCTGTAATGAGACGTTGACGCAGACGATGATAATGCAGGTTTATCGCGCCATATTTCTGCAAACATTAAGCGCGTCACGGAGGACAATGGTCTTCACGCAGGGAATGCCAATGTGTATATGTGCAAATAGACAACAGGAGGTAGCGCTATGCGACGTGGTTTCACTCTGATCGAACTGCTGGTCGTCATCGCGATCATCGCCATTCTGGCGGCGATCCTGTTCCCGGTCTTCGCTCGCGCACGCGAGAAGGCCCGTCAGACATCGTGCCTGTCGAATGTAAAACAGCTCATGCTCGGCATCCAGATGTACTCGCAGGACTACGATGGGATGTGCCTGCACTATTGCAACACCGATCCCGGTACAGACGAGCGTCTCTGGTGGCACAATGTGCTCCCTTACGTGAAGAACAAGCAGATTTTCGTCTGCCCGAGCGAGCAGTATGCCAGCTTCGAAAGCCGTTGGACCGGGGGAGAGCAGAAGATAACGGTAGGGTATGGTATGCCGATCTGGATCACTCCCACCAACCCTCGAAGCATGGATCAAGCACCGAATCCTGCGGAACTGCTTTATATCGTGGACGCCAGCAATATGACAGTAGACGATAGCTCCAATGCCAAATACTGGGCCTACGTAAAGATGCGCCACAATGAGGGCGCCAATGTCGGCTGGTTCGATGGCCACGCCAAGTGGGAGAGCACGGGCGCGCTTGCCGGCCATCCCGAGTGGTGGGACATCGCTCTCAATGAGTAGTCAGTCTGTCTGACGGTGCCTGCAATGCCCCCGGCGCGGGCACCAACGCCCGCGCCGGGGGATGAGAGCAATCAGGTCATAACCGATCGCATTTTGGCTCTTTGTGCGCTAACACAGTTCGCTCAAGGAGGCGCTGAAGATGCGACGTGGATTCACCCTGATAGAACTGCTCGTTGTCATTGCGATCATCGCCATCCTGGCGGCGATCCTCTTCCCGGTCTTCGCCCGAGCGCGCGAGAAGGCGCGCCAGACAAGCTGCCTCGCCAACGTGAAGCAACTGATGCTCGCACTGCACATGTACGCACAGGACTACGACGGCGTGATGTGTCCGTTCACTACGACCGGCACCGGCGGCATGCGCTGGCCGCAACTGCTCCAGCCCTACGTGAAGAACGCGCAGATCTTCTGGTGCCCGAGCTCCCCCAAGCCCGCCAGCGTCACGTATCCATGGGACAGCAACTCCGCGATGGGATACGGGATGTCCTACACGTGGACCTTCCCGTACGGGACCAATGACAACGGCCCATACCCGATAGACGCGGCACCCGACCCGACCTCGCTAGTCTACATCGTCGATGCGACCAATATGACCTGCTGGGGCTATGACCCACAGGGCCTGCACGGGAACAACAGCTACTTCAACTATGTCGCGAAGCGCCACAACGGCGGCGCCAATGTCGGCTGGGTTGACGGCCACGCCAAGTGGGCGAGCGAAAGTGCTCTCAAGTCGCATCTTCAGTGGTGGGACATCCGGTATCAGGAGGACGGCGCCTGGGAGGGCGATCTGTAGCCTGTCTCTCCGGGGGCGGGTCGGTAGAAACTATTGACCACAAACCGGCGCAGGCGCCCACGCCTGCGCCGGTAACTCATGTGAGGTGATGGACGTGCGACAGATCGCCGCAATCGTTCTGACGGCAGCCCTGCTATCGCTGCTGTGTGTTGCCTGTGCAATCGCACAGGATGAGGAGGCACCGAAGGTGACCTACTCCTATCCCCATCCCCCCGATGCCACTGGATGGAACGGGCAGTTCCAGGACCCGGAGAACAAGAAGCTTCTCGATAGTCGGCCCGCCGGAGGCGCAGCCTACTCCGTCATCTGGGAGCCCACCACCGAAGAGCGTTTCATTGACGTGGACCTTGGCAGTGAGGTGGCGCTTGACCGCGTTGTGGTGCACAGCTACAAGCACTACACCGGCCGCGACTTTCAGCTTGACCATGTGCGCCTGTACCTGACCGATGGCGACCCGGCGGGCCCGTGGAACCTCGAGGCTGAAGCAACCGGCTACAAGATGGATGAGGACAAGGGCACGCGGGAGATCGCTCTGGCCATGCCCAATCGCCCCGTTCGCTACTTCCGCGTCGGCGTGCAGAACGATGAGCCGATCCATCTGGCCCTAAGCGAGATAGATGTCTTCAGCCAGGCGGATCCCGAGACTTCGTACATCCTGAGCATCAACTTCACCGAGGTCTTTCACGAGCCGGAGGGCCCCGCGCCGCAGCCGACCGCCGACCAGCAGCAGGCCGGCTACATACTCTTCAGCCCGCACTGGATGCGCAAGATCTACGGCAACTCCGTGCCGCTCGATGGCGAGATCGGCGCCGGGATGGACGCATTCGCCACCCCCGGCGAGTATGAGCCGCTGACGCTGGCGATCTACCCGCTCCGGGCACTCGGCGAGTGCACGCTGTCGGTTGGCGCGCTGACAGGCCCTGATGGCGCCACCATTCCTGCCGATGCGATCGAGATCGGCACGGTGCGTCTGTGGAACCAGATCCCCGGGCAGAAGGGCTCTCAGTACGCGAGCCAGTTCATCGAGACGCCGGAGACGATCGAGACAGGCAGCACGATTGACGTGAACGGTGAGAAGACGCGCCAGTGGTGGGTGACCGTTCGTGTTCCGGATGATGCGGCGGCAGGCACCTACACCACCACCGCCACAGTCACCCCCGCGGGCGGCGCGGCCGTCGAAGTGCCGGTGAGCGTGGAGGTGCTGCCGGTAACGCTCCGAGAGCCGGAGAGCTACGCGTTCGGGATGTACTGGGGCCCATGGCGGCAGGACAACATGACCGAGCAGCGCGTCCTGGCGCAGCTTGGGGACATGCGCGAGCACAACATGAACAGCGTTGCGCTCGATGCCCACGCTTCGATGGGCAAAGGCGATGACGGGCAATACACGTACGACCTCGAGCAGATCACCTACGCGCTGGAGCTGCTGAAGGCGCATGGCCTCACGGCGCCGGTCCCGTGGTCCTACGGCTTCCCGCCGCTTGAGACCGAGTTCGGCAGCGACGAGCATGCCGCGCAGGTAAAGGCATTCGTGGAGCATGCGCGGGCGCACTTCGCCGAGCGCGATCTGCCGGAGGTGCTGTGGTATCCGCGCGATGAACCGTGGTCGGAGCCGCGCCGGAGCCAGTGCAAGTGGCTGCTGGAGGCCATCAAGCAGGTCCCGGACGTGCGCACCTACACCACCACGCGCATGGACACCGCCGAGGAGTTCGACCCGTGGCTGGATGTGCGCTGCCACACGCTCTCCCTCAGCGGCGGCTTCGACCCGGTGCTTGTGCGCGAATCGGCGGCCGCCAGTGGCGACACTTACTGGTGGTACACGAATGCGACGCGCGAGTATCCGGACGTCATGCGCTTCAAGGGCGGCTTCTTCT
>JAAYJW010000278.1 GCA_012522765.1 candidate division WS1 bacterium | reverse complement strand
CGCTTCACGCCATGCAGCGAGATCGCCAGTTCCAGCGCATTGAGCACCTGCTGCCGCGTCGCCTCGTCGAGCAGGGACAGCGAACCGCCACAGCCGCCGGGTGAGTCATGGTCGAATCGCTCCACGTTGAAGTGATCGGCCAGCAGCCGCGGCAGCTTTGCATGGAAGCGGAAGTCCATGCAGCGGATTACGATGTTGTCGCAGCAGTTTGCTGTTGCTGTCATTCCTCCATTGCCCAGACGCGCTTGTAGATACCGCCTCCGCCCGAAGAGTCGCGTACCATGACCGCCAGGTTGTTCGTCTCGCCGAATCGCACGTGGTCGCTGATTTCGATGGTGAAGGGGCGCTTCCAGCCATCGTCGCCCTCCATCGGGTGATCGGCCACCAGTTCCCCGTTCAGCCAGATCTTCGCATCCTCATCCACCGAGCCGAAGAAGAGGACAAGCTTCTTCCCCTGGTACTGCGGCTCAAGCGTGAACGTCGTCCGGTACCAGCCCAGGCCATCGTAGCCGCGGCCATCATGGTCCTCGGCCCACTGGCGGCCCAGCGCCTGGTCCTCCCAGTACATGTCGGTCCGCATGGTGCCCCAGCCATCGGCGGAGCCCCGGAGCTTGAACCACTCTTCATCCTCGCCGACTTCATCGGGGTCGAAGCGGAAGCGCCAGTCGCGCGGCAGGAGCGTCACTGCCTTGCGGTCGCCGATATCCTGCAGCAGCTTGTACCCCGCGTAGTCGCCGAACTTCGTGTCGCGCATGATCGCCCAGTAGGGGTTGATGACACCATCGCGCCCGATCGCCATCCGGTAGTCGTGCATCTGCTTGATGATGGCGACATCCGCGGCGAGGTCCTCGGTGGTCCCGGCATTGATGCGCTCGGTCGCGGCAATCGCTTCGGAGGTCAGTTCGGCATGGCGCAGTGCCTGCAAAAGCTGATTCACGCGCTTCTGCACGATCTCCGGCTCATCGGCTACCGCCCGGCGCGCCTCCATCAGCAGGTCCTTCGCGGGCGCGAACGCCTGCTCCGTGTAGATGTAGGGGATGATGCGCACCGCGCCGCGGCCGTAGTTGCGGTAGCCAAGCTCGTACGAGAGTTCGCTCCACTTCGGCGTCTCATCCCGCGCGTAATCATTCCAGTACTCAAAGTACTCGCGCACTGTCGGTGCGGCGGCCCCGAATGCCGAATAGTACTCGTCAAGAAGCTGCTCAGCCGATACGGTGGTGTCCCAGTGCAAGCGAGCAAGCACGTAGTACACAGGCCCCTGTATAAGCCACTGGCCCGAGAGGGAGTCGAAGTCGGTGCCGATCATGCCGTTGTCGGCGGCGAAACGGAAGTCCTCGGCCATCCGGTCAAGCGGAGCGCGGGGGACCGAATGAAGGCTCCCCAGCCAGTTGGGCCGGAGGAAGAGCTTCTCCGCCTGCCGGTGCCATGCCATCCAGTCCTCCTGGAATGCCTCGCTGCTTTCGCCGGTGTTCGGGTAGCTGACGCCGGGCACGAAGCCCACGATAATGTTCGGTTCGAGCTGCGTCTCCTTCGGCGGGAAGCGGTAGCGCGAGTAGGCGTAGACGGCCACCTGCGCCTCGGGATCAACCTCCCTCACGCGCGTGGCTACCTCGTTCCAGAACTTCGCGTAGCGGTCAGAGAGAATGACCTCGGGCCCCTCCGGCGTCTCATTCACGTAATCAGGCACATCCCATGCGGTGCATAGTTCGCACTCGCAGAAGCCGCCGCCATCGTTCTCGCAGGCATTAAGCGTCTTGTATGCGACGGGGTTCTGTTCCCATGCCGTCTTCCAGCGCGCAACTACCGCGTCCCACAGTGCCGGCTGCGCCACGCACATCTTCACCCGCTCGGGGTTGCGCGTGGTCCGGGTGCCGTCGTAGAGCGCGAAGTACTCCGGATGCTCTTCGTGATACTCCTCGTACCAGCGAGTGAAGGCATGGCCGTAGTTGATGAACAGAGAGCGCCCCATGCGCATGTGGCGCATCCAGGAGTTCTCCTCGGCGGCCATCCGTGACGCCATCTCGCGGTTCATCGGGCCAGCGGACTGCTCGATCGATTCGATCATGCTGGTGCGCGTGCCGGTGCGCAGTTTGCGCTGCTTGAGTTGCGGCACCTCGTGGATGTCAAGGTCGCCGATGGTGATCGTCGGCATATCCGGGATGACGGTGCCGGTCTCGCCCGGCCAGAGCCAGCGCACCCCAAGCTGGTCCTGCAGGAAGTCGTAGACCGCGTAGAGGGTGCCAACCTGGTTATTGACGCTCATGGCGTCATCACGATCCCCGGGGCCGATGCGATCTCCGCCGAGGATGAAGAGATCATCGCCCATCGTGCGTATCACGATGGCCTCCGGCTCCAGCGCGTCCACGTCTATGCCCATCGCTCGCGCCGCGGAGGTGTCGCCGACGTAGATGCGGTTGATGCCGATAGGGCGTTCGCTTTCAGGCCGAATCGCGATCTCGGCGCCGCTGATCGCCTGCAGGTAATGCTGAAGCTCCCTGGCCGGGAATCGCACGATCTCCGGCGCATCCTCTGCAATGAGGATGATGCAGGCAGCCTCGCCATCCACCGTCAGGTCCACGGCTGCCGCGGGCAACGTGCAGACGAGGCCGACCAGCAGTATGCTCAGATGTCTCATGACTGACACTCCTTCACGGGCACGCATTTGAGCTATCCAGGGGAATTGTTGACTGGCAGTCTACATCTGGCAGGACGTTGACGGCCATGCGGTAGTTCCCTTCCGAGGGATGATCTTCCTCCACGGAGGCCTCGACCGGTGCGGCGGCGAATGACATGCCCCACCACAGTGACACACATGCAGCTCGGTAGGCAATACAGCATTCCTTTCGCAGCCGAGGACTGATCACGTTGGCGGGCGATGACAATCTGCTGGAGATGCTCAGGCGGTCCTACTTCGCCGTGGATGGCCTCTGGTTCGTGATGCTCGAGGAAGAAGACGGCCTCGAGCGCGCGATGGAGGTGGATGAGCGGGTCTGGGAGATCATGCCGAAGATCCAGGCGCGCAAAGCGCGCGAACTGCTCGGCATAGATGGGCATTCGACCGCCGACCTGGTCCGCTGCCTGGCGCTGAAGCTCTCCGCGGAGGGGCATACCTACGAGAGGCGCAGCACAAACCCTCAGCACGCCGAGATCGTCGTAACAAAATGCCCGTGGCGCAATGTGCTGGAGAGCGCCGGCCGCACCCACCTCGGTCCGGAGATCGCAGATCGCATCTGCTCCACGGAGGCCGCCGTATGGGCGCGCGAGTTCTCGCCCGAGGGCGGACCGGCCATTGAGGCCACGCTCGTCGAGAGCATTTGTCACAGGGCAGACAGGTGCAGGTTCGTATTCGAACAGAGAATGAGTGATTAGACGATGCCGCAGGAGCCATTGACAGTTCTGATCAAGCCCGCCGGACCTGACTGCAATCTGGCCTGCAGCTACTGCTTCTACAGCGACAGGAACGCGCTTTATCCCGACACCCCTCGCCACCGCATGTCCGACGAGACGCTGCGTGAGCTTGTCCGCAAGTACATGAACTACCACGATCGCGTGGTGCCCTTCGCATGGCAGGGCGGGGAGCCGACGCTGATGGGCCTCGACTTCTTCAAGCGCGCGGTCTCGTACCAGCGGCTCTATGGGCGCTCGGGGCAGACGGTCTCCAACAGCCTGCAGACCAACGCGGTGCTACTCGATGACCCGGCATGGGCGCGCTTTCTGCACGACTATCACTTCCTCGTCGGCGTGAGCCTCGACGGGCCTGCCGAGGTGCATGATGCCTTCCGCGTCGACCATGCCGGAAAGGGGTCCCACTCTCGGGTAGTAGCAGCCATCGAGACACTGCTGGAGCACGAGGTAGAGGTCAACATCCTCTCGATGGTGCAGCCAGAGAACATCCACCGTCCGACTGAGACCTATGAGTATCTGCTCTCACTCGGCGTGGACTTTCTGCAGTTCATCCCGCTGGCCGAGCCGGCGGGAGATGGCGGTCTCATGGACTTCTCGATCAGCCCCCGCGACTACGGGCACTTCCTCTGTGAGTTGTTCGACCTGTGGGCGGCGGCGAAGCCCCGCGAGGCCTACGTGCGCATGTTTGATGACGCGCTGGCGG
Organism: candidate division WS1 bacterium; assembly: GCA_012522765.1. Taxonomy (GTDB): domain Bacteria; phylum Armatimonadota; class Zipacnadia; order Zipacnadales; family UBA5352; genus UBA5352. The sequence goes on along the minus strand of JAAYJW010000278.1, from coordinate 4,443 downwards.
TTGTAATGGGCTATCCGCACCCGACGTGCATGTTCGGGGAGCACTGCGGGCCCTACTTCGTCGTGGAGCACAATGGCGACATCTACGCCTGCGACTTCTTCGTCGAGGAACAGTGGAAATACGGAAACATCCATGATGTGCAGTTCCACCACATCCCGCGGATGGAGCTTTACAAGACGTTCCGCGCGCGGAAGACTAAGGGGCTCGACGAGTGCGCCCGCTGCCAGTGGTTCTCAATGTGCCACGGCGGCTGTCCGAAGTACCGAGTCATGCTCGGTGACGCTGCGCAGCCGACGTACTTCTGCGAGGCCTACCGCATGTTCTTCGAGCACTCGTATGACACGCTGCAGAGCATGGCAAGGAAACTGCATGCGCGCCGGCAGGCCGAGGAGCAGGCTGTCAAACCGAAGGATCCCTGTCCCTGCGGCAGTGGCCGCAGATACTGCGACTGCTGCATGCCGTAACGCACGATATCTTCAGGAGGCAGAGAATGGAACCTGCCGTCAGCTTCAGACACAGCGATACCGTCCTCAGGTACCTCAATCGTCTCTATGCTCGCGATCTGCGGCAGTTCAGCTTCACCGGCGGCTCGGTCGCCGACTGGCAGGCAGAGGCGCGGCCAGCGCTGCGCAGGCTGTTGGGCCTCGACGCGATGGCTGAGGAGCTTGCCGGGCATCAGCCTTCGGTGGAGCTGGAGGAATCCGAGCAGCTTGAGGGCTTCTCTCGTCGACTGGGACGCATCTACACCGAGCCGGACTGGCCGGTTGAGTTCTGGCTGCTGCAACCTGAGGGCAACGGGCCGTTTCCGCTGGCGATCCTCCCGCATGGACACTCTCCACGCGGGCATGACATCTACGCAGGTGTGCATCATGGCGACCCGGATCGCATCCGGCGCATAGAGCAGCGTGATGCTGACGTGGCGGTTCAGGCGGCGAAACACGGTTTCCTCGCCATCGCGCTAAACACGCGCGGCTTCGAGTGCAACTGCGTGCCGGACCTCAATGCCCGCCACGACGGCCGAGACTGCCACAGCGAGCTGATCCACGCCCTCCTTGCCGGGCGCACCGCCATCGGTGAGCGACTCTGGGACATGGAGCGCGCCCTCGACTGGGCGAGCGGCCTTCCGAACGTGGATGCCACACGCGTGCTGGCGATGGGCAACTCAGGCGGAGGCGTAGCTACCTCCTACGCCGCGGCCTGCGATGAGCGCGTGACTGTTGCGGTGCCGAGTTGCTCATTCGCGACCTACGTGGGGGAGAACGGTCTCGCGCATCACTGCGACTGCAACGTGGTGCCGGGGATCTACCGCTTCGGCGAGTTCGGCGATGTCGCCGGCCTGACCGCGCCTCGCCATCTGCTGATCGTCAACGGACGGAAGGACACGCTCTTCCCGCCGGGTGAAGTCGAGCGCGCGGTTGAGGGAGTGCGCAGCATCTATCAGGCAGCCGGTGTCCCGGAGCGCTTCGAGCACAGGTGGGGGCCGGAGGGGCATCGCTTCTACTCGTCGCTGATGTGGCCGTTCGTGCAGAGCGCGATCAGCGACGGGACTGCTTGAGCGCGATCCGCACCATCTCCAGCCGCATCGGCCGCCTGCGCTCGTCGAGGTAGACCTCGGCGACCTCGAAGTGATGCCGGACACCGGTTACGCCTCGCTTGCGGAGGTATGCTCGCGCGCAGCGGCCGATCTGTCCCCGCTTCTTCCGCCTGACGGTCTCCACCGGTCGCATCATGCCGTTTTCGGCGCGGGAGCGCACTTCGATGAAGACGATCTCATCGTCATGCTCGGCGATCAGGTCAATCTCCCCGGGGCCGATGGCCATGTTGCGTTCGAGAATGTGGTATCCGCGGCCCACCAGCATCTCGGCGGCGTACCTCTCCGCGCGCCAGCCGATTTGGTGGCGCTCATGCCCGCCGTGGCCGAGCCACCCAAGGGGGCCCTTGCGGCGCGTCGGTATTCCCAGCAATCTGCGCAACTGCTCAATCAGCGTGGACATCGTTCCCCCCGCATGGGTGGCTAACGCAGCACTCGCTCCATGCCGTCGGTGGCTATCTCGGCAGCAACTCCGCGCTCGTCGGCATAGTCGTGCAATTTCTCTACCGCCGCATCATGGTCCTTCACGATCTGGTTGCCGCAGTGCGTTACGATCATCTTCGGGACGCCGAGTTTCTGACACCACGTAAGCTGTGTGCGGACAGGCGCATGGCCGATCAGTTCGCCCGTGTCCTTCTGCTTACGCACGAAGCTGCGATCTATCGTCGCGCCATCGCCGATGTAGACGTCACAGCCGCTGAGCGCCGCCTCGCGGTCCTGAATGTAGACGAGATCCGGCACATAGAAGACCGTCACCCTGCCTGCGGATATGCGGTAGCCGACTGCCGGGCAGCGCGTGGAGTGCTGCACGGGGAAGCACTCCACGCTCATCCCGTCGAACTCCACCGTCTCCCGGTCCTCGATCGTGCGCTGGTCCTCGATCGGCCAGCGCTTCATCTCCTGCCAGCTTTGGGCGCTGGCGTAGACCGGGCAATCGCAGCCGCGCTTGAGCCCGAAAGCGTGGTCCGGGTGGCAGTGAGTGATGAAGAGAGCATCAGCGCGTATCTCGCCGCACCGCCCGAGCCAGTCCTCGCCGCAGTCAATGCGGATGGACTTGCCCCGGTAGGAGATAAGCGCGCTGGTGTGCATGCGATGCAGGTCGGTCGGCTCCTCGATGTAGCCCTTCGTGCCGATAAACGTGATCTTCATGCCTCAGACTTCGCCGCCTGAGTTCGGTTGCCTGCCCACGCGCATGCCGTCAGCAGCAGCGACAGGCCAAGACACAGGTGCGGTAGCCACGGCCACGCGGTCCGCGGTCTCTCCACGAGCGGATAGGGCGCCACCGCCAGGCCCTCCTTGCCGGCGGGTATGCTCGCAAGAATGTCGCCACCGGGCCCGATGATCTGCGATATGCCGGACATTGCGGGCCTGATGACCGGCCGGTTGGCCTCAGCGGCCCGCGCCTGCGCGATGCGCGCATGTTGGACGTGCTGCATCTCCGGCCAGTCCTCCGAGTCCACGGTGGGCACAACAAGCACCTCCGCGCCGCCCTGCACGAGCTTCCGCACGGTGGCTGCGTAGTCGAAGTCGTAGCAGATGGCGACGCCGAGACGGCCGGCGGGTGTGTCGAAGACTGGGAACTCGCGCCCGGGGACACCATCGGCGAAGAACTGGATTGGGTGCGTCTTGTGGTAGCTGCCGAGGATCGTGACATCCGGTGCGATCACTAATGCCGAGTTGTAGAGCATCCCCTTGCCTGCCGCTTGCATGGCATGTCGCCGCAGCCTGTCGATTGGCGCGTCCTCGGGAGCGGTCTGCCATCCGCCGACGACTAGCGTCGCCTCCACCTCTCGCGCGAGGCCGCTCAGCCATTCGCGCAGGTCAGGATCGTCGAGCAACTCCGACTGCACGGCCGTCTCAGGCCAGGCGATGAGCGTCGCGCCCCGGTCGGCCGCCTCACGCGTCATCGCCGCAAGCTCATCGAGGCCGCCATTCCCGTGCTGGATGACGGCCGCGAATTGCGGGTCGGCAGCGAGGTCACGGGGCGCGTGAGGCAGGAGGCCCAGCGCGGCAATCGCCGCCGCGCCGAAAGCGACACTCGATCTCCATGCGGGCGGGCGAAGGATGATCGCAGCGAACATCGCGTTTACCAGCACGATGGCGAAGGTGACACCATAGACACCGATGAAAGGGTACAGGCCGGAGAGGGACTGAACCGGGGCAAGCCCAAGCTGCGCCCACGAAAACTCGAAGTACCAGCCCTCGGAGCGGATCCAGTCCACCGCGAGCCAGAGGACCGGTGTTGCGATAGCGGCCAGGGCCGGCAGACCCCGCTGCACGAATCGGTATCCGAGGCCGAACAGGTACCACGGGAGGGAAATCAGGACGAAGATGGCGGGTACTGCGCTACCGAAGATCGCCGCCAGCCACTGGACCGACGTGGCATGGAACGCGATGCCCCAGATCAGTGCCAGCCATCCAGCGGCGCGCAGAGCGGTGGTTCGGTGCAGGGCGATCAGCAGCGGCACAAGGCTGACCAGCGCCACCGGCCACCACTCCACCGGTGCGAACGCCAGGGATGTCAGCGCTCCGGAGCCTGCCGCGAGCAGTACATTGAGCCCTGCGCCGCGCGCGAGTGTGTGAGCATCGCTTGTGCCTGAGGAAGATCCGATGCCGCGCACCCCCTGAAGAGGCGGTGAACCGGTAGGGCATCTGCGTCGTCAGCTTGACCGGGAATTCTTCTGCACCTCCTTTCGGGGTGCAGAAAATTGCATTGACATGGGTGTGCGCGTCTGGTAAAGTACCAATCCGACGTAACGACATCAGGTTTGGGTGGGGCTGTAGCTCAGCGGTTGAGAGTGCCAGCCTGTCAAGCTGGAAGTCGCGGGTTCAAATCCCGTCAGCCCCGCCAT
>JAAYJW010000277.1 GCA_012522765.1 candidate division WS1 bacterium | reverse complement strand
GGCTAAGACGCCGAAGTCATTCGGCGTCACCTACTACCCGTGGCGCGACTGGAGCGGTTACACCACGCTGAGCTTCGAGCTCTACCTCCCGCCGGAGATGCCCGCGACCGCCGACGTGCAGGTCTACATCAAAGACCGCCACTACTGGTGGTTCCAGAGCTTCCCCCTGCACCGCGAGGGAGCCGAGCGCGCTCCGGTGCGGCCTGGTGAGTGGATGAGCTTCGAGCTGGACATCTCGGAGGACAGCGTCGCGTGGGCGACCGGCGGCCATGAGAAGGCTTGGCACCGCATCCTGCACAATCCCCGCGAGTTCGGCATACGTATCTTCTGCGATGACGCGTGGGAGGGCATCGCGCTGCTCGACAACGTGCGCCTGAGCGGCTCAGAGCCGCCCCTGGGGCGTTTCGAGCCCGCGGGCAATCCGAACCTGAAGTACGGCCTCGAAGTCGACCTGTCGGCGGAGCAGGTGCCCGTGTACGAGAAGCTGGAGGTCACCTTCAGCCTAGACCGCGCATACTCCAACCCTTTTGACCCCGAGGTCGTGGACGTGCAGGGCCGCTTCCGTTCGCCTGCGGGCGACGAGATCGCGGTCCCGGGCTTCTACTACGAAAGCTACACCCGCTCTCAGACCGAGGAGGGCTTTGAGAAGCTCACTCCCGTCGGCGAGCCCGTCTGGAAGCTGCGCTTCGCGCCGATGGTCGAGGGAGACTGGACATTCTACGTCAGCGTGAGGGACGCGCTCGGTGAGCTTCGTTCGAGCGGCTACAGCTTCACCGCGTCAGAGCCTCTCGACCCGCGCGGGATGGTCCGCATCAGCGAGAATGACCCTATGTACTTCGAGTTCGACAATGGCGAGCTTTTCACCATCAACGGCATCAACATGCGCGATGGCGGCGATCAGGCCGAAGCCCAGCGCGGAACTTACGCATTCGACTACTTCTTCCCGCGCTTTGCCGAGGAGGGGCTGAACTTCGTCCGCACCTGGATGGCGGCATGGTGGGGCGGCATCGAGTGGGACGATGACTATCACTCGCGCTACGATGGCGTCGGCCGCTACTCGATGTACAACGCCTGGCGGCTCGACTACATGTTCGATCTCGCCGCCGAGCATGACCTGTTCATCGAGTTGACCTTCAACTCGCACGGGCAGCTTCGGCGCGACAAGTACGACGCCGAGTGGCGCTACAATCCTTACGCCGCGCGCAACGGCGGCTATCTCCCCAGCCCCTCGATGCTCTTCACCAGCGAACAGGTGAAGCACGACTTCAAGAAGCGCTACCGCTACATCATCGCCCGCTGGGGCTACAGCCAGCACCTGCTTTCATACGATCTGTGGAACGAGATCGACCTCTCCGAGGGCCGAGACGCCGCGCAGATCGCCGAATGGCACGCGGAGATGGGCGATTACATAAAGTCTGTTGACCCGTGGGACCACCTCGTCTGCACCCACGTCTGTCTCTACGGCGACTGGGGCAATGCGCTGTGGGATCGCGAGCAGATAGAGTACGTTCAGGCTGACGCCTACTGGCCCGACCAGCGACCTGAGCGCAACTGGCACACGTCGCTAAACGGCTTCTTTGACAGCAAGGCCCATTACCGGAACAAGCCGATGATATTCATCGAGTACGGCCCGCAGACTGCTAACCTGCCCGAGCCTTACGAAGTCTGGCAGCGCGACTTCCGTGTCGTCGGCTGGATTGGCAACATGATGCCGCTCGCCGGGCCGCCGGTGTGGTGGTACCATGAAGAGTGGGATGACCTCGAGCTTTACCGGCTCCAGAACGCCATCCTGCGCTTCAATGAGGGCATAGACCCGCGTGGGAGAGGCATGCGTAAGATCGAGGCGCGGACAGACTCCCCGCGACGGATCTTCGCCCAGGCGCAGAGCGGCATCGGCCTCACCACCCTCTACGCCTTCCACTGGGGCAATATCAGCACGCAGCCGTCACCGGCCGATGTGCCGGAGGCGGATGTCGTCAAGGGCGCGAGCGTTACGCTGATCGGCGTCCCCGAGGGCACATACAGTGTGCAGTGGTGGGATCCCTTTGAGGGTGAAGTCATCGGTGAGGACGAAGTAGCAGTAGACGGCCAGCAAGTTGAGCTGACGCTTCCGGATTTCGCGCAGGACGTGGCGGCGAAGCTGATCGAGGTGCAGCAATAGCAGGCCGAGGAGGCTGCCTATGACGAAATACCGAGTGATCGTGGGACTGTCGAACCCGAAGAATGTTGCGCGCCTGATGCGCATCGGCTGCATGATGGCCAACGAATTCGACGGGCAGGTGGTAGCCGTCACGGTCGTTGAGACGGATTGTGACGCGCCCGAGCGCACGCCGGAGTGTCATGACCGCATGAGCCGCGCTTACCAGATACTCGACACCGCCGAGGAGCTGGCCAAAGGCTGCTCTGCCGACTTCCGCGGCACGTTGTCGGTTGGGCGCGAGGTGCCGGAGGTCCTCGATGAGGTGGCGAAGGCCGAAAACGCCAGCCTGATCATAGTCGGCTACTCCGAGCGCGAGCATCCGAACGGCACGGATTCACGCTTCGAGCGCCTGGTGGATGAGATCGCGTCCCATGCCCCCTGCAGTCTGCTCATCGCCAACTTCCGAGGCGAGGAGAAATATGACCGGGTACTCGTGCCGGTGAGGGCGAATCTGAGCCTCGATATACGCCGCGACCTGCTGGTGGCGATGCAGGATCAGTTCGGCTCCGACATAGACTTCGTGCATTTCGCCCGCAGCGATCAGGAGGCCATGCGAATGCACGATCAGCTTGAGCAGTGGCTGGCAGAGCGCAAGATGAAGGAGCGGGCGACGCTGCAGGTGGATGTGCAGGACAACCCGGCACAGGCCATCGTGGATGCCAGCGCGGGGTACGACCTGGTGGTGCTCGGCACGGCTCCGCTGCACGAAGTCCGGCGCAAGTTCTTCGGCGCCGTGCCCGAGTATGTGGCGGCGAATGCACCGTGTTCGACGTTCCTCGTGCGGATGCAGGACATCCAACCGCATTCCTGAAGATCGGCCGTACATGGTCGGGCGCGACCGGATGCACCATGGTCGCGCCCTCGCTCACTTGCATCCTGTTCAGGCCGCGTTCACCAACCTGCCGAGCGCGGTCTTGATCACGTCCACGAAGTTGCCGCTCTTTTCGACGAAGAAGCTGTCGTAGTCGCTGACACGGGCCACTTCACCCGCACCGTTCACCAGTCCGCTAATTACGAGGACCGGCATATCCTGCCAGAGCGGATTACTCCGGATGGCCTCGAGGACCTGCCATCCGTCAACACCGGGCATGATGATATCAAGTACCATGGCATCATACGGCTCGTCCTGAGCGGTCGCGCGACATAGAGCAGTCAACGCCCGCCTTCCTCCCGCCTCGGCGTCCGCCTCGAAACCCGCATCTTGCAGCGTCTGGACCAGCACCTCTCGCACACTCTGGTCATCGTCAACAACAAGCACTTTCGCCACTGTCCCACCTCCTTCCAGTGTGGGCACGGTGGCCTCAACGCCCGCGAAAATGATCGGCCACCGCCTGTTCCGTACGGCGTGCTTCATCACGCCGCTTGATGCTCTCACGCTTCTCATACTCCCTCTTGCCTGTGCAAATGCCCAGCTCGACCTTAGCATACCCGCTCGGGGCGAAATACATGCGCAGCGGGATAAGAGTGACACCCTTTTGCTGCACATCGCGCTCCAGACGCCTAATCTGGCTCTTGTGCAGAAGGAGCTTACGGTCCCGCGTCGGGTTCTGATGCGCGTAGCCCCCGGCGCCGTACTTCGCGATATGCACCCCGTGCAGCCACACCTGGCCGTCCTGCACCGTCGCGTAGCCCTCACCGAGGCTGACCTTGTGCGCGCGCACGGACTTGACCTCGGGGCCGGTAAGCTGGATACCCGCCTCGATGCGATCATTGACCGTGTACTCATGGAACGCGCGCCGATTTGTTGCGACGGTCTCAACAGCCATGTCTTCGCCAGTCCTGAGGGGCTCATTAGACGCTTTCCGCTGCCGTCAAAGACGGGGCGCGGAGGCAAATGATACCCTTCGGCTTGAGTCTTCGTCAAGGAACTCGCACCTCCCCCCTCGAATTGACGCGGAGCAGGTTAAGAAAGGGAGACTGACAATGACACTGTGCAGAGGCCTCTACTTCATCGCCGATACGGGACTGCTGTCCGATCGGAAGATCTTCGCTGTCACGCGGGCGGCGCTCGAAGGTGGCGTGGTGCTGGTGCAACTGCGGGCCAAGGACACTCCGGTGGATGAGGTCATTCGGCTCGCGAGAGGACTGGTTGGCATCTGCGGCGAGTACAACGTGCCTCTGATTGTCAACGACCTGCCTGCTGTGGCTGCGAGAGCCGGCGCGGCGGGCGTGCATGTCGGGCTGGAGGATACGCCTGTTGCCGAGGCGCGGCGGCTGCTGGGGCCGGAGGCGATCGTGGGCGCGACTACCCCTACTCCGGAGGCACTGCGGCGCGCGGAGGCTGAGGGCGCAAGCTACGTCGCGGCGGGGCCGATGTTCCGTTCCCCGACAAAGCCGGAGAAGCCTGTGGCGGGTCCGGAGCTTGCGCGGCAGTTGCGGCCGCTGACGGACCTGCCGCTGTGCGTGATCGGCGGCATAACTGCGGAGAACGTCGGCGAGCTTGCTGGGCCGGGCATCGATCTGGTCTGCGTGGTGTCAGCGATTGCAGCAGCGCCCGATCCGCGCGCGGCGACTGAGGAACTGGTCGAGGCCATTCGTGTGGCGGGGCTAGTTGGCTGAGGCTGGCGCCGGTGGCACGTGATAAAGACACGCTGCGGAAGTCGTTCCTCCCCCCTCGTCCCGAAGTAGCGCGCCGTTTGCGCTTCGCGCCGTCCCCTGCGAGGGCGCAGGGGCCACAACTACGACGACAACGACCGCGTCGCTTCGCGCCCTCCCCTGCGAGGGCGAAGGGGCGAGGCCGTCGCTGCCGTTAGCCGATCTTCAGTCCCCGTAGATGAACTCCAGCACCGTATCGCCCACCTGCAGCAGTGAGTTCGGACTGCAGTGCTCCGGCGTGTCATCGGTGGTATGCCACTCCGGCGGCACGAATTCGATGATGTCGATCGCTTCCACGCCGGCATTGAGGAACGGGATGTGGTCGTCAATGATTGTCTGCCCCTGCGTGCGCACGAAGGCCTCATGGCCCAGGCCTTCCGCGATCGTCCAGATGCGGTCCACCAGGTCCGGCGCCTGCTGAAGTGAATTGCGCTCCATGAGCAGTTCAAAGCGATCATCGGAGTTCAGAGGCGTACCGACGCGCGGGTTATGCACCTCATCGCCGCCGACGAGGTCGAGCAGGATCATCTCCTCGGGCCACGGGAGTTCATTCGGCCAGTTGTCCGCCATGTACTGCGAACCGAGTATCCAGCCGGCGTTGGGTAGCCGCGAGCCCGTGTCTCCCTGGTCCTCCGCATCAAAGAACGCGATCATGATCGGGCGATCCGGCGCCCGCACCTGCAGGGCGCGGGCGATCTCCAGCAGCACCGCCACGCCCGAGGCGCCATCGTTCGCGCCGAGCACCGGCTGATTGCGCAGTGCCGGAGCGGGGTCATGATCGGCTCTCGCGCGGCTGTCCCAGTGCGCGCCGAGCAGAAGCGGCGGCCCAGCGGCGTCTGCGGCGAACAAACCCGCGACATTCGTGAAGTCATAGACCTCGGCGCTGAGGCCCGTGGATGAGCTGAACTCCTGCGTGATGACGGTCGCCCCGTGGTCGGCCAACTGCTGCTGCAGCCATGCGAGGCACTGAGCATGCGCCTCGCTGCCGGGGATGCGCGGACCGAAGTCGCATTGTGCCTCCAGGTCGGCGAAGGCACGATCGGCATCGAAGGCCGGTCGCTCCACTGCGGGCGGCGGATTCACGGGTGGCACGGGTGTGGTACCGCTACCGCCCGAGCTGCAACTGGCTCCGAGAGCGGCATAGAAGCATAGCGCGGCAAGCAATCTCATCCTGTTCACGATCCCACCTGCACTAACATGATGCACAAAGGGCGCCGGCCCCGGCGGGGCGGCGCCCTTCTGTATTCGTCAGAAGATCTGCATTACCTCAGTTCGATTCCGTTGCTCGGTGCGTCCCACTGCGGCCGCTGGCCGCTGTTGACCGCTGCGGTGGCGCGGGCAATCGCTTCTGTGTCCGGACCTTCGCTCCCGCGGTAGAGGGTGCGGGAGTTCCGCTGCCGCGGCACGACCGCAATCCGGCTGTCACTGCCACCGACGACAGGCACCGGGACAGAGGTGCCCGCGGGTCTCGGAGCGGGCGCCTCAACACTCGCAGGTGCGCGCCGTGGGGTGGTCGCCACCACCGGCTCCGGGCCGTCTGCCGCCTGTCCCGGTGAAGGCGCCGGGGTGACGGCATGAGTATCAGGCACGCGTGCCACCACCGGTGCCCGCTCGGGCTCAGGCGCGCGGAACGACGGTGCGGGCGCGATCGCGGGACGCGGTCGCTCGGTCGTGCGCGGCCGCTCAGTGACGGCGGGCCGAGGCGCCTCCCGCTCCGACGGCACCGCCGGCGCCGGTGCTGTATCAACTGATGCAACAGCGGTCTCCCGCGGTGTCTCGCGCGTTGATCGCGCCGCGACGGTCGACTCAGAGGTTCGTGTGCGCGCAGTCACAGCCGCCACTCGTGTGGCTGTGGTGGCCGCATTATCTTCGTCAGTCGCGGCCGCGTCTTCCCCCGGGGCGACCGGGGCCTCTGCGATCATCTCGGGCGCATCATCCAGCGCCTCAACATCAGCTTCGGCCACGATGGTCGGCTCGGGGGCGGCGGCAATGCCCGCCTCAGGCGCTACACCAGGGGTGCCACCGCGTGGCATCACCAGCGCGGCGAGCAGCGCCGCGGCTGCCGCCAGGCTTCCGATGGCTGCCACGGCGCGGCGTAGGGCGTAATTCGGCACCGGCCTGCGCTCGCGTTCGACCGCCGCCGCAATGCGCTCCTGCAGATTGGCCGGAACGGTGGCTGCGGGGACGGCACGTAGCACGTCCGAGGTGCGCTCCATCTGCCGGTAGGCGCGGTAGCACTCCGCGCAGGTAAACAGGTGCGCCTCGAGGCTCTCGCGCTCGGGGCCGCCAAGCTCACCATCGAGATACGCGGAGGCAAGTTCGAGGCACTGCCCGCAGGTGATCGCCTCCACCGGGTAGGCACCCGCGCAGACACTCTCAATGCGCGCCTGTAGCCCCTCAGGGGCCTCAGCGCGTCCGATGGCCGACAGGATGTCGCTCATTCGGCGGATGCGCCGCGCAACCGCCTGGCAGCGCTGACACTGGCTGAGATGATCGGCGACGGCGCTGCTGTCGCCCGCATCTACCTCGCCATCTATCAGGCGCTCAATCTCTTCGCTCCTGGGATGCACGTGGATGCAACTCCCGGTCAGGGACACAGATCAGTGCGGAGGCCGAATCGGCCCCGCGGGGGGACTGGCGGCGGCAGGAGAGCTTCATTTATCCCCACGCGCAACTTTAGACACGGGGGGACGCGAAAGGTTTCGGCAGCAAAGCAGTATTGATGACGAAGTGGTGCCGGAGGACTCACTCCATCAGAAATGTCACGATTGCGGCCTGCTCTACATCGTCAGTATCGCCATCTCACCCCCCGACAGCGCCAGCAGTGGCGCTGCGGGCAGCAGACAGCGGAACCTCACCACGCCCACCTCAAACGTTACGCCCTCGGAAGGAGACGCTCCCACCACTGCTTGAATCGGTCCACCAGCGTGACCGGCTCGCTCGCTGCCCCGCCGGCGACTGCGCCGTCACGAGCGGCCAGCAGCGCCAGGCCCACGCCCGTTGAGTAGATCGGGCCAGCCACGGCCTGCGTCAGGCCGCTCAGGCCCCTCGGGCTGCCGACACGCGCGGGTAGCCCGTCGAGGACGCGTGACGCAATTTCGGCCGTCCCTGCGAGGAGCGACCCGCCGCCGGAGAGCACCACGCCCGCGCTCACCTGCTCGTAGATGCCCGCGCGCATGATGTTCGCCCTGACGAGGCTGAAGGTTTCCTCAAGCCGCGGCTCAATGATCTCCGCCACGAGGCGCAGCGGAACATGCTCGGAGCGGCTGCCGTCGGCAAGCTGCACCTGCACGCTCTCGTCCTCCTCCACCAGGCCCGGCACGGCGCGCGCATAGCGACACTTGAGCTTCTCCGCCTCATCGAAGCCCACCCGCAGCAGTCGCGCGATGTCGCGAGTGACGTGATCGCCACCGATGGGGACGGCGGATGTGTGCGCGATTGAGCCGTCAATGAAGACCGCGACGTCGCTGGTGCCGCCGCCTACGTCAATGAGGATCACGCCGAGGTCGCGCTCCGCGTCGGTGATGACGGCCGTGGCCGTTGCGATCGGCTCAAGCACCCGCCTGGAGACGGAGACGCCGGCGTCTGAGACGCAGCCCTCGACGTTGTCGACGATGCTGGCATTGCCGGTGACCGCGTGCAGTTCCACGTCGAGACGCCGCCCGGACATCCCGATGGGGCGGGCGACACCGCTCTCGCCATCCACCGCGAAACCGCGCGTGACCTCGTGGATGATCTCGCGATCCTGCGGCAGCGGGACGGCGTCGCGGGCGCTCTGAATCGCGCGCTGCACGTCCTGGGCGGATACCGCGGGGCCGGGGGAGACGTTCGTGCGGCCGGTGACGTTGACTGATGAGATATGCGCGCCGGTTACACCGACGTAGGCGCTCTCGACGCGCACATCGGCCTGAGCCTGCGCAATCTCCGCCGCGCGCCGGACCGAGTCGGTCGCGTCCTCGCGATCAACGATGATCCCGCGTTTGAGGCCCGAGGATGGGCTGAGACCCACACCGATGATCTCCAGGCGCCCATCACTCTGCGGGCACCCGACGATGGCGCAGATCTTCGTGGTGCCAACATCTATCCCGGCTACGAATACGTCCTCGGGCACAGGCGGAGCCTCCGCGGGCGCGCAGTTTGCGCGGGGATTTCTGTCTTGGGGCGCCGCTCGCGCCCCTACGGCAGGACAGGTTCGCCACCCGGCCTCCCGCCTCCTCCCCTACTCCGCGCGCTTGTAAGTCGGTCGCGAGGGCACGCGCAGGTCAATGTAAAGCGGGGCCTCGCCCTTCTCCCGCAGCGCCTCGACCAACTCGCAGAAGAGCAGCGTCTTCTCGTAGAGCAACTCGTCGTTGCCGAGCTTGCCCAGCACTCCGTCGGCGGTGACGACGGTGATGCGCACGGACCTGCTGAGGTCAATGTTCGCCCCGCTGTACCTGTCGCACTCAACGAGGCCCTTCATCACCGCCTGCATCAAAGTCGTGTCGCGGTCCGAGAGCCTGCCGCCGACCTCGATCGCGAACGGCTTCTCCACGCGCACCAGTGGCAACTCCTCCGGAGCACTGCCGGTCCAGTGCAGGCACACGCCATCGTCATCCACCGCCATGAAGCGCCCTTCCGTGGCGACCACCGCCGACGGCGTCCGCGGCTGGATGGAGATGATCAGCGTGGAGGGCAGATCCCGGTTGATGGAGACGGACTTCACGCGGGGCAGCCCGGCGATGCGCTGCTCGATCGCGGCCGCAGGCGGTAGCCAGACGGTGCCCCACCGAAGCTCGGCGGCGCGCTCGGAGGCCTCAACGGTGATGCTGTCGTCGCGGCAGTCTATCAGCACGGTCCGCACGGCGAAGAGATCCGAGCCGCAGATACCCAGCAGCAGCCCTATCACGGCGGAGAAGGCGGCGAGCGAGAGCACGGTCAGCATGGCGCGGCGCCTGCTGCGCTCCTCGGCCGCGCGCTCGGCGGCCCGGGCCTCAGCGGCAGCACGAGCCTGCGCGGCAGTCATCCGGCCGCGGCGCGGTCTCTCGCCCGCTACATGCATGACAGCTCCTCCGCCACCCGCCGTATGTCACCCGCGCCGAGCGTCAGAATCAGGTCGTCGGGTCGGGCCAGTTCCCGCACCAGGTGCGTGATCTCCGCTCGCTCGGCGACGTAGTGTACCTGCTTGTCCGGGTCAAGCTCCCTCACCCGCTCGGCAAGCTTGCCCGCATCAACTCCGGGGATGGGGTCCTCCCGTGCGGCGTAGATGCCCGCGACGATGACCACGTCGGCGATCGTCAGGGCCTGCGCGAACTGATCGAGGAAGTCGCGCGTGCGGCTGTACAGGTGCGGCTGGAAGATCGCGACCAGCCGCCTCTCCGGCCAGCCGCGCCGAGCCGCGGCCAGCGTCGCCGCCACCTCGGTCGGGTGATGCGCGTAGTCATCCACCACCAGTGCGCCATCAAGCACGCAGATGTGCTCAAAGCGTCGTCCCACGCCGCGGAACTGCTCCAGCGCCGCCAGCGCCTCATCAAGCGTCAGCCCAAGCTCGCGCGCCGCCGCCAGCGCCCCGAGGGCGTTGCGCACGTTGTGCTCACCCGGCACCTGCAGGCGCGCGCGCCCCGCAGGTTCACCGCTGACCAGCAGCCGGAACGACACGCCCGCCGGCGTCGGCCCGATCTCGTCCGCGCCAAGCTCCACGTCACCGGAGAGGCCGAAGGGGATCAGCCGCCCGGCAGCCTGCTGCGCCATCGCTCGGAGCACCTCGCACTCGGCGCCGTAGGCGAGGAAACCCTCGGGCGGCACAAGCTCAATGAAGCGCCGGAAGACGTCACAGACCGCCTCGAAGGTCCCGTGCTGGTCGAGATGATCCGCCTCCACGTTCGTGATGATCTCCGAACACGGGCCGTAGCGGAGGAAGGTCCCGTCGCTCTCGCACGCCTCGAAGACCGCCACCGAATCGCGCCCACAGTGGTAGTTGGTCCCCAGGTTCGCCGCGTCGCCGCCGATCAGCACCAGCGGATCACGGCCGCACTCGAGCATGATCGTCGCGAGCATCGAAGTCGTGGTGGTCTTCCCGTGCGTGCCCGAGACCGCGACCTTCGTCACGCCGTCAATGATCGCCGCCAGCAGATGCGAGCGATGCCACAGCGGCAGGCGGCGCTCCCTGGCGTCGGCCAGCTCGGGATTGCTCTCGGGGATCGCGGTGGAGACGACAACCGCGTCGGCCTCCCCGGCGCCTCCGGCGACCTGAGGCACATGCACCTGCACCCCCAGGCGCCGCAGGGCATCGAGCTTCGGCCCTTCGCCGCGATCCGAACCGGTGACCTTGAAGCCACGCTCGGCGAGGATCGCCGCGAGGCTGCTCATGCCGACGCCACCGACGCCCATGAGGTGTATGTGCTGCCCCGGCTGGAGAACGAGCTTGTCGTCTGCGACCATCCGCTGATGCTCCCTGTGCCCCCGCTGTAAGATCCGACAATCTGATTCTACGTGTCGGCCCCACTCTGCGCAAGTCCCCGAT
>JAAYJW010000276.1 GCA_012522765.1 candidate division WS1 bacterium | reverse complement strand
GGAGGGGCGGGCTTCTTCGCCCGCCCTGTTGTTGCACATCGTCTTCCTTGCGCGGGCCGATACGGAGGCCCGGTTTCCGGAACGGCGTGGGCGGGCAGGGAAGCCCGCCCCTCCTCAACGACGGCCGTTGCCGCCTGTTGCCGTTACAACTCAATGACCTCGAGGAACTTGTCCGACAGCGTCTCCACGCCGTCGGCGGTGACGATCACGCCATCCTCCCAGCGCAGGCCGAACTGGCCCTCCTTGTAGAGGAATGTGTCCACCTGGTAGGTCATGTTCTCCGCGAGATCGTAGGTCGAACTGCTCTCCATCCACGGCCGCTCGACCTCCATCAGGCCGATGGCGTGGCAGGGACCGTAGAGGAGATACTGCGCGTAGCCCTTCTCCTCGAGGAACTTCTCGAACTTCACGACCACCTCGGAGGCCGGGACGCCCGCCTTCATGAACTCCATGGTCTTGTAGTGCGCCTCAAGGCCCACCTCAACCAGTTCGCGCATGTCCGCGGGCATGGAGCCGATGCAGACCGGCCGGCCGACCGAAGACGAGTAGCCGCTCACCAGCGCGCCGATGTTAAGCTGGATCATCTCGCCCTCGCGGAGGACCTTCGGGCTGGGGCGGCCGATGGCATGCGTGCTGGCATCGCCGGAGAGGACGTAAGTCGGATGGCCCTCGTACTCGGCGCCCTCGGCGTACATGGCGCCCTGTGCGATGCCGACTACCTGCTGCTCGGTCATGCCCGCTTTCATCTCGTTGAGGACCTTTTCCGTCGCGATCTCGCTGATGCGGAAAGCCTCGCGCATGCAGGCAAGCTCGTTCTCGGACTTGACCATGCGCATGTCGGTCAGCAGGTCATCGGCCTTGACGACTTCCGCATCGCCCGCAGCCTCCACGATGGCATCGTAGATGGTCATCGGGAGGATGGACATGCCGGCTATACCGATGCGCTTGACGTTGCCGCCGCCGACGGCGTCGAAGACGTCGCCGAAGGTGTCAAGCTCCATGCCGGGGTAGTCAGGCTCTGCGGACTCGCGATATTGCAGGATCTGCATGATCTGCGCGATGCGGCTGCGGCCCTGTGCGAAGGTGAGTGATTCGGGGCCGATGAGCAGTGCCGGGTCGCCTTCGCGGCCCACCGCCACGCCGCCGGTCTCAAAGAGCGGCCAGTAATCGGAGAGATAGCGCACGTTCGCCGGGTCGGCTTCGTGTCCGTGAGCGATCACGACATCGAGATTCTGCTCATCCATCTTCTGTTGCAGCGTCTGCCAGCGCTGCTGGAACTCCGAATCGGGGATAGTGGGCTTTTCGGCCATCATGGGTCTCCTCCTCATGAAGCTGCACGCTCGTTATGAGCCTGTTGGCGCAAAGCTGTGCGGGGCAGTTCGCCGCGGGCGCTGTGATTCCTTGCCGCGATCTCGCGACTGTTACAGCGGAAGGTCTGCGGCCGTATCAGTTGGAAATGATGCCTCGATCCCCAGACCAGTGCAGGAGGCCTGAAATGAAGCGCGCGATCGCGATCATCATTGCCGCCCTACTCGCCACATCAGCCATGGCCGAACTGACGGTGACGCGTGGCAACTTCGACGACGACGCGAATGAGGAGATACGCGTTGACAACGGTATCGTGCGGCTGGTGATCGATCCGGCAATGGGCGGGATTATCAACTCGCTGGTCTATCACGACACCGAATTGACCGGGGAGATCGGCATCCTCGAGGACCATCTCTGGGGGCAGGAGCCCTTCCGCGGCGACTTCTTTCAGAAGCCCTACATCGCCGAGGTAAAGCAACTTGATGACCGGGTCGAGGTGCAACTTTCCCGCACCGGCGAAACCGGCGACCTCAAGTTCATCGAGATCTGCAAGACCGTCATCGTTCGCGACGGCCGCGCGGACGTGCAGGTTGACTACGCCTATCGCAACGCCCCGCGCTCCCGGCTGGCGATGGAGGTGAGCCCGTGGTTTCACAATCTCCTCTACAGCACGGGCGTCAACACCTGCTACATACCCACCACAGACGGCGTGATCGAGCGAATCTACGACCCCGAGGCGGAGACCGCGCAGGAGTTTTACCGCGAGCCCTCGCGTGGTTGGCTCGGCGGCATCGGTGAGAACGGCGTCGGCTACGTCTGCACGATGGACTATCCGCACCTCGAGTCGCTCTACACGTTCTTCGGGCACAAGACCGGCGCGACGATGGAGTGGCGCTTCGTGCCGACGATGGTGAACTTCGGCGACGAGTTCACCACCTCGTTCAACATCATGCCCTTTGTCGGCCTGCCCGCTCTGCATGGCGCTGGCGGCGGCGTGGCGGGAGGAATCACCGTTGACGAAGCAGCCTCACGGGCGACGGTGCACCTTGTCGCCGCCGCACCGGTGGAGGGGCGGCTGGTCACTTCGCTGCGCACCCTCACCACCGGCGAGACCGTCGAACTCGCCGCGACGGACATCTCCCTGCAGCCGGGCGAGAGCACGAGCGTCGCGATCGATCTTCCCGCCGGTGGCACGGATGTCGCGATCAACGCTCGCGTGCTCTCCACTGATGGCACACTGCTGACCGATCTCGAACGGGCGTGGATGCGCGCGGGCGAGGCAAGATACGCCATGGAGCCGCTGGAACCGCGCATCCGGATGGCCGCCGATGAGGTGCCGTGGCGCTATGAGCTTTCTTACGACTATCAGATGCCGAGCGTGCCGCTGGCGCCGAAGCTTCCCGGCGGGCCGCTCAGCGCGTTCTTCATGCTGGACATGCAGACGCTGCGTGACATCGTGGAACTCGACCAGCGCATCGACCTTGAGGCGAAGTATGGCACGATCATAGCGAGAGAGGGCGCGGATCGCTTCACTCACTGGATCGACCCGCAGCTTGGCAAGCCGCGCGAGGCGCGCAAGAAGGGCCTCGACGCGCTGGCGGGCGACATTGCGGGCGCGGGTGACCTTGACGTGCTGGTCATCGGCGACAGCTACCAGCGCAAGTACAAGCGCCACGACCTGTCATGGCAGACGCTGCCGGCGGAGGCGCGGGAGGCGATCGTTGAGCGCGTGAAGAGCGGCACAGGGCTGGTCTACGTGTCGCCACAGGAGGCCGACGGAGAACTGGCCGCCGCCATCGAGGCCGCGCAACCGGTGGTGGAGGCACACTGGATCACCACCGGCTACGCCTTCGATCTGCTGCCGGGCTACAGGCTCGACGGCATCCGCGTAGGGCAGCTCGGCGAGGGTCGCATCGTCGTCATGAACGGCCCGTGCTGGGGCCTTTGCCCGGATACGTTCTACTTCGGCACGGACTTCGCGCATGAGGAGATGTACTACTCGCTCGTCGCGCGGGCGATGCTCTGGGCGGCGGGTCGCGAACCGGCGCAGGGTCTCGGCCAGATGCGGGCTGCAGATGATCAGTTGCAGATTGACATGGCCGGAGCGCCGCCGGAGGGGCTGAGCGTCGACGTCACGATCTGGCGTGGCAAGCATGAGATGCTCGGGGAGCTTCAGGCGCCCGTTGCCGCAGGGATGCGGAGCGTGAGCCTGCCGCTGCCGGAGGGTATCCCGGCGGGGGACTGTTTCGCCACCGCTCGTCTGCGCCACGCGGACGGCACGGTGGCGGACTGGCGCTCGCAGCAGATCCTCATCGAGCGCCCGCTGAGCATCACCGAGGTCGTGCTGTCATCGAACGCCGCCGCGCCGGGCGAAGAGATAACTGCCGCCGCAACGGTGGCCAACCACGGCGCGGAGCAGCGGGAGTGCGAGGTGCTCTTCGAGCTTCGGGACAACTGGGGCCGCGTGGTGCAGCGCGCAACGCAGACGGCCACTGTGCCCGCCGCGGGAGATGCCGCCGGCACGGTCGAGGTGCCGTGGCGATTCGCGGTGCGTGAGCCGCTGGCGGTCAAGCACTACGTCACTGCCACCGTCTCCGACGCTGAGCGCATGGCCGCCGAGAGCGCAACGCTCTTCGTGCCCGAGGCATGGGGGCCGAAGGAGCCCTTCCACCTGCTGCTCTGGGGCGGGCACAACTCCACCGCCTTCCACGCCTATCCGGAGATGCTGCGGCAGGCGCGCAGGGCAGGCTTCGACATCGAGCACTCCGGGACAAACTGGTACATCGACGACCACACGCAGTTCGCCCCCGAAGCGAACATGCGCCTGAACGTCTGCAACATCAACCGCGTGCACATCGCGGACACGAAGCTCCTCGCGCAGTGGCAGGAGACACGCAACCTGTCGCTGCTCGAGCGCAACCCGTGCTTCAATGACCCGGAGTATCGCCAGAGCGCCACCGAGGGCCGCCTGCACATGGCCGCTGAGGCAGCGCGTAACTACGGGCCGATCACCTACCAGCTTGGCGATGAGATGTCGCTGACGACCGAGGGCGGCGGTTCGCCCTTCGATGTCTGCTACTCGCAGTGGTGCCTCGCGGGCTTCCGCGACAAATTGCGCGAGCAGTTCGGCACCGTCGCGGCGCTCAACGCCGCCTGGCACAGCGACTGGGCGAGCTTCGATGAGCTCGTGCCGCTCACGTGGGAGCAGGCCGTGGAGACCGGCAACCCGTCGTCATGGCTGGCGCATCGCGACTACATGAACGAGGTCTACGCCGAGTGGTTCCGCTTCAGCCGCGACCGCATCCGGGAGATTGACCCCGACGCGCTGGTGGGGGAGAGCGGCATCCAACCCAAGTTCTCCGCCTACGGCGGCTACGA
Source organism: candidate division WS1 bacterium (assembly GCA_012522765.1). Classification (GTDB taxonomy): domain Bacteria; phylum Armatimonadota; class Zipacnadia; order Zipacnadales; family UBA5352; genus UBA5352. The sequence continues at coordinate 39,882 of JAAYJW010000276.1, read as the reverse complement.
CTGGTCGCGCCGGATGGAGTATGAGAACGTGCTGTCCTTCTACGGCACCGGCGACATTCCGATCTCCTTCGGCGACCGCGAGGCGTCAATGCTCGGAAGCTGGTCCATCGGCTACTGCGGCGTTGAGGAGGACGAGCGCGAGGACATCTGGCGCTCGCTCCTGCACGGGCAGAACATGCTCTCCTACTGGTACGTGCCGCTGATGGTCTCGCCGGACCTGACCCTCACCCCCTACGGGGAGTTCATGAAGCCCTACCTGCAGGAACTGCAGGCGGGCACGGGGGATATGCTCGGCCATGCCGACTACGTCTGGTCGCCGGTGGCAATTCATCACTCGATGCTCTCGTGCGAACTGAGCTTCCTCCTCAAGCACGTCTCCGAGGTGGACACCTACCGCGCGTGGACCGACAACATCATGGAGTGGAACGATGAACTCCGGCGCTGGGGACATATCCCGCGCTTCGTCTCCGACCGGCAGATCGAGGCGGGCGAGCTGATAGATGCCGGCTACCGGGTGCTGGTGATGCCGCTGTCGCTGGTAGTCACCGATGCCGAGGCCGAGCAGATCGCGCGCTTCGTCGAGCAGGGCGGCACGGTCATCGCCGACGCCCAGACGGGCATCTACGATCAGCACGGACAGCCGCGAGCGCAGGGCGCGCTGGATGAGATCCTTGGCGTGACCCGCAGCGGTTCGGCGCTCACGCTCAAGGGCGCGCAATCACCACCCCCGGAGGCGAGAGCTTCCGCGCAGCCATCTCCGAGGCCGGTGTGCGGACCTCCGGCGAGGCGCTGGCGACGGGCGCGGGCCGCAGCGTGGAGTTCGGCGGCATGACCGTCCGCTTCGGCGGCTCATCCGGCGCGGCGAATGTCGCCGAGCACCGACAGGGGCAGGGCCGCGGCATCTACCTCGGCGCCGCGAAGTTCGACTTCTCCCTCCCCCGGGGCAGCTTCCTGCGCGACCTCATGCAGCGGCTGGATGTAGTCGCGGCGGCCTCAATCACCGCTCCCGATGGCACCCCGATCCCGGCCGAAGTCGGCCACTTCCGCGAAGGCGCGGCACAGTATGCGGGGACGCTGCTGCTGCGCGGGCATGCCACGAGGCTTGATCTGCCCGAGCAGGTGACGGTGACGCTTCCGACCGCCGGTCATGTCTGGGAGGTGCGCAGCGGGCGCTACCTCGGGCAGGGCGCTTCGGTCACCGACGCGATCGAGCCGGGCGTTGCGCGGCTTTACGCAGTGCTGCCCGAGTCGCCCGAGCTTGAGGTGGACGCTCCCGCGTCCGTTATGCGGGGAGAGACGCTGCAACTGCGGCTGTCGAGCAACCTCGACGGAGGCTATCCGGTGCGCGTTGAGCTGTGCGGGCCTGATGGGCAGCCGCGCGAGTGGCATGATGGCGTGCATTTTGCCGCCGCGGAAGGCACCGAGGTGCGCCTGCCGCTGGCGCTGAACGCTGAGACCGGTGCGTGGACGGTGCGGCTGACTGAGGTCATCACCGGCGAAGAGAGCATCATCAATGTGCAGGTGCAGTGAGGTGCGGACGATGAAGATGCGAACGCTCACGCTGATTGCGGCACTGACGGTCACTTCGGCTGTCTGCGCCTTTGCGCTGGAGATAGACGACCACCAGGCGCAGCAACTCGGGCAGACTGATGCGGGGACAACGTGGCAGCGCGAAATTGACCTGATCACCGGCAACGTGGATTACAGGCTGGTGATACAGACGCTGCAGACGCCCGCGCAGGAGAGTTTGGTGCAGGCGATCGGCCTCATGGCGCGACGGCCCGGCCTGCACTTTTCCAAGCGCGGGTGGTACAGCGGCGGCTTCATGCGCATTGAGGTGGACGGTGCGGATATCTTCGCCGCCCCGGCGACCGTTGAGATCACAGCAGAGTTGGTGCGCTTTGTCTTCGCCACCGAACCGGAGGCGACGGTCGTTGAGTTCGGCTCGGAGACTCAGAGCGAGATACTCTTCGCCACGGTGGACTGGCCCGCGCCACAGGAGGGCGCCCGCATCAGCCTGACCGGCTACCCCGGCGAGTTTAACAAGGGCGAGTATGACAAGAACGAGCGCTGGGCGGTAACGGCGCAGCGCGAGGTCATGCAGGGGGACGCGGTGGGCGCGGATACCGCTGAGGCCGTGGAGCTTGACCCCTCCGCCGAGCCGTGGGTGTTCTTCTACGACCGCAAGAACAACCCCGGCGAGCGCACTCATCAGAGCACCAACGCAGTGCTGTACAACCCTGACGAGGTCGCTGCTGCGTGCGTGCAGGTGGGCAAGTACTCCGTGAAGGCCACGCTCGACTATCCGGCGGGCATAGATGCCGCGCACCTGATGCTGTGGGAGTTCCCGGCGACGGACAACCAGCAGGCGCTCGACTACATGAAGAGCCTGGTGGTGACGACGGGGGAGTAACGCCTACAGCCCGGCGGCGATGCGCAGCACCACCGGCGCGAGCGCAACCGCGGCGAGGTTCGTCGTGAGCCACGCCGCGTTGGAGAGTTGCTCGTCGAGGTCGAAGATCTGCGAGGCCACGAGGCCCATGATCGACGCGGGCGCGGTGCTCTGCACGAAGACCACCTGCAGCAGCGCGTGGTCCTCCATCGCCCAGTAGCCGACCAGCCACGCCAGCGCCAGCGCCAGCGCGGGCATGATGAGGAACTTCGCCGCTCCCACCGCGACTGCTTCGCGCCGGTACGTGATCACTGACGTCAGGCGCAGTGAGAGGCCGATCGCGAAGAGGAAGATCGCGGTGGATAAAGGCACCAGCACGTCCACGATCTGCCCCACGACCGCGGGGCGCTCCGGCAGCAGGACGTAGAGCACAGCGCCTGCCGCGAAGCCCAGCAGCGGATTGCGGCTCTCCGGCCCGCGCAGCATATCTCCAAGCGTCTGCACCACCGACCGGTGCTCTTCGCCGCCGTAGCGCCGCGCGATGATGAAGCCGAGGCCGTAGAGCATCGGCGTGAATGACAGGCACCAGATCATCCCCAGCGCCGCGCCCTGTTCGCCAATAAGGATGTAGCAGACGAATGCGCCGTAGGTCAGGCCCATGTTGGAGAACATGAACGAGAGCGTGAACGCCCCCGACTGCCGCCGCTGCAGTCCCATCAGCCGCGCCGACCCGGCGCCGATCGGCCACATGATGAGGATCAGCGCCGCGAGGATCACCGGCAGTAGCGCCGTCTGCCACCCCGGCGCCTGCAGCCCCCAGATGAGCAGCGCCAGCAGCGGCGGTTGCAGCCAGATCATCGCGGTGCGCGTGATCTGCGGCGACAGCGCCTCCGGCAGCAGGCGGAGCTTGCGCGCGGTGTAACCGAGCGCGAGCGAACCGAGGATGACCGACAGCATGAGGATCAGGCGCGACTGAAGCTCCATCAGGGCGGCAACTCCGTGGCAGCGACCAGGCAGGCCACGCGCTCTCGCGTGGCGTCATGACAACGCGCGAATCTTAGCACAGGGGAGAAGCGAAGACAACCATGCGACCGCTGCGGGTGCCCCCGTGCTCAGCCGCGCCTCTTCGCAAGCCACTCCTGCAGGCGCGGCAGCGGCCAGGTATTGATGACGCCCTCGGCCTCCACCCATCCACGCCGCGCGGTCAGCACGCCGTAGCGCAGCAGGTCGAACTCCCCGAGTGAGTGCGAGTCGGTGTTGATGGCAAGCAGCGCCCCACGCTCCCGCGCCAGCCGCGAATGCACATCAGACAGATCGAGGCGGTCGTACGAGGCGTTGATCTCCAGCGCCACGTCATGCTTCGCCGCGACGTCAATCACTGCCGAGATGTCCACCGCGTAAGGGTCGCGGCGCAGCAGCAGACGCCCCGTCGGGTGCGCGAGGATGTCTATCACGCCACTCTCCAGCGCCTGTGTGATCCGCCCGGTGATGCGCTCGCCATCCTGCGAGAAGCCCTGGTGGATCGCGCCGATCACGTAGTCCACCACCTCCAGCGCCTCCGCCGAGGCGTCAACCGCGCCATCCATCAGGATGTCGGCCTCGCTCCCCAGCAGCACACGGAAGTCGCGGCCCTCCGCCTCATAGCGCGCGTTGAGCGCGTCTATCTCATCACGCTGCCTGCGCAGGCTGTCTGCGCCGATGCCGCGGGCGATCACCAGCGCCGGGGAGTGGTCGGTGATGCCGATGTGCGTGAAGCCGCGCTTCATGGCTGCCTCAGCGTACTCGGCGATCGAAGCGCGCCCGTCGCTGGCGGTCGTGTGCATGTGCAGGTCGGCGCGGATGTCGCCGATGTCGATCAGGTCGGGCAGTTCACCAGTCGCGGCGGCCTGTATCTCCCCGCGGTCCTCGCGAAGCTCCGGCGGGATCCAGGCCAGCCCCAGCGCCGCGTAGACGCTCTCCTCGGTCTCGCCTGCAACCCGCTCGCCCTCCGGCCCATCCTTCCCGCCGCGGAAGACGCCGTACTCGTTCACCTTCAGCTTGAGCGACTGGCCGCGTTCGCGCAGGCGGATGTTGTGCTGCTGCGAGCCGGTGAAGTAGACGAGCGCCGCGCCGTAGCTTTCCGGCTCAACCACCCGCAGGTCCATCTGCCGCCCGCCATGCAGGCGCCCGCTCACCTTCGTATCGCCGCTCAGTTCGACCGCCGACAGCGCCCCCGATTCGGCGAAAGCTCTGCAGACTGCCGCCTGATCGCGCGCCGTCGCGAGCAGGTCGAGGTCGCCCACCGTCTCCTTTGCGCGCCGCACACTACCGGCAAAATCCGCCCGCTCAACCGCCGGGAGCGCGCGCACCATCTCCACCAGCGCCTCCGCGCGCGGTAGCACCTCCCCGAGCAGCGCCCGCTCCATCCCGCGCCAGTAGCGCTCGATCGACTGCAGGAGCTTCTGCTCGGTCTTCTCGCCCATCCCCTTGAGTTCGCGCACCTGTCCCCGGACGCAGGCCTCCTCAAGCTCATCCACGCTGCCGATGCCAAGCTCGTGGTAGAGCAGGCCCGCGCGCGATGGCCCGAGGCCGGGGATGCGCAGCAGTTCGAGGAACCCCGGCGGGTAGTGCTCCAGCATCTCGTTGAGGTAGGCAAGCTCGCCGGTGTCGAGCATCTCCTCGATCTTCTTCGAGATCGCCTCGCCGATGCCGGGGATGCTCTGAAGGCCCTTCGGCTCCGTCTCGCGTATCTCCACCAGGCTGCGCCCGAGACCGCGCACAGCCTCCGCGGCGCGCTCATAGCTGCGCCGGCGGAAGACATCCGCGCCCTCGATCTGTAGGATCTGCGCGATCTGCTCGAGGCTCTCGGCCACCTGCTCATCCGTCACGCGCGTCACCTCCATCCCCATCTTCGACGTCCGGTGCAGATCGCCTCGGCGGCGGCCGCCACTGGCTCAGGCCATTCACAAACTTCTCGCTCTTGAGGCTGATGTCGAGATGATAGCGGATGTGATCGCGGACCAGCCGCCCAAGCTCCTCAGCAGTCGCAGGGGCAAGGTGCAGGCGGTCGAGGCGGTCGATGTCGAAATGCTGCATCGCCCCCAGGGTGCGCACGGTGCCGCGCGAGATGGTGAGAGAGGGGCCGGCCTCGGGCATGCAGCGCCCGCAGACCACGCCGCCATGGGAGGCGACGTACGCCCCGCCCGTGCAGGCTTCGCCGCAGACCGGGCAGCGATCGATCGCCGGGCCAATGCCGCTCATCTGCAGGTAGGCCAGCTCAAAGGCCCAGCTCAGAAGGCGGGGATTGCCCGTGCTCTGCATCGCTCGCAGGTAGCTCACCAGCATGTCGAAGAGGCCCGGAACGCGCTGGCCCGCCTCGGTGGTGCGCACGATCAGCTCGCAGGCGACAGCGGCGTGGCCGTAGCGGGTCATGTCGCGGCGAAGGGGGTAGAAGGGCTCAATGACACGCGCCTGGCTGAGGCGATCGGCGCCGCGCGCTTCGGCGAAGAACAGGTGCGACAGGGTGAAAAGCTCGACCGCCGGCGCGAGGGAGCTACCCGGTTTGCCGATACCCTGCGCGACTGCCTGCACAAGACCATGTTCGCGGGTGCAGAAACTCACCATGCGCCCGGTGCCCCGGAACGCATGGGCGATAAGAGTCACACCCTCGTCGCTGTAGGTAGGCGTGGCGATCCTCCTCAGCCGGCCGATCCTGCGGCGTGCAACTCCTCCGCGATCTTGCGCGTGGAGCTTGTGCCGATGCGGTTCGCGCCCGCCTCGATCATCGCGCGGCAGCCCGCAAGCGTCCGGATGCCACCCGCGGCCTTCACCCCGACGCTCTCCGGCGCTACCTCCCGCAGAAGGCGCACGTTCTCCACCGTCGCACCTTCAGGGCCAAGGCCGGTCGAGGTCTTCACGAAGTCCGCGCCTGCACCCACCGCAAGCTGCACCGCTACGCGTTTCTCCTCGTCGGTGAGATAGCAGGTTTCCAGAATCACCTTCACCACGGGCTCCTCGAGGTTCGCCGCGTAGGCTGCGCCCACGACCGCCGCGATATCCTCGCGCACCGCTGAGTGGTCGCCAGACTTGAGCGCCGTGATCGCCAGGACCATGTCTATCTCATCGGCGCCACGCGCTACCGCCTGCCGCGCCTCGAATGCCTTCACCTCGCTGGTCGTGGCGCCGAGCGGAAAGCCCGCCACCGTCCCCACGCTAACCTCAGTCCCCTCCAGTGCCGCGACCGCAAGCTCTACCCAGCGCGGGTGGATGCAGATGCTCGCGGTGCGCAGTTCGGCACAGAGTTCGCATGCCGCCAGCACGTCATCGCGCGTGGCGTCGGGCGCCAGCACCGCGTGATCAATCATGCCGATGATCTCTTCAGGTCTGATCTCCATGTCACTTTTCCTCCAGTTCCTCCGGCGTACGCGGGGCGCCGTCTGCATGGCGCCCCGGGGCCGGCACTCCCCGCAGATCGCGGATGGCGTCCTTCGCCAGATCGTAATCGGCCGGCGGCTCGAAGAGCGCCGCGTCGGCACCGGCGGCCGCCACGCGCTCGGCATCCGCCCGCGTCACGATGCCCCGCGCGGCGATGACCAGCACGTTGCCGGGGATCAGCCGCGCCAGCCGCTCGGTTACCTCAATATCCGCTTCGCCACCGTCGAAGTCGCTGTTGTGTATGCAGACAATCTCCGCCCCCGCCGCCAGCGCGCTGTCCACCTCAAGCTCATCGCGCACCACCGGCACCGCCGCGACACGTAGTTTCCATGCCGCCCGCATCATCCGCTGGAGCGTGTCGTCGTCAACGAGGCCGACCACCAGCGCCACCGCATCGGCGCCATCGTCCCACGCGCGGTAGACCTGATACTCATCCACGAACCAGTCCCACTGCATCACCGGCAGCGCCATGTAGCGGCGCGCGCGGCGTAGCAGGTGCTGCTCTGTGCCGCAACGTGGGTCATCCGTCACCACACTGATGGCAGCCGCACCGGCGCCCGCGAACTCCTGCGCCACGTAGCGCGGATCGCTCATCAGTGCCGCCTCCGGGTGCTCGCGCGCAGGGCGACGGATCTCCGCGATCAGCCGCAACTCGCGGCCGGTCAGGGCGGCGATGAGGTTGCGGCGGGGCTCTACGCCGCTGAGGGAGCGCTGCACCAGTTCATGCTGGGGCAACTCCTCCATCTCTGCGGTGATCTCAGCGCGCTTGCGGGACGCTATCGGCCGGAGGTGCTCATTCATTGCCGTGAGTGTAGCATATCAGAGGCGGCCAAACATCTGAGGTGAGCGGGCTATCAACCGCAACGTGAAGATGCCCCACACCACAACGAGCGCAGCCAGCACCAGCACCGAGATCCAGCGGTTGCGTTCGGTGCTCCCGTCGCGGATGCGCCACGCGGCAAAGAGCCCGAGCATGCCCGCCGTCACGCTGAGCGCGATCCCCACCCCGTACCACGGCCCTCGGGGCGCCTCATACGTCCCCTCCGGCCCCTCAGCAACCGGCTCATCGCCGATCGGCGCGTCCTCATCCACGATCAGCCGGTCGGCGGTGTGAGTGATCGGCGCCCAGACGTGCATCGCCATCAGCACGATCTGCCCGAACAGCAGTACCACCACGAGCATCGTGGCAATGATCGCGAGCTGTCCGTCGAGTCTCTCGTCCATCTTCCTCCGCTGCGCCCCTACTGCTGCGATCTACGTGCGCCGACAGGCTCGACCTTCTGCACCATCATGTGCGGGACGGAGTACACGTCGCGTTTGTGATCGTAGTCAAGAACAGTGCGGGTGCCCGCGAGGGTCCCTGTGACCTGCGCCCCCTGCACTCCGCGTGAGTAGAACGTCCCCGCCTCGCTCTGCGCGTCCGTGAAGTTGAGCACCACACTCTTACCGGGTTGCGGCTCTGACCGCGAGAGGTTGTTTTCACTGACGACGAGGTAGTACCACTGGCTCGACGGATAGGTAGTCACGCGCCGCTGCACACCCGTCGGTGGCAGCGACGGATAGAAGTCATCCACCACCATGGCCCCCCAGAACACCAGCCCCGGCGAGTGCCTCGCCACGTCCATCGGCAGCAACGGCTGCACCCGGATCAGCACTGACCCGGCGATAAGCAGGAAGGCGATCACCACCCCCCACGTCTGCTGGATCTCTGACGTCCAGAGGAAGTATCCGATGAGCACGAAGACCGCCAGCGCAATGACGTCAAAGACGACCTCGCTGCCGATTCTGAACTTCACGCTGCTGCCGATCGGCTCATCGCCCAGCGCCGCGTTCGCCGCCGCCAGCTCCGGAGCGGTATCCACCACACTGAAGACGATGGTGATCGCGGCCAGCAGGAAGAAGACGATACCACTGAATCTTGTGAGAAAGAACATGAGCATCCCTCGATTCGATTGTGAGATCTGCGCCCGACGCTCTGATGTTGCTCCCGCTTCAGACCAGCGGCAGACCGACCGGCTCACCGGTCTGATCGGCGCGATAGGCGCCCAGTGCGACCTCCATCGCCTTCAACCCGTCATACCCGGTGATCGGCACCGGCGCACCGCTCTCCACGCAGCGCGCGAAGTCCGCGATCAGGTCGGCGTTCGCGTCGTGTCCGTAGGGCTCCCAAAGGAACGTCCCATCGCCCGCGCGCCATGTGTCCACATGCTCGACGAACAGGTCCGCCGAAGCGTTGCCCTTTGTCCCGATCAGTGTCATCGTCACGTCGCCCCACGTTGGGTAGTTCGCCGGGCGTGACCATGACGCATCGAGAGTGACCACCGTACCGCCGTCGAAGTTCATCGTCAGGATGGCCGCATCCTCAGCGGGAAGATCGGGGTCGAAAACGGTGTCCATCTCCGCGTACACCTTAGTGACCTCTTCGCCCAGCAGCGCGCGGATCACATCAACCACATGCACCGTGTGGTCAATCGCAGATCCGCCCCCCGAGAGTGACGGGTCGGTGAACCAGCCACCGGGATTCTGCCCGCGGTTGGTGCCCTTGATGCAGACGATCTCGCCAAGCTCGCCGCCACTGACGAGATCGCGCAGCCGGAGGAATGCGGGGGAGTAGCGGCATGGGAAGGCGATCATAAGCTGCACGCCCGCTCGCTCGCACTCGTCAATCATCACGCGCGCGTCCCGGATATTCGTCGAGATCGGCTTCTCGCAGAGAATGTCCACCCCGGCCTTACACGCCGCCAGCACATCGCGTTTGTGATGCACGTTCTCACTCGTCACGATGACGCCCTGAAGCTCGTTGACCGGCGCGAACAATTCCTCGGGCTTGGCGAAGAACTCCGTCCCATACCTCGCGGCCGCGTCCTCGCCACGCTTCGGGTTGTCATCCCAGACGCCGACGAGTTCGACATCGTCCAGCCCGCTGATGGCTGTCGCGTAGAAGTCCGCGTGCAGGTGCGCGAAGCTCATGATCCCGAGACGTACCGACATGGCAGCCTACCTCCATGCAATCAATCTGCGGCAGCAGCGGTGCAGTGGGATGCCCGCTCAGTGGCCGGCTACAGCTCAACGACCTTGCCCGCGGCCTCGTTTGACTCGAGCGCCGCCAGCGCGAGGCGAACCGCCTCCAGCGCCTCCCGCCCGGTGATAGAAGGCTCGTCGCCGCTCAGCACACACTCCACGAAATGCTCGTCCTCCATCATGTAGGGCGACCTGGCGGCAGGGCTCTCCGGCACCTGGACACCGGCCACGCCCTCCTGCACCCCGCGCCGCTGGACGGTGAGCGTCGCCATCTGTGTGCTGTCGTGGCGCAGGAGGCCCTTGCTGCCGGCGATGTCGAAGCTGGTGCGGAATGCGCCTGTGTCGGCCCAGCTCCCCTCCGCGTGAGCGATCGCGCCGCTCTCGAAGCGGATGGTGGTGAGGGCGTAATCCAGCAGCGGCATGTGCTGATGGGCGCCCACCGAGTAGACGCGCTCGGCGGGGCCGAAGGTCCACAGCAGCCAGTCGAAGTCGTGGATGGTCATGTCAAGCGTGACTCCGCCGGAGAGGGCGTAGTCCTGGAACCAGCTTCCGCGGCCTGAGGGCATGGTGTTGATGCGGCTGGTGCGCGCCACCCCGACCTCACCGATCTCGCCCGCCACGATCAGGTCATGTGCGCGCGCATACTGCGGGAAGAGCCGCAGCACGTGGCCGACCATGAAGGTGACGCTGGCCTCTTCGACTGCCGCAAGCATCTCCTCGCCCTGCGCGAGCGTCCGGCACATCGGCTTCTCGCAGAAGACGTGCTTGCCCGCCTCCGCGGCCTTGATTGTGTAGTACGCGTGCAGCGGCGTGGGCGTGGCGATGACGACGATGTCAATGTCATCACCGAAGACTTCGGACTCGCTACCGGCGACGCGGGCGCCGAGTTGATCTGCCAGTGCGCTTGCAGCCTCGGGCACGGCGTCGTGGATCAGCGTGACTTGCGTATCGGGGATCAGTCGAAAGTTCTCGGCGTGGCGTCTGCCGAGCCCTCCCGCGCCGCAGATGGCCACTGAGAGCATGCTCCGGTACCTCCCTGAAAGCCTCCAGACGAACGACCGCCTGTTGCGCCTCACGTCACTTCGCTTCTTTCGCGGTTGGTGAAGCTTCACCTCCCCCTTAGGGACCTTGCCTTCACGTGCGGGTGGTGCGCGGTATTGCCGTAGGGGGCAGCGCGAAGCGCCGCGGTCGTAGTTCGCTTGCGTGGCATCCCTTTTTCGGGCGGGACCCGTCCGTCGTCCGTCGTCCGTCGTCCGTCGTCAGGAGGGGCGAGCTTCCCTGCTCGCCCGGTCGTTGGCGTTGTGGCCCCTGCGCCCTCGCAGGGGGCGGCGCGAAGCGCCGCGGTCGTAGTCCGCTTGCGTGGCATCCCGCTTTCGGGCGGGACCCGTCCGTCGTCCGTCGTCAGGAGGGGCGAGCTTCCCTGCTCGCCCGGTCGTTGGCGTTGTGGCCCTCGCGCCCTCGTAGGGGGCAGCGCGAAGCGCCGCGGTCGTAGTTCGCTTGCGTGGCATCCCGTTTTCGGGCGGGACCCGTCTGTCGTCCGTCGTCAGGAGGGGCGAGCTTCCCTGCTCGCCCGGTCGTTGGCGTTGTGGCCCCTGCGCCGTCGCGAGGGGTAAAGGCGAGTCGAGCGACGGAGGAGAAGAGTGCGACCGGCGCGAATAAGGCGACGACGGTCGGCCGCGGGACGCAGTCTTCGACGCGCCCGTGGCCATCCTTGGAGGAGTCCGCCTCCCGAAGCAGAATGAGCGCACCTCAGACGCAACCCGGGCGCCGTAAGGCACGTCAGCAGTTCCGGCTCCGCAAGCAGTAAGCGAAATCACCCTCGGCTCCGGACGAGCCTCGGGCGGGTCAGACCCGCCGGGAATAGATGACACTTTCCGATCTCCTCACAATCGAGGGCCTGCAGGACAGCTTCGAGCTTGATGATGCCGCGGCCATGCGGCGACGCCTGCTCGGTGAGCCCGATCAGGCGGCTGTTGATCGGCTCGATGATATCCTCTCCGCCTACACCCATGACGATCCCGAACTGCTGGGCACCGTCGGCCCGATGCTCGAACGCCTCTCCTCCGGCGACGGCAAGGGCGAGGGCTTCCTCATCACCGGTCCTGCGGGTGCCGGCAAGTCGCACCTGCTCGCCACGCTGCTGCTGCTCGCCGGCGCGCCGGATGCCCGCAAACGTCTCGCCCGCAGGCAGCGGCAGTTCGCCGATCATCTCAAAGCCATCCACGAGATGGCCCCGCTGCTGGTGGTGCCGCTGCCGCTGGAGGAGCACTCCGGGCGGGAGGAGCTGCTCGAGGACATCATCTTTGAGCGGGCCGAGTGGGAGCTGCGCCGGCCTCCCCACGAGATCGTGGTGCCACTCTCACAGCACTCGTACGCCCTCGAGCTGATCGAGCGCCACGTCGTCCCGCGCTTCGCTGATGACCTTGATGAGTATACCGCCGACCGCTCCACCCGCGGCGAGACGTGGGAGCAGTTGCGCGAGCGCGACGAGGAAGCCGCCGTGCGCATCGGACACCAGTTCGCGCAGTCGATCAACTACCCCCTCGACTTTCGGCAGTCGCGCGTGGAGCGGATGGCGCGGCTGCTGGAGATCGTTGATGGTGAGCGCCTCTCGGGCGTGCTCTACCTCATAGACGACCTCGGCGACTTCCTCTCCTCGGTGGACGACAAAGCCATGCAGGGCGATCTCGTCTTCCTCGAGTTCCTCGCCCATCGCGGCAAGATCGCGCCGATCTGGACGGTAGCCACGATGGAGATGCCGCTGCGCGAGATCCCCGGGATGGAGGCCTCGCTCGCCCGCCGCATCTCTGATCTCTACCGTGGCGGCCTGTCGCTCTCCGCGGCGCACATGCGCTCGGTGGTCGCCCACGCGCTGCGTCCCGCCGCCGGCGAGGCGTCCGATGAGGCGCTTGAGCAGATGGTGGCGGCGCATGAGAGCGCCTTCGGCGAGGCCGCCGATGCCGACGCGCTCATCGAGCATTTCCCTCTGCACCCACAGGCGGCACACGCTGCCGAAGAGCTTGCCGCACGGGTGCTGGGGCGCGCGGACGGCCTGCTGCTGGTGCTGCGCGCCGCACAGGAGTCGGGCCTTCTCGCGGAGCGCACCCATCTGCAGCCGCTCGGGCTGCCTGAGGTCTTCGACCTGCTGCAGCCGCAGCTTCGCTCCAACCCGGATGCGGCGCCTTACCTCGGTCAGGCGCTGGAGTACTACGAAGCGCATGGCGCGGAGGTGGCGCCGGCGCAGGCCGATCTGCTCCGCCGGGTCATCCGCGCGCTCACAGCCCTGCGCCTCGCCAACCTCTGGCCGGGCGAGGACGATCTGTGGCAGGCGCTCGGCATGGACGCCGAGGGTAAGCCGGTCGCGGACAGAGCGCAGGTGCGCGAAGTGCTGGAGGCCGCACGTCTGCACGGCCGCTTCGTCGAGGTGAGGCGCGGGCGCGAAGAGGCGGAGGACGTCTACTACATTGAGGTGCATACGCCGATTGGCGACACCCTGCGCGAGCGCCTGTCACTCGCGCGTGAGGGCATCTCGCGTGATGACCCGCGACTGATGCAGACGGCGATCGCCTACGCCGGCCCCACGATCCCACTGGGTGAACTGAAGGAGGAGACGCTGCTTGAGGTACACTGGCGCAACACCGCGCGGGCGGCATCTGCCTCACTGGCGCCTGTGCATAAGCTCGATGAGCTTGAGATCGACCGCCGCGTGCAGGAGCTCTCGGAGCCGGCGAACCTCGCGAACGTACACCTGTACATCGCCACGCTCACCTCGGCCGACCAGCAGCGTTCTCGCTGGCGCGAGATAACCGACGGGGCGATGGCAGGGCGTTGGTCCGCCTCGGTGCTGTGCTGGATCCCGCGCTCACTGCACGAACGGGAGCTTGATGCCCTGCGCGATTGCGCGGCCTGCAGGCTGCTTCTGAGCCAGCGCAAAGGCCTCGAACAGGAGCGTGGCCTCCTGCAGCGCCTTGAGGAGGAAGAGGCGCGGCTTGGCGCACAGGTTGCCGATGTCGTCAGAGCCGCCTACTACGAGGGGACCGTCGAGAGCGCCTTCGGCGAGGCGGTCTCAAGCGCCGAGCTTTCCGCGATGGATGGAGACTGGCGCAGCGCCATCAGCACGATGGCCGCGTGGTCGCTCGAGCGCGTCTTCCCGGAGTTCGCGCGGATCGCCCCGCGGCAGTTCCTCTCAGCGCGCCGCCAGATAGACCTGCTCATAGACCGCTTCATCCGGCCCGGCTACGCCGATCCTGAGCCCGACTCGCGCCTCGGGACGCTGATCGAGGCCTTCATGATTCCGCTGGGCGTCGCGCGACGGGAGGACACTCCCGAGGGGCCGACCTACCTGCTCGACATCGCGCGCTCGGCAGCCGCCGACGAGGTCATGCAGCGTATCCGCGCGCGCGACCAGACCCCTGAAACGCAGCGGGGCCGACCGCTCGTCTGCGCCGATCTCGCGGAGCATCTCCTGAAGTCAGAGCTTGGCCTGCCGCCGGAGCTCTTTGAGCTGCTCATCGCCTCGCTCATCCGCCGTGGCCACCTGATGGCCCTCGATGAGCATGAGACGCCGGTGCAGCTTGCCGACATCCCGACGCCGATCGCCCGGCATCTGCAGATGGTGGCGCGGCCGGCGCTGCTTTCCTACGAGCACTGGCAGAAGCTCTCGCGCCTCACGCGCATCGTCTTCGACCAGGCCATCTCCAACCCCGACCACGCCGCCCAGGCGATCATCTGGGAGGCGCTGATCGAGGCGCGGGAGGAGTGGCTGGAGCGGATCGGGGAGTTGCGCGCGGCGATAGATGAGCTGCGCGGCCAGCTCGACCAGCCGCAGACCGTCTGGCGCGAGACCTTCAGCGCACTGGGGCACGTCGAACGCTTCTTCAATCTGATAGACCCGGCTGCATACCCCGCCGAAGGCCTGGCGAATCTGATCGAGGGCGCCGACCCGTACCTCGATACCACCAACGGCGTCAGCAAGCTCCGCGACCTGCTGCGGGTCGTTGAACTGCTGGAGCATTTCGCCGAGGATGTTGCGCCGCAGATCGTCGCGCTGCGGCAGTATCTCAAGGACGAGGACCTCTGGCTGCCCGAGGACTCGGACATCGCGGAACTGCGCGATCGGCTGCTGGCGACGATTGACGCGGGCGAAGAGGCGGTGGGGGAGGAGCAGACAATCGTCCGGCTCGCACAGGTCTTCTTCGCCCGTTACAAGCGCCGCTACAGCGCGTGGCACAACGCGGTCTACCGGGCATCGGAGTTCGAGCCGTACAACACCCTGCGCGCGACGCCCGAGATGCGAGTGCTCTCGGCGCTGGACCGGCTCGATATCGAGGTCGAGCACGATCTAAGCGCGGTCAACGATCAGATCGAGCGCGAACTTGCCAAGCGTTGCCGCGAGTTGTCTCTATCGCAGGAGCTTGAAACGCGGCCGGTATGCCCCAGTTGCGGTCTGCGGCTGGGGGAGGAGATCCATCTGCGGGCCCCGGAGGAAGTCAGTGATCTCGCGGCGCGGGGAGTGCAGGAGTATGTCGGTGCGCTGCGCTCACCGGCCAACCAGCGGGCTCTCGCCGACTATCTGCGCTCGCTGCCCCACCGGGGCGAGACGGTGCGCAAGTTGGCGCAGCTTGTGCGGATGCCCGAAGACATGGGCGCGCGCGCGCTCATGCCGCTGCTGGGCGATGATGTGCTCACGCACCTGCAGCGCTCGCTGGCCGGGCAGAACGTGCGGTCGCGCAGCCTGTCCGAACTGCGCCGACAGCTTTCCGGGCGAACACTAAGCCGAGACGAAGCGCTTGAGATTGTGCGGCAGTGGCTGGTTGCAGACGGCGAGGGCACCGACGAGGACCTCCTGCACATCGAGCCCTGACATCAGCTTCTTCACGAAAACTTAACGTAAAATGACCGAAACGATCCATAGTGGCGAGCGTTAATGCGCATACAGCAGCTCAATCAGAGTGACTGCTCGCCGTGGGCGTAGCGAATCATTCGTCTCACCAGGTCACACCCCGCGGTCGAGCAACCGCCCGGCGTCAATCGTCGG
Organism: candidate division WS1 bacterium; assembly: GCA_012522765.1. Lineage (GTDB taxonomy): Bacteria > Armatimonadota > Zipacnadia > Zipacnadales > UBA5352 > UBA5352. The sequence goes on along the minus strand of JAAYJW010000276.1, from coordinate 24,019 downwards.
GCGGCTTTTCTTTGATCCTGGCGACGGGGACGGGTCGCTGCTCGGTCAGGACGATGGCGCCTCGGTGGCTTCGTCGCCATCGAGGCGAACGAGCCGCGTATACAGCACGACGTTGATCGCCGCCGCCAGCAGCCCCAATCCGAAGACGAGACTGTAACGCCCCGCCTGGCCTATCAGCAGTGCCGTGGCGAGCGGCATGAACGATACCGGCAGCGCGAGGAGATAGTAAGTGGCGAGATAGACCGGACGCGTCCGCTCGGGTGCGTACTCCAGCAGATACGCGCTCTGCCCCGTCTGCTGCCCCGAATCGGCCGCCCCCAGCGCGCCGAAGATGATCATCAGCACGATCAGCGGCAGGCTGAACTCCAGCCCCAGCAACTGACCGGTCTGCACCGGTGGCAACAGCGGCGTCATCAGCGCCATCAGGATCGCCAGCAGATGCAGCACCCCGGATGTAATCAGCAGCATGCGGTTGCCGTAGCGGCTCGAGACGCGGCTCCAGAGGATGTTGAACATGGAGTAGCAGAGCACGCGCGATGCCAGAGCGACGCCGACCATCGCCTCCACCATGCCCAGGTTCTCATAGGCATAGGGAATGAGGAAGGGCACAACCAGCCCGTACGATGCCGACATCATCAGGCGCGTGCCGACGAGGCGCCGGAAGACCGGCAGGCGCCGCAACCTCCGCAGACCCCTCAGCAGTTGGATGCGCAGTGGGAGCGCCCGTGTCTCGATCTTGTGTGCTGGCTCCCACGCTACCCACCATGCCACAAGCGAGACTGCCGCCACTATAGCCGCGACGAGGAACAGATAGGCGTAGTTGGCGGGAAAGGCCAGTCCGCTGTCCTCGCTCAGCAGCCACCTGATCCAGAATCCCGCGCCGAACGCCATCAGCCCGCCGAAGAAGAAGCGCATGGCGAAGAAGCGCCCCCGGCGGGAGGCGGTGATCGAGTCGGTGACGACCGACATGAAAGGTATCAGGCCGATGCCGCCGCCGGAGGTGAACGCCAGGTAGCTTACGCTCACCGCCACGAAGGCCAGCGCGGGACGTTCCGGGGCGAGATAGCGCGCGGCCGCCCAGAGCCCGACTACCGAGAGCAGGCGGATGATCGCGGAGACTTTGTAGTAGACGTGGCGGTCGCGCCGCGTCGCCATCGTGGTGGTCATCAGCAGCGGGGGCCAGAACCAGCCGGCGCTCACCAGCGATACGAGCAGCCCGACGTAGATCGGGTTGTCGCCCATCAGTGCGACGGCGAAAGCTGGAAGCACGGTGTCGGGATCGGTCAGCGCTCGGGCCAGCAGCCAGAACGCGCCGTTGATGACGCCGACCTTGAAGTTGCGGCGGCTGAGCTGAGTTGTGCTCGTCTGCGGCATCGGCTGGGACATCTGCTACCGCCAATCCGCTGCCGGTTCAATCATCGCAGTTGACGGCGCGAACCCGGCCGTTTGTGGTCGCCCAGTAGATGCGTCCGTGCGCGGCAATGACATCACTCGTTTCCGCCTCGGCGACTCGTTCGCAGATAGTGGCGCCGCTCTCCACCCTCAGCGCGAGCAGGTGCTCGCCCGCTCCCACCCAGACGACATCGCCCACGATCACAGGCTCGGCCGCGAGTGGCCCCGGAAGCCGCCGCCGCCAGATCTCGGTCATATCCGCCGGGTTGATGCGCAAGAGCAGGCCCGAACTATCGCCCACCACCAGCACGCCGCCGCTGATGCCCGCGGCGTGTCGTATTACACCGTTCATCTCCAGCGAGAAGAGCAGGTCGCCAGCCGGCGTGACGCTGTGGAGCAGCCCGGCGTCGTCGCCCACCAGGATGCTGCTCGGGCCCATCCGCGGCGGGGCAAAGATCGGTGCGCCTGTCTCCAGGCACCATAGCAGTGACCCGTCACGGCGGTCCAGCGCGCACACCTGCCCGGCCAGAGTCCCGGTGATGATGGCATCGTCGGTCACCAGCGGAGGCGAGGCCGAGTGATCATCGAGCGGCCTGCTCCACCGACGGACGCCGGCGGTTGTGACAGAGAAGATGGCCGGAAGGTCCGAACCGAAGAACACTTCGCCGCCCGACACCGTTACTCCCGGCACCGCGCCGCCGACTTCAACTTCCCAGGTGGCAAGTGCGGTAGTGAGATCGATCGCCCGAAGCCGCACATCGGCGCCACCGATCAGCGCGTTGCCATCTGCCACGGCAGCGCGGCCCCACAACCCGGCAGGACTCGTGTAGGGCTCGCTCCAGCCGTTCTCGGCAGGCGCCAGATCCGGCGTGAGCTTGATGAGCATGCCGGAGCGGGTGGTTACGAGGATCCCGTCCTCGATGGCGGCGAGCCAGCAGATATCCGGCCGCAGAAGCTGGTACCCCGCGGGCGCAGGCCTTGCCACGCCGCGCGTGGAGATGATCGCGAACACCGCCGCAATCACCGCCGCCACGATCAGGATCAGGCGCAGGCGAACTGCACGCTCGCGCCGCCTCTGTTGCCATCTGCTGCGGTAGTCCACTGCGGGTATCCTTTCGGGGAGTCGAACCGATTCGACCGATGAAGAACGCTACCGCCCCAGAGCCTTCCGTGCCGCGCGCTGCACGGCCTCCTGCGGATGGTGGTCGGCGACGTACTCCAGCGCCGCCCGGTACGACGGGTCCGAGCTTTCCGGCATCGCCGATGCGAGGCTACGAGCAATGATCGTCTTGACCGCCTGAGAGCCTGAGGCGTCACCGACCGCGACCATGTCCGCAACGCGACCGGCGCGGCTGATCCGGCCCATCACGATCTTGTTGTTGCCGAGCTTCATGCCCGCGGAGCGCGCCGTCTCTTCGAAGACCGACGTCCGAGCGATGGCGATCACTGCCTCCATCGCATCCTCCGAGGTGTTCAGCAACTCGCCGAGACGGTCCACAATGTGCTGGCGGACGGGATCGCGATCAAGCTGCGCCTCGCGCTGGGCGGCGATTCGTCGCGCCTGGTTGGCGTGGCTTGCGATCGCCTCCGCCTCCTCCATGATATGCTCAGGCACCCCCGGCTCACCCGCCTCAGGCGCCTCGAAATCCCGGAAGATCGCCTTGCTCCCCAGTGCGCCGCCGGCGTGCTGCCCGCCGCGTCTGATTTCTCTGCGCAGGCAGGCGCCGGCAATCAGCGGCTCAAAGCGACCGACCTTGATGAGCGCATCGGTCATCCGCCGCGCGGTAAATTCCGGCCCCGTCAGCATCAGGTGGGACAGCAGCTCGAACTCCCCGGCCTCGATCAACTCCCCCAGCGCCTCGCGCACAAGTCGCTCGAGGTTGCCCGCCATCAACTCCTCTATCTGAGAAGACCATTTCGCAAACACTGACGCATCCATCTGCAGCACCTCATCTGCGTCCGGCTCAGGTTGCCGCGGCCACCGTAGGGTAACCCACCGCCGTGGCGCGAACATTGACCTCAATCAACTGCTCCTCGCCGGTGGAGATCCTACCCACGCGGCGATCCACTTCCACTTCAACACGCGGCTCAGTAGCGCCTGCCGCCAGTGCCCGCTGTCGCGCCGTCCGTGAGGCCTCTTCGGCGGCGTACGCGGCCGCATCCGTCAGGCTCTCAAACTCCCGCCTGCCGCCCGGAGCGTACACGGTGAACGCATCATACTCGCTCGGCCGCACCGCGACCACCTCGGAGGCGGCCACGTGGCTCACTATCGCCCCGACGGCGTTAGCCACCTCGGCGTGCTCGGGGACCAGCACCTCGCCCCCCAGTGACGCCTGCAGCGGCGGAAGGAACGCATGCGCCGGCGCGCCGATGCCCACGATCGGCCGCCTATACTGCGCGACCAGCCCCAGCGCCTCCGCGCCATCGGCTGCCAGCAGGCGCTCGACCAGCAGCGCCAGCGTTTCACTGCTCTCTGCCTCAGTCTCCAGGTCGGTGTCGCCGCCAAGCTCCTCCGAGATCGCCATCAGCGCGAGCCGGCGGATGATGCGCGCCCACAGCTTCCGCACAAGCTCCGCGCTGTCGCAGCCGTAGAGAAGCGCGAATGCCTCCACGCCGGCTTTCGCCGCGGCGGCATCCCAGGCCATGAAGTCGCCGGTGAAGTGCAGCAGGTCCGTCGGCGTGAGAGCGCTGCGCGCGATGACACCGCGGTCCTCCATCGCGCGGATGTTGAGCAGCCTCGGCGAGGCGAGCCCCAGCCGCACCGCGAGATCGCCGCGATTGATCGCACCGCCCTCAAGCGCCTCCAGCAGTCGCTCCTCAGCGTCCGTGAGGTTCCGGTGCTCGATCATCGGCCCGGGCAGGAGGAAGTCCAGCGACATCGCGCAGGTGAAGACGAGATCGTCGCAGCGCGTTACGCGCTCGAGCACGGCCGTCACGTCCGCCAGCCCGGATGCCGAGACGTAGCAGAGCGGGATCGCCCTGCGCGGGCCGACCAGCAGTCGACGGTCAGCATCGAAGTCGAGTGCGCTATCGCCGCCGAGGCCCGTCGTCCGAATGCGCACCGCCTCCACCGAGGTCTGCCAGCCGCCCACCCGCGCCCCCTCAGGCGAGAGCCGTGCTCGCCCGTCGCAGATGATCGCGGCATCCGTGGTGGTGCCGCCGACGTCTATGATCATGGCGTCATCGCGATCGGCAAGATGCCTTGCGCCCAGCACACTCGCCGCCGGCCCCGATAGAACCGTCTCCACCGGGCGCTGCCGGGCCGTCTCATTGTTGATCAGCGAGCCATCGCCCTTGACGATCATCAGGGGCGCGCCGATGCCGCGCTTTTCCAGCGCCCGGCGCGTGGCCACCAGCAGCCGGTCAATGATCGGCAGCAGTCGGGCGTTCAGCGCGGCGGTGTTCGCGCGGCTGAGGAAGTTCAGCCGCCCCGAGAGTTCATGCCCGCAGACGACCGGCAGATCGCACTGCTCGCCGATGATCTCGCGCAGCCGTAGCTCGTGCGCGGGGTTGCGGGTGCTGCCGTAGCCAGAGACCGCGAAGGCGTCCACGCCCTCTGCGAGCAGCCGCCGCACCGCCTTGCGGCATTCATCCTCATCCAGCGCGACAAGCTCGTCGCCGCCGATGCTCATCCGGCCGCCAACGATCGCCCTGTGCGGCCACAGCACACGCGTCTCATCGAAGCCATCGTGCGGCAGGATGATGCATCCGGGCTGCCCGCCGCGATCCTCCACGATCGCATTCGTCGCATGGGTCGTGGAGAGCGCGACCATCCCAATGAGGGGGATGAACTGCTGCTCGAGGGCGTCAATGGCATTGCTGATGCCGATCAGGGGGTCGTAGTGCGTGGTGAGCGCTTTGGCCTTAGTGAGCACCTCGCCGGCGGCAAAGTCGTAGATGACCGCATCTGTGTAGGTGCCGCCCGCGTCAATGCCCAGCCCCAGGCCGGAGCGCTCGCCCAGCGCCCCCGTTACGCCGCCCACCAGCGCATCGAGGATCGGCCCCTCAGCGCCAGGCGCGCCCGGGGAGACCGCGATCAGCACCTGGTCGTCGCCGCTCGCCTCCGAGCGCTGCCCCGGCCGCAGCACGAGGAAGCGCTCAGCGTCCCACTCGCCCATCACCAGGTCGCGCAGCATGGAGGTGTCGCCGCGAAGCTGCTCGCAGCACCAGTCGAGGCTGTCGGCCATACGTTCCGCCAGCCCCATGCACTCCTCCACGCCCTCGCAGCCGGTGTCAATCACCGCCACCCGCGTATAGTTGCGCTTCCAGCTTCCCAGGAAAGTGATGATCTCCTCGGCGGCCTCTTCCCCATGGCGCTCGGCAAGCTCATCCCAGCGCGGATGGTCGCGCGGGTCAAGGCTCCACGCTCGCGGCCGCCCCGTCTGGTCCATCCCCATCTTGCGCGAGTACCATCCGGGGGTGATGTAGTAGGTGCCGGGGTGCTCGCGAAACTGCCGGCGATACTCCTCGCGTGAGCCGAGGAAGAGCGTGAGGCAGTCGTGGACCCGAGGTATGACGACGGTGATGCCGCGGGCAGCGACATTCGACGTGCCGCGACCACAGAGGCCGTACGCGAGCGCGACCGCATCGTAGCCCTCTGCCGCGGCACGATCGATGGCCTCCTGCACACACTCCCGGAGCTTGTTCGGGTACTCGTGCAGTCCGGCCTCGAGCGGCTCGAAGTCAACTTCGTGGGGTGAATGTGGGACAAGCGCGTAAAGCTCCGGCTCAAATACACCGCAGCCGAGCAGCTTGATTCTCATTTCGGGTGTCTTCCCACCTTATGACTATCCCTGGGTACTTGGAGGAGTTTAGCGGATTGATGCACAAATGCGCAAGGCGTCGGGTGGGATCTACATCAACCGCGCCCAGCGCGGGAACGTTACATGGGTTTACAGTGTTTATGATGGCGCGCTTGCCTGGCATCGCGAGCTATCGAGGCAGACGTAATGATCTGGAAGGAGCACTGTGGTGATACTCTCACAGAAGTGCCAGTACGCGTTGCGGGCGATCTACGAGATCACACTCAGGGAGAGCGACTGGCCGATCAAGAGCGGCGACATTGCCGAGGCACAGGCCATCCCGCCACGCTTTCTGGAGAATATTCTGGCGCAACTCAAGGCGGGTGGCTTCATCGACTCGAAGCGCGGCAAAGAGGGCGGCTACATGCTTGCCAATGCCGAGCGGCAGATCACGGTGGGCGAGATCATCCGCTACATCCAGGGACCTCTCGTGCCCGTGCACTGCATGATGGACACCGCTCATTGTGAACTGCAGGGGAACTGCCCCTTCCATCACATGTGGGAGCGGGCGCGGGACGCGGTGCTGGAGGTGTACGACCAGACCACCGTCCGCGATCTGATAGCATCCTCAGAGTCCGCCTGACCGGCAACGGAAATGACGGGCGGCCCGCCATCTACAGATGGCGGGCCGCATCGCGGATAGTGCCTGTTTGCCATTGACAAGTGGTGGAGGCGGCGGGAATTGAACCCGCGTCCGAACAGGGGTGTCCGAAGCATCTACGAGCGTAGCGCCCGCTTTCTTATCCGAGGCGGCCCCCGGGCGCGGGGTCCACTACGGAGAGCTCGATTCTGCTACCCCCGTGCGCTAATCGAGCAAAGGCGCACGCTTCGGCCGATCCAATTACGCCCGGCCCTGACCCGATCGGCGGGAAGTCAGGCGGACGTCACGGCAATTAAGCCGCGAGTGCCAGTTCGTTGTTGGCAGTTATTAGGGTTCCGGGATTAACGAGATACCGGAGATCTCGGCTCGCAGCCCCGACTCACAGCCTATCCGTCGATGCCGATCGCCCCCACCACTTGTCAATGTGCGCATTTGAAGTATATCACGCCCGGAGGGCGCTGTAAACCTGTCTCATGACCGCCAGACGTCGTTGTTCAATGAAATAGACGCGCGAATGCCGTCTAAAGTTCGCATCTACTCCCGCCCCTGTTGACCCGCTGCATGGCGGGCGTTACACTATGTTTTTACCACCCGCATGCTGGCGCGCACCACTGCGCGCATCGGAGGAGTGCCACGTGCAGTCGCAGGTTTCCACCAAGAGCCCGTTCCTTCTGCGGGACGTGCTGCTCGAGCACGCCGCACGGTCGCAGCGTGATGATCTCCAACTGCTTGATGCATCGCGCGGTGCGGCGAACTGGCAGCTTCGGCGCGTCCTGAACGCGTGGCATGTTCTGGGGCTCTACGCTGCCGCGGCGCCCGCCGCTCCGCCCGATGATGGCGAGGTGGCGCTAACGCTCGACCCCGCCGCGCCTCACGCCGAGCAGTTCGCGCAGTTTGCCGAGCGCATCGCCGCAGCAGATCCTGGTCTTCGCGATGGCTGCGAGTTGCTCGCCGAGGTCTGGAACTGGCTGGCCGATGAGGTATTTCCGGAGCGCTCCCGCGACCGAATCGTGTATCAATTCACCGAGGCAGTCGCGGGCCGCGCATACGCGACACCGCCGACTCTCGACTTCGTTCAGCCGATCGTTACGCGCTACCTCGCCCCGCTGCTCTTTATGGGTGATGCGGATCTGGCGGCGCAATTCCAGGTCATCGGCTGCGAGGGCGCCACGACCGGCATCGCCATGGTCGCCTCCACGCTCGGCCGAAATGGTCTCGTCAAGCCCGGGGATCGAGTGGCGATGTGGTGGCCCACCTACGAGCCGCTGCGCGACCTCGTCGAGTGCCAGCTTGGCTGTGAGGTGGTGCCGATCTACCGCGATCCCGCGACCGGCTGGGCGGCGTCACCGGAGGAACTGCGCAAGCTTGATGACCCGGCCATCACTCTCGCGATCACAGTCTCGCCGGGCAATCCCGTGCCGGTGCCGACGGACGCCGGCAGCCTCGATGCCCTCGAGCGCGCGGTGGCGGCAAATCCGCGACTGCCGATTGTCTCCGACTATGTCTACGCGCAGTTCCTTGACGAGCCGGGGGAGACCGAGATCGGGCGCCTGCCGCACAATACCATCGGCATCTACAGCGTATCGAAAGATTTTGGCCTCGCGGGGATGCGCATCGGCACCGTCCTCATCCACCCCGAGGGCGCCGCGCAGCAGGCGCTGGCCGGTCTTGCCGCTGAGGATCGCGAGAACGCCGACGACCGCTACTGCCGCCGCGCGATGGAGCCCGCGGAGATGCCGCTGGCCGAGCGCGTCATCGCCGACAGCCGCGGCGTGAGCTTCACGCACATGAGCGGGCTCTCTACGCCGCTGCAGGTGCTGGCATGCCTCTGCGCGGCGTATGACGTCATCGATCCGCAGAGCGCGCGCTACTTCGGCTGGGTGCGCGGAGAGCTTCGGGAGCGTGTTGCGGCGCTGTACGAGGGGCTGGGGCTGCCCGAACCGGGCTGGGTCAGTGGGCCGAGTAGCCGTTACAGCACCGTCATAGACCTGCGCGAGGTCGCGCGGGCGCATGGCGGGCCGGAACTTGAGGTGGCGCTGCGGCGTCATGAGCTGTGGGATCTGCTGGCTGCTCTGGCAGAACGCTGGAAAGTCATTCTCACGCCCGGCGAGGCCTTCGGCGCCGGAGAGTGGTCCGCCCGCGCCTGCTTCCCCTCGATCGACGCCACAGGCGCCCGCGAACTGGGGCGGCGTGTGGTCGAGGCGGTTGTGACCGTCGCGCGCGGCAACTGAGGAGGCCGCCACGGCGGCCTCTGTCGCTGCTCCGTGGCATTGGCGCTGCGGTGATATGCGTGTTATAATCGGCGCTGGAGGCGATGAAGCTGTCTTTCCTCAGTCGTCTGGAGAATGCACTGTCATCCGCGATTGACGGGGGGCTTGCACGCGTCGACGGCGGCGCTATCCACCCGATGGAGATCGCGCGCCGCCTGCAGAACGAAATGACAGAGGGGCGCCTGCTGGGGATGGACGTCCCCTACGTGCCGAACCGGTTCATCGTGAGGCTCGGAGATCGGGACCTCTCGCACATGGGCGATGTGGTGGACGAGGTGGCCAGACAGATCGCTCGCCACCTGGAGCTATACGCCGACGAGGAAGGCTGGGCCTACGGCGGCGGAGTGACGGTGCAGATCGAAGGCGGTGGCCGCGACGGCCGCCTGGCAATCGAGCACACGCTGGACGAACAGGCTCCGGGTGCGCAACTGCAGGTGGTCGCGGGGCAGGCGGGGCATGAGAGCTTCGTCGTATACGCCCATGCGGTCATCGGTCGCGACCCGGACTGTGAGATCGTGCTGGCTGAACCGGCGGTATCGCGGCGGCATGCCGAGATACAGTGGAGCTACCGCGGCTACCTGCTGCGCGATCTCGGCAGCAGTAACGGGACTTTCCTCAACACCACTGAGGTCGAGGAGGCCTTTCTCCTCGACGGCGACCTCATCGAGGTCGGCCTGGTGCAGATGCGCTTCCGGAGGCCGGATTAGGATGAATGGCGCGTCGGGTGCGCATAGGGTCGTTGCACAGGCTTCGGGTACCGGAGCGCTGGAGGTGTTCTGTTGGATCTGAGCATAGTCCTGACCATCGGCAAGTATTTGATGCTCGCCGCGCTCTACGTCTTTGTGCTGATGGTCTTCAGGGGCATCATCAAGCAACTCGCGGCGGATTCTGCTCGCACCGGTGTAGATGAAGTGATTGCAGGGCGCGGGCGTGCGAACGGCCGGCTCGCCGCTGCTTCGGCGCGGCCGCCTGTTCGACCGCGACCGCAGCCACCTGCTTCCGCGCCGGTGCGGCAGGAGCAGCCGCCTGTCGTCCCACCCGTACAGGCACCTCTCGTGGAGACGGTCCCTGAGCCTGAGCCCGAACCGGCAGCACCACCAGCGCCGCTCCATCAGCCGGTGGTTGATCTGCTGCGTGAGAAGCAACCTGCGGCGGCGCCGGAACCGCAGCCAGCAGCCGAGCCCGAGCCGCTGCCGGAGCCTGAACCCGAGCCGCGGCCGGCGGCTGAAGCTGTGCAGCCTGCAGCGCCACACCTGCGCGTGCTGGAGAGTGAGGACGCCTCTCGGCAGCCCGGGCAGGAGTTGCCGCTCAGCGCTGCCGTGACACTGGGCCGCAGCGATGAGAATTCCCTGCCACTGGCCGATCGCTTCGTCTCCAGCCGCCACGCGCTCATCTGCCTGCGCGATGGCCGGCGGATGTTGATGGACCGCGGCAGCACCAACGGCACGTTCGTCAACGGCGAGCGCGTGGAGGCCGAGGTCGAACTGAAGAGCGGCGATAGGATCGCGTTGGGCAACACAGTGTTTGAGTACCGGGCCGGCTGAAGCCGCCGTCGCCCGCCGCCGCCGCATGACCGCTCAATCTTCATGAGGTGACCGCAATACCCGACCGTCGCCGCACCGAGCTTGTGCTGCTGCTCTTCGTCGCGCTGATCATCGGCGCGGGCGGGGTGCTCGTGTGCCTCGGGATGGGCATCTCGGTGCTGCAGGCGGCGCGTCCGCTGGCGGTGGTGGGGGCATTCATCGCGGCGGCAATGATGCTCGACCTCGCCGACCCCCGCCGCGATCGCTGGCTGCTACCGATCTTCGCACTGCTGTCTGGTATCGGCTTTCTGCTGCTGTGGCAGCTTGATCCGCGCCTGGCCTCGCGCCAACTGATCTGGATGCTCACCGGCTCGGGGCTGATGGTGGCCGCCTACTACCTCATCGAGGATGTCCGTGATCTGGCGCGGCTGAAGTACACCAGCGGGCTGGCCGCACTGATCCTCGTCGGGCTGACGCTGGTCTTCGGCGTGGAGCATGGTGGCGCGCGCCTGTGGCTGGATGTAGGCGGGCTGCTCTCATTTCAGCCGTCGGAGCTTGTAAAGGTGCTCATGTGCATATTCCTGGCGGGCTACGTCGCCGAGCGGTGGGACCTTCTGCGCGAGGACACGCGGCGCGTGGCGGGCTTTCAGATGCCCAAACTGCGGCACATCGCGCCGCTGCTGCTGATGGTCATCTTCTCTCTCGCGATCTTCGTCGGCCAGCGTGATCTCGGCGCCGCCGTGCTTTTCTTCGGCCTCTTCGTGGCGATGACATATCTCGCCACGGGCCGGAAGGCATACGCTCTTATCGCATTCGTCCTCTTCGCGGGCGGCGCATTCGCGGCATACTCGTTCTTCCCCCATGTGGCGACACGCATTGACATGTGGCTGAACCCGTGGGGCGAGCCGCTCGGCCGCGGCTATCAGATACTGCAGGGGCTCTTCGCGCTGGCGGAGGGCGGGCTGATGGGCACCGGCTTCGCGACCGCGGGCGGCGCGACTATCCCGGCCGCCAGCACCGACCTGATCTTCGCGGTTGCCGCTCAGCAGATGGGGCTCTTCGGAGCGACGGCGATCCTGCTGCTCTTCGCACTCGCCGCGCATCGCTCCTTCTCCATCGCCTGGCGAGCGACCGACCGCTTCGGCGCCCTGCTCGCGTCGGCTCTCGCGATCGTGTTCTCCCTGCAGGCGCTTGTCATCGTCGGTGGCGTGATCAAGCTGATCCCGCTGACGGGGATAACCCTCCCCTTCGTCAGCTACGGAGGCACCTCCGTGATCGTGAACTTCATCGCCCTTGCGCTGCTGATGGCAGTGGCGCGCGATTGCACGCCGCATCTGCGCGGCGGTGAGCTCAGTTGAACGAACTCGGGCGCAACATCAAGCGCGTAGCGATGATCCCCGCCGTCGGTTTTGCGGCGATGTGCCTGCTGCTGGGATGGTGGCAGGTGATCCGGGGGCCCGAGCTGCGTGCACATCCGAACAACAGCAGGGCGCAGGAGCGTCTCAACAATATCCAGCCGGGGGCGATCTTCGACAGCGAGGGCGAGGCGATCCTCGAGGTCGAGGAGGGCCCGGACGGATGGCAGGCGACATACCCGGCGGGAGAGGCGACCAGCCATCTCACCGGCTACAACAACCGCAGCGGCCTGCAGTGGGGCCTGCGCAGCGCCAGGCTTGGCATCGGCAAGCACGAAAGCCCGTGGGCGGAGTTCATTGAGGGCCCGCTGCAGGGCAATGATATTCATCTCACCGTGGATGCTGAGGCGCAGCGGCTTGCCACACGGCTGATGCGCCGCGAAGCGGGCGCCGTTGTCGCGCTCGATGCCCGGACCGGCGCGATACTGGCGATGGTAAGCGCTCCCACCTACGACCCGGCTCTGGTGCTGCAATCGGAGTGGGACTTCCAGATGTTCCAGGAGGACCCCGGCAAGCCGGAGTACAACCGGGCGCTGCAGGGCCTCTACCCGCCCGGGTCAGTGATGAAGATATTCACGGCCGCCATGACGCTCGACCTTCAGCGCGTCGAGCGCGAAACGACTTTCGACTGCACAGGCTCCTACGAGATAGATGGCGCGAAGGTCACATGCCCGCGCGCTCATGGCGAGGTAACGCTGGATGAGGCGCTGCAGGTGTCCTGCAACACGACCTTCGCGAGATTGGGGCGCTACTTCACGGCGGATGAGCTGGCAGACTACCTTCAGCGCTTTCGCCTGCTGGAGCGGGCCGCAGTCCCGATGCCATCGTCAACCGGGACCATCGGTGAGTTCACCGACGCCAACCGCCAGGTTCTGCTCGCCGAGACGGCCTTCGGTCAGGGCAGGACGCTTGTCACTCCGCTGGCGATTGCTCGCGCCACGCTTGCCATCGCCAACAGCGGCATGGCGCTCGAGCCGTTCCTCGTCAAGAGCATCGCGTCGCCCTCGGGGCGGGTCATAGCCGCCGGGCGCAGGAACGAAGTGGGGCGTGCGGTGAGCGAGGAGACTGCGCGGATCGTGGCAGGGATGATGGTCAATGTCGTGGAAGAGGGCACAGGTGGGGTGGCCTCGATCCGGCGGCTGAAGGTCGCCGGCAAGACCGGTTCGGCGGAGAACCCGCACGGGCAGGCGCACTCATGGTTCACTGCCTTCGCCCCTGCGGACAACCCGCAGGTGGTCGTGACCGCGGTGGTTGAGAACGCCGGCGCGGGAGCAGAGACCGCGGGGCCGATAGTCAGAGAAGTCATGGCGCTGCTGCTCAGTCGTTCGGGCGCCGGCTAAGAACTCGAGGTGAAAGAGCAGTGGAGGGTATCCTGGTCGCCGGAAGATATCGTGTTGACCACCTGATAGGCGAGGGTGGCATGGCGCTCGTCTATCGTGGCACCGATACCACGCTGGATCGGCGGGTAGCGATCAAGATCCTCCGGCCGGCCCTCAGCGGGCAGGAGGACGTGGTCGCACGCTTCCGCCGTGAGGCACACGCCGCCGCCAAGCTCAACCACCCCAACATCGTTCAGATCTACGACACCGGTGTGGATCAGGGTCGGTACTACATCGTCATGGAGTACCTGCCTGAACTCAACCTCAAGGAGATCATCAAGCGTTACGCGCCGTTGCCGCTCGACAAGGTCACGGAGGTCGGGATCGCGTGCTGTGAGGGCCTCGCGCACGCCCACCGGCAGGGGATCGTCCACCGGGACGTCAAGCCCGCGAACGTGCTCTTCAGCGATGATGGCCGCGCGAAGGTCTCGGACTTCGGCATCGCCGCCGCCGCCGGTGAGGCGGGGCTGACCGAAGATGGCAAGGTCCTCGGGTCGGCACACTACATCTCGCCCGAGCAGGCGCAGGGGGCTCCAGCAGGGCCCCTGTCGGACATCTACTCGCTCGGTGTCACACTCTATGAGGCCATCACAGGCAGGCTGCCCTTCGATGGGGAAAGCGCTGCCGACATCGCCGCGCAGCACCTGCGCGAGACGCCGCCTTCACCGCGGTCGGTCAACCCGGAGGTCCCTCCGGCTGCTGAGTATGTCATCATGAAGGCCATGTCGCGCGACCCGCAGCGGCGCTACCGCTCAGCCGATGAGATGCTCGCCGACATACGTAAGCTTGAGCGCGGCATGGACCTCGATCAGACCGGCGTCATGCAGCCGACACCGGACGCCACCATGGCACTGCCACGGAGCAGCCAGCCCTATGCGGCTACCCCGCCGCCTGTATCTCAGCCGCAGTACCAGGAGCCTCCGCAGGCGCCGTCGCGACCCGTGCAGCGTCGCGAGGAGCCTGAGCAGAGTCCGGCCGCGGCGGCCCTCGCGGGGATCGGCGTCGGGCTGCTGGCGCTGCTGGTGATCGTCGGCGTGGTCTGGCTGGCGAGGGCGGCATTCTACCCGCACGCGGCTCCGACCATGGCGGAAGTCCCCAATGTCCGCGGCCTCACGCAGATCGAGGCCCGGCGCGACATCGAGGAGCGCGGCCTCGTGGTGGGAGATATCACCAACGAGTACGATGACACGCAGCCAGAGGGGCGTGTGATCGAACAACGGCCGGTGCCGGGGCAGATGGTGCAGGCCGGCTCGAAGATCGACCTCGTCATGAACCTCGGGAGGCAGACGGTGTCGGTTGTCGCGGTCACAGGCACTCGTCTCGATCGCGCCACATCTCTGCTCGAGGCCGCGGGGCTGACCCTGGGCGAAGTCAAGGAGTTCTTCCACGCGACCGAGCCTGCCGGCATCGTCTTTGAGCAGGAGCCGCGCCCCGGTTCGGTAGTGGAGAAGGGCACACCGATCGACGTATCTGTGTCGAAGGGGCCGGAGGAGGAGGCGCCTGAGGAGGAGCCGGAGGAGGAGCCCGATGATTCCGCGCAACCCGAACCCGGTGGGACTGTCGAAGATGATGGGGCAAATGGTGGGCCGGCAGTGGTGGCGCCACGCGTTGAGGTGGATCTCGACGCGGGCTATCGGCCTGAGCAGCCCAATGTGCGGCGCTTCGAGGTTGCCGTGATGGCGCAGGGCGAGGCCGACGATCAGCAGGTCCGCGTACAGTGGCGAGACGAGAGTGGCGCTACGCTCCGCGAGGAGGTAGGGCCGATGCAGCCGGGGGAGCGCAAGGTCCTGCGGGTGATAGCGCAGGGCACCGTCACGATTGAAGTACACCACGGGGGACAGATGGTATTCCAGGAGACTATCCCGGTGCCTCAGAACCCGGAGACGCCAGGGTAGCGGGGCCAGCGACGGAAGCAGGAGTGATCAATGATGCGCAGTTTGCGGATGATTGCAGC
Organism: candidate division WS1 bacterium; assembly: GCA_012522765.1. Lineage (GTDB taxonomy): Bacteria > Armatimonadota > Zipacnadia > Zipacnadales > UBA5352 > UBA5352. The sequence continues at coordinate 8,683 of JAAYJW010000276.1, read as the reverse complement.
AGTCGGTGTGGTGAGCATTCTCCTTGCCGCTCAGGCATGGGCGGAGCCGACAATTGCCGGAACAACCAACCTTGTGGCCGCTGAGAACGGTGGCTCCATCGTAGCCGTCTCGAGTCAGGCGCTTGATGCCAATGGCCAGCCGGTCCCGGCATGGTCGGCGCAGAACCTCATCGATGGCAAGCACGTCGTCGGGTCGCATACCCCCGCCGACTCGTATGGCTGGGCGAGCCAGAGCGTGCCATCGCCTGAGAATCCCGAGTGGATCATCTTCAAGCTGCCGCAGCGCCGGCTGATCACCCGAGTGGTGGTGGACCCGGTCACCGACGATCCCGAGTGGCTCGGACGCTGGGTGAAGAACATCCGCGTCTCCGCCTCCACGGAGGGCCCTGATGGGCCGTACAAGGCCATCGGGACCTACGTTGTGGTCCGCCAGGCGCTCAAGCAGAGCTTCGACTTCGTGCCGGTGGAGGCGGAGTGGGTCAAGCTCGAGATCACCAGCAACTGGGGTTCGGACTTCTCCGTCGGCATGGGCGAGTTCGAGGTCTACGAGGCGATCGTGGGCGATGATGCGCTGGATCAGCTTATCACCCGGCTGAGCACGCTGCTCGATGAGCTGAAGCGCTACCGTGACAGCCAGCGTTTCCAGCAGGCGCAGGAGAACCTGGACGCGGTCATCGCACCGCCCGCCGCGCCGGCAGGCGATGCGCCGCAGTAGCTCCGAGCGACGATACAGGACCATCCATCAGGGGCGCCTCAACATGAGGCGCCCCTGTCGTCAATGGTGAGTGCGGAGCGCGTCGCTGTCGTGGTCGTTCCAGTGGCACGCACACTCCTGTGCGTGGAGTGGAGGCGCTCCTGCGGCAACGACGCTGTCGTGGTGCAACCGCAAGGACATTGCATCGCCCGCGGGGAAATGCACCGCATCACCCAGCCTCAGCAACGGGAGAATCGCCATGCGCCCCCTCGCCCTCGTCGCGCTTGTTCTTATCACCGCCTGCGCCGGATTCGCTCAGGACGCCGAACCGGTCGCGGAGACCCCTACGCTCATACCCGACTGGTGGGCACGGCAGACCGTCGTCCCGATCCCGCCCGCTCGTCCCGAAGCCCCCACTATTGACGGGAACGTTGGCTACCGCGAGTGGTACTTCGCCTCCCGCGTGGACGGCTTCATCGACGTGGACACCGGCAACCTCGCGGATCTACCCGTGGGCATGTACGTCTGTTACGATGAGAGCAACCTCTACGTTGCGGTGCGCATCGAGCGGCCGCCGATGCACCCGACGCCGCGATCCACCTTCGAGGCGGGCCGCCACGAGCACATCTGGTGGAAGGATGACGCCTTCGAGCTTGTCATCCGCCCCGGCCGCGAAGAGAATGGCGTGGACTACTTCTACGCCTTCGCCGGCAATGCCGTTGGCGCATGGAGCCTGATGCGGGGTGACCTGGCGGGCTCGGGTGGCGACACGAGCATCCCCGCCGACTGGAAGTATGCCGCCGGCGTTGCCGGGCGCACCGGCTGGTCGGCGGAGCTTGCGATCCCGCTCGACCAGATCGGCACCCACGAGCCACCGCGGCCCGGATCGGTCTGGCTGATGGACCTGATGGCGCAGCAGGTGTCGCCGCGCAAGCGGATGATTGACCTCGGCCTGGTCTGGAGCGCCGGGCACGGCTACCGCTCGCCGATCACGCCGAAGTTCGTCTTCGTGGGCGAGGACGGGCCGATTCAGCGCCCGCATGGCGTGGGGCGGCTGTCCAACCCCGACAGGCCGCAGACCTCCGGCATGCGCATGGTCTACTACAACCTCAGCGACGAGGCGATCCCGCTGCAGGGTCGCGTGCAGCTCTTCAGAGCCTCTGCCGAGCGGCCCGAGGGCGCTCTGCAGTTCCATGACGCCTGGGACCGCATCCGGCGCATCCGCGAGGGCGAGCGGGACATTGACCCAACGCAGGAGATACAGGCCTTCCGCAGCGAGGCGGACATCCTGCGCGAGCTGAATGGGCGTTTTGAGTTCGTCGAGGAGCGCGAGGCGCAGATAAGCGTGGGCGCCAGCCCCGGCGAGGGTGAGGCGGGCAACGCCTTTCTCAGTCTGGAGCAGCCGCTGGAGAATGGCGAGTACATCGTGGCATGGGAATTCAGCGACCCGGAGACGGGCGAGGTGGTTTCCGCGCAGGTGGTGCCCTACGCGGTCCTTCCGGGTCTGAACGTGACGCTGCGCCCGTTTTTCCTCAAGTATGAGAAGATACGCGCCGAGGCCTCACTGGCGAACCTTGAGCTGCGCGAGGATGACAGTATCGAGTTCACCCTCAGCAGCGATGGCAGAGAGCTTGCGAGCGCCACCGCAGCGGTGAACCCGCTTGCCGACAGCGTTCACGCCTTCCTCGATTCAGCCGAGGTCGCCCCCGAGACGGAGGCGAGCGTGACGGCGCGGCTGCTGCGCGCTGATGGCACTGAGGTCATCGCCAACACCGCCACGATCGAGCGCCCGGCAGCCCCCGAGTGGTGGCCGAACGACATCGGGCGGTCGCAGGTAGTCCCGCCGCCGTTTGAGCCGGTGCAGGCTGATGGCGACGGCGCCTTCACGCTCTGGCAGCGACGCGTGGAGATCGGCGACAATGGCCTGCCCGCCTCGATCATCGCGCGCGGAAGTGAGCTACTGGCGCGGCCGGTGACGCTGGAGATGGGGGAGGCGCAACCCTCCTGGAGCTGTAGCCGCACCTCGCTGGATGACCGTGATGCGATCTTCGAGGCAGCCGGTGCGGCAGGTGATTTCGCTCTGCGGATGCGCAGCGCGTGGCATTACGACGGCACCGGGCGGATAGACCTGACGATCGATCCGGGCGCGCAGCCGGGGTCGTTGGAGCGGCTGGTGCTGGAGATTCCGGTGACGGAGGAGTTCGCGCGCCTCGCCTACCATCAGGGAACGCGGACCGACCCGCAGATTGCCTCCACGGGGACCTTCGCGGGCACGGTTGATGAGTGGTTCGAGCAGTACCCGGAGGGGATGATCCCGTTCACCTGGGCGTGCTACCTCGGTGCGGAGGATCGCGGCCTGCAGTGGTTCTGCGAGGCTGATCGTGGCTGGTCGAATACCAATGAGGATGCAGTGGTCGGCCTCAGGCGCGAGGATGGGGCGCTGGTGCTGCGGGTGGCGATGGTGGACACGCCGCTGACCATCAGCGAACCGTGGCGCGTGACTTTCGGCCTGACCGTCACGCCGGTCAAGGACTCGACCCCGGGCCGGCAAGTCGTGCAGATCGCCGGCGGAGAGCCTCCTGCCCTGCGGGAAGACCTCGACATGGAGGACTTCATGCGCAGCCTTCAAGCGATCATTGACGCGGACGGCAATACCGTCAGCAGCTACATCCAGGATGAGGAGCACTTCGGCTGCCCGCGGATCTACAACCCACGCTACGAGCAGGCTGCGCGGGAGTACGCAGAGCTTCTGCACGGTCTGGGCTTGAAGTACATGCCCTACACAGGTTGGGGCGTGAACGCGAACATCCCGCAGTTCGACACCTTCGGTCAGGAGATGCTCGCCGAGCCGGTCAAGAACATCGGCTGGGGGTGCTTCCTGCACAACCACGCGAGCACATTCCCCGACTGGTGGCTGTGGGATGCGCGGATCCTCATCGAGGAGACCGGCCTCGACGGCATGTACATGGACGGAATGGCGATGCCGCGGCTGATGATGAACGAGCTTGACGGGTATGCCTGGACCGACCGCGAGGGCCGCCAGCGCGGCAGCTATAGCATCTGGGCGATCCGCGACTTCATCGAGCGGCTCTACATCTACACCCATGTCGAAGCGCCCAAGCCGTGCATCGTGCGCAACCACTACAACCTCGAGACGTGGTGCATCGGCGCCTTCAGCGATGTGCGGGTGACGGGCGAGGGGCAGTATCACGCGGGCGACACGGTGCTGGGCGTCAACAGCGCCGGCGAATTCCGGGCGAACTTCATGACGCACCTCAACGGCGTCTCGACCGTCGGCCTGTGGTGGAACTGGCAGAACCTGCCGGTGAGCCGCAATCAGATGCGCTCGATGTTCATCATCCATGACGTGCCGATGGTGGTCGGCGGCGGCATCGTCCGCTACTACGGGCGGCAGATCGGCTACGGAGAGAAGACGCGGCCGTGGGCGCATCTGCACAAGCTGCGAACCGCTTTCGAGGGTGCGCAGTTCGTGCCGTACTGGGAGAAGGACCTGATCGCGGAGGCGCCGGAGGGGCTGCTGGCAAGCGCGTGGGTGGACCGCGAGCGGGGTAGGGCGCTTGTGGCGATCGCCAACCTGCCGAATGAGCCGTGGAGCGGCACGGTGACCTTCGACCGCGAGGCGTTGGGGATCGCGGCCGATGCGCAGCCGGTGGATGCGATGTTCGACGAGCCGATCCCTGCTGATGGCGACACCATCACGCTGGAGATCGAGCCACAGCGCTACCGGGTGATCATCTTCGGCGATCGGGTACCGGTGCCGGAGAACCCGAAGATCGACTGAGGTTGAGCGCCATCTCCATCGGCAATGAAACGGGGCCGCCCGTACTGGGCGGCCCCGTAAAGATCGCCGTGGACGGGCGTCAGCGCGGGTCCCAGATGACGTCGATGTCGTGCCTGGTCTCCGAGCACTGATACCACTTGGCGTGACCGTCGCACAGCCCGACGTTCGCGCCACCATTGTGCCGCGGGTCAATATGGTAGGATGAGCTCCAGACGGCATGGATTCGGTAGGAGGAGCCGCCAATGCTGTCGGCCAGCATCAGTGTGCTTGCCGGCTCCTCGATCTCGGCCAGAGGGATCTGGTAGTACGGCAGGAATGTGTTGATACCGTAGCGGAGTTCATCGGTATCGTTCCCGTTCCAGCGATCCGGCGCCGACGGGCAACTGAAGATCTGGACGTTCTTCACGTAGGGGTAGATCGCGTGGAACCATCGCACGTGGGTCCCCGTCCCGCCGCCGGGATACGTCACCGCCGCGACCGTGTAGTCCTGCACCGGGAACTTCTCGTCATAGTCGTCGGCATACATCAAGATGCCGAGTGTCAACTGCTTCACATTGCTCAAGCAGCTTGACTGCCGCGCCTTCTCACGTGCCCGCGCGAATACCGGGAACAGGATGGCTGCGAGAATGGCAATGATGGCTATCACCACGAGCAATTCAATGAGCGTGAATCCGCGCCTCATCTTAAAGCATCTCCTCTTTCTCATGTTGATCAGCAATTCATTTATTCCCGTCAAAACACGTTGACTCCTCCTTTTTTTCCTTAAGCGCACCGGTCGCAAGTCCCGGTACAGAAACGGGGCCGCCATTGCTGGCGGCCCCGTGGTGGTTCACGTTGGGTGTCAGATCCTCACGCCTGCTTGCGCCGGCGCGCGGCTACGAGACCTGCGAGACCGAGGCCGAGCAGCGCCATCGTGCCTGGTTCAGGCGTGTACGCCGTGCCCGTCAGGTCGAAGGTGACGCCGCCGCTGGAGCCGAGGTCATGGGTGGCGCCGGTGAATGTGTAGTCGTATGCGAGCCACGTGCGCGGAATGCGCCACTGGATCGTATTCGGCCCATCGTCACTGAGATAGACGAAATACTCGGTGGGTGCGAGATTCGCGGTGTTCCATGTTCCGCCCGGCAGATACTCATGGAAGTGGAACAGGTTGCCGCCCGTTGTGGGATCGAGCAGCGTACCATCTACGTTCCCGGCTGGATCCGGATGCCAGTCCACGACCCAGTTGATATCCGATAGCTCACCGGGCACGTATGTGTCGCTCCCGGGCGCGCCGCCGGCCGCTCCGTCAATGTAGAAGCCGTAGACGATTGCCCAGTCATAGGCGACCTCGTAGGGGGCTCCCGCAAGGTCCATCCGGAAGTAGTCCCATGTGCTGCCTGCCGGCCGTTCCCACCAGATGCCGGTGTAGATGTCACGACCGTCCTGTGGCGTTCCCGGCGGGGAACCATCCACATCGTCATCAAGCGGGTCGCTGATAGTCACCGACCCCCATACATGTGAAAGACTGCCGGCGGTGGCCGTGTCAGCCCAAGTGATGCCGCAGCTTAATAGCGCGATGAGCGTTGCGGGCAGAACCCAACGCATGATCCCTACCACCTCTCGTCACTTCCTGCGAGTCAAGCATCATCCTACCTGAACAGACAAATGAGTCAAGCGTTTCAGAAGAAACCCGCCGTGTCCCGGTCGCTATTTACATATGGGCGCCACTACTGAGCCACCACTCGCGTAAGGCGAGCGAAGCCGGCCGCTACCTCCTCGCCTGCGTCTCCACGCGATATAACGGCCAGGCCCGGCGAGTCTCCCGCCGTTGGGATAACCTCGGCGATGAAGCTGCCCCGCGAAAAACTAATGCGACAGGCACCCTCCTCAAGTGGCACCGTTCCCTTCACACGATACAACTTCTCGCTCATCTCGCCGACAACCTCCCGCACACGCTGAACATTCAGAGGAGAGTGTGCCGGAAAGAAGACTGACACGTAATGAGGATCGGCACAGGGCGCATATTCGCCGGCCAGCGCCCGTGCCCGTGTAGCGTCGAACAGGCTGAGATCAACCCTGCACTCCATGGTCCGGACGATCCGCGCATCGGGACGCACCTCCGCCACGATCTTCTCGGCGGCCTCAACTTCGGCTTCGCTGAAGAGGTCCACCTTGTTCAGCAGCACCACGTCGGCGGCCTCGATCTGCGCGCGGATGTTGGGCAGCGTGTGGATCAGCTTCGGCAGGCTCCCCGGGTCCACGATGCTGATGACCGAAGCGAGTTCGTACACCTCGTCGAGGCGCGCCTCATGAAGCATCTGCTCCATGACGCGGGGGTCGGCGATGCCGCTGGCTTCGATGACAACGCCCTCCACCGGGCAGTCGGGAGTGCCGAAGCGCTCCGGGATCTGCTTGAGGTTGGCGGCGAACTGCGTCGCCAGGCAGCGGCAGAAGATGCTGCCGCCGGGTATTGCCACCACGTCATCCTCCACCTCGCTCAGCAGCGCGCCGTCAATGTCCTGCGGCGCGAAGTCGTTGACGAGATAGACGATTTTCCGATCGTGGTGCAGTTGCGCGACATGCCGCAGGAACGTGGTTTTGCCGCTACCGAGAAAGCCGGTTACGAGACAAAGAGGGATCATCCTGTGCGCTTCTCCTCCAGCCGCTCCCGAATCGCGTTCACAAGCTGCGGCCCGTCCGGGATGATCGAGATGAAGGTCGGCTTCCCGTCGATGCAGATGGTCGGCACGTGCCCGGCATTGAGGCGGCAGAACACCCCGAGGCCTTCGCGCCGCGTAATCTTGTGCTCATTGACCACGACGCCCGAGCCGATCTCCTTAGCTGCTCTGCGCGCGGCGTCCATCATGTACTGGCATGGGGCGCAAGTGGACGAATCGAGGGTGATGACGTCCACGATCACCGTGTCGCCGGATTCGTAGTCGGGAAGCGCGATGTCGTCGAAGGACTCGGCATCGGCCTCCACCAGCGTCTCCCGCGCGACCTGCCGCGCATACTCATCCAGCGCCATCCGGCCCGCGGCGGCCACGTTCTCAGGCGGCGTGTCGTAGGGCAGATCGCAGCCCGGCGCGAGGATGTAGCCCCGCGAGTCGCCGATGTCTATGCAGTTGGCGGCAGCGCGGCGGGCGTCCGCCTCGCTCCCCAGCAGCAGCACGACGGTCAGTTGCAGATTGCCACCGTAGGACTTGCCGCGAGCCTGAGCGATCTCGCGCAGCAGGCTCAGGTCAACATTCTCGTCCACGAAGACGCCGTCACAGGTAGTGTCGGCCATGACCTCGAGGTTGCGCGTCGCATCCCCGCAGCAGAAGAGTGTCGCGACAGTGTCGCGCCCGCGGATATGATCGAAGAGGCTGCTCGCGGGACCTGAGACGAACTGCGTGAAGTGCCCCGGCGAGATCTGGCTCACCATCGGATCCACGACCGCCACCACGTCGGCGCCGTTGTCTATGTAGGCATCCGCCGCCTGCATGCCGACCCGTGCGCAGTACTCCACCAGCCCGCGCACTCCCTCCTCATCGTCGAACATGTCGAGGAAGATGTTGTTCCCGAGCAGGTGCAGCGCGAGGGTGAATGGCCCGCAGATGAGGCCGAAGAGCGCCACCGTGTCGCCGATCTGCGCCTTCACCTGCCGCAGCGCCTCCAGCGTGACCGGAAAGCGTCCCGCATCGGCGCTGAATGCGGGCAGATCGTCTATCGCCATGCCGTTCGCCAGCGGGTGCGACGCCACGCTGGGCGGACCGTCTGAGGCCCAGCGCAGTTCGCAGCCGAGGATCTCCGCCTCCGCCTGCAGGTCGAAGGTGATCGGCAGGCCGTCGGGCTGGTAAAGTTCGTTCGCCTTCAGCAGGCCCTGAACGATCAGGTCCGGGGACCTGAGGTAGTCATCGGCCGCGGCGCCGATGAGCGCGCCGCCATGACAGCCGACAAAGGGAACCCAGCCCGGTCGCTCTGTCGGTTCATTGCGCAGCGCGCTCAGAAGGATGTCCTTGCCGCTTTTCCCCAATATGATCGCTCTCCCGGTCAGGCTTTGCGGGCACAATTGGGCCGTCTTCGCCCCCTCCATCGCCTGTAGCATACGCAACAGCGACATGAGGGTCTTTCGCTTTCAGCATGGATATTGTAAAATGGTACGAAGTCACATGGGAGTGGTTCCGGATGGCTCAACATCACGCAAAAAGTGGCATCGATCGCGC
>JAAYJW010000275.1 GCA_012522765.1 candidate division WS1 bacterium | reverse complement strand
GGAGTCGCTCCAGCTGCTCTGTGAGTTCCTGTTGGATGCGCTTCACCTCAGCATCAATCTCCTGCCGCTCCTGATGCTGAACCTGCGCCGCTGCCGTCAGTCGCGCGATCTCCGCCTCGCGCCACCGCTCCAGGGCGTCCTCAAACTGCCGTTGCAGTCCCGGAAGGGCTTCCTCGGCCGCCTCGCCCTTCTGCACCCTCACGCGCAGCTTCTTCAGTTCGGCGGCCGTCGGTCCACTGCCGAGCCGCCCGGCTGCCTCTGCGTCCTGAAGGTCGCGGCGCGCGAGGGCCGCGTCCGCGATCTCCGCCTGCGCCGCGGCTACCGCGGCCTGCACTTTCCGCACACGTTCCGTCGCCTTTTTCATCATGGCCTCCTATAGTCGCGCCGCTCCAAGTCCGTCAGTGTGTATGAATGTCGCGTACTCCCTCGCCAGTTCACGCTCCGCCTCGCGCTCAATCTCCGCAACCTGTTCGGGGTCCATCCTCGGCACCGGCACCTGCAAACCATCAACCGCCCAGGCAAGGCCGAAGACCGAGTCGTCGGGCTTCCGGTTGACCTTTTTCCCATACCTCGGGGGTTGTGTGCTGGTGTCAATGCCGAAGGTGCCGAGTTGCTGAAGCAGCACCTCCGCGCCCTCGGGTATGCCGATCCGCCGCTCGACGAACAACCGCGCCACCGTCGAAAACGCCGCGTGTTGCCGAGGTGCCGAGGGCGTCACCGCCTCACACCAGTCCGGCCCCCACTCATCCGCCAAGTCCTTGCTCTGATACACCTCCAGCTGTAACCACGGCCACCAGCCGATTAGCCGCGCCGCGAAGTCCCACGCGGCCTTCACCTCGGTTTTTGCGCCGGTCTCGCAGTGTTCGGCCTGCACCACCAGGACGCGATCCGCCGGGGTCCGCGCCGCCGTGACGAACCACGACTCGTCACCCGTGGTGGTGCCAGGCATAGCCCTGTCAAGGCCGGATGCGAAACTGCACTCACTAACCTCCGCCCCCAGCAGCGCCTCAAGCTCTCTGCGCGTCGTCGGCAGTGCCGCGCTAATGATAGCGGCCTGTAGGTCCTCGGGGTCCAGGTATTCGCCTGCGCCCTCTGCCCACAGATTCCTGAACCAGTGATCCCACTGCGCCTTGACGGGCGTTTCTGCGCGCCACTCCGCCAGTTTCGCGGGTGTCATGTACGGGTTTGGCGATCCGCACTCGTCAAGCTCCTCGGGGGTAATGTAGTCGTGCCACAGGTGCGCCGCCGTGCCCTTCTGCGCGAGTTCGTGAAGTTCGTAAACGCGGCTTTCCAGGCCCGACGCTTGACTCACCACGAGGGCCTGCGCCTGTAGGGTCCGCTGTTTCATCAGCAGGTCAAACGGCTCGGTATCCACCGCGGCCCAAAGCTCGTCACTCACGAGAAGCCCACTGCACGTCAAACCAGCTGTGGTGAGAGTGCTGCAAGGGACCGCGCGTATCTCGCTGCCAAGCGCAGGAAACAGTATCCGCCCGCGCTGGACGTCAGCGGCGCCCCCGAGTGGCCCGTGGCGCAGGAACTCGCGCACCTGTCGGAAAGAAAGGTCCTCGGCGCTTTCTCGACTGTTGCTCAGGTGGATGTTCAGGCGGTCCTCGTCGGTAGATGCAACATACAGGCTCGCCGCGCCCGCCACCGTCGTCTTCCCGCTGCGTTTCGGCTGGACTAGGGAAATGGTAGAGTACCGCGGCGATCCATCGGGCTTCTTCGCGGCGATTGC
>JAAYJW010000274.1 GCA_012522765.1 candidate division WS1 bacterium | reverse complement strand
GTCTGTAAGCCGAGTTCTGTTCCGGTGCTCGCACCGGTGATGATCATTTAGCTAGGGTTGCTGTTGCCAGCAACCTCATGCACCCTACCCGGGAGCTCGGCGGGCCGCCTCTTCGCTCCCCTATTCGGGCTTGCTCCAAGCGGGGTTTAGCTAGCCAGTGTGTCACCACACCGCTGGTGGGCTCTTACCCCACCTTTTCACCCTTACCCCCATCCCAACGGCTGTCTGCAGCGCAGCCGTCCGACGAGGGCGGTGTCTTTTCTGTGCCACTTTCCGTCGGATCGCTCCGCCTGGGCGTTACCCAGCGCTCTGCCCTCTGGAGCTCGGACTTTCCTCAGAAAGATACCTCAGTATCTTCCCGCGACCATCCGACACACTCTCCGCAACAACCATTATACCCGATTCTCGCCGCTCACTCCAGCACTTTTACCGCAATACGCTCATCCCCCCCATATCCTCCATCCATCGAAAAATTCCACCGATCCGGTGAACTTATCTTTCCCTCGGTCGTTGATGATGATGGCGCATATCAAGCGCCTGATTATCATGAGAGCGAACTGGATCGTCGCGATAATCTTTGCCCTGCAAACGGTGCTTCTCGGCGCCCACTCGGACTGCGCATGCCATCCCACGCAGGTTATCGAGGTCGCAGTGGCCGATTGCGAGCACCCCGCCAATAGCTGCGACGATTGCTGCTGCAGTATCGTCGCGCCACAGAATCCCACCCACGAGCCGGCCACCGTCGGCGCATCGCCGACCATCTCGCTTGCCGCTCTACCGACCGGTTCTGTTCATCCGTCTGTAACCCTCTCCCGCCCCACAGTCTTGCGGCTGACCGCACAGGATCGTCCTACCGATCTGTGGTCGGCTCTCACCTGCGCCGAGCGCGCACCCCCTCTGTCGTAGCTTTCCACCTGAGTACTACGTCCATCAACTGAACTGACACCACAACCAGAACCAGCATCGTGCGTGCAGCATCATCGTGCACGCAGGAGATGAGGCAAGTATACATGACCAGGATGATTCTGGCTGTCCTCGTCGCCATCGCCATGGCCTCACCCGCCCGCGCGGAGCTTGACGTCACCGCGCTGCAGATCCAGCCACGCCTGGACCTGCGCGCCACAGCCGGCACTCATGGCGAGCGACTGCGCATACAGCAATCTGAGCTAAATGTCACCGCCTCGATCAGCGACGGGGACAGTGAGATCGTGAATCTCAACCTGCAGCACAACTTCGAGACTCCTATGACCGGGCGCGCGAAGCAGATGCACTTCAGCAACCTTTACGGGGTGTTCAACCTGGGACTTGATCGCCCAGCCGTAAAGGTCGGGCAGTTTACGGTACCCTTCGGCACGCTTGCGGAGTATGACACGCACCCGATTCCGCTTCAGACGCCCTACGCGCGTACGCTCGGGATCCGCATAGATCGCGGCGTGGGCCTTGAGGGGCGTCAGGGTGACTGGGACTGGTGGGCATCATTGACCACCGGTGACGGCCGCGAGCGCCACGACGGAGGAGGGGCGGCCACAGCCCGCGCTGCTCGTGACTTCGAGGTCGGCCAGGACATCATTCGCGCGGGCGTCTCAGGGCTCGTTGGTGAAGAGATCCCCGTCTTTCCGACAAACGCCATGTCCATGCCGATGGGGCTCGACGACGAGGTAGAGCACGTAGATAAGTGGCGCATGGCGCTCGACCTCGACTGGCTGAGGGGGATAGACAACATCCGCGGTGAGTTCGTAGCGGGGCAGGACAACGGGCGCCTCGTGAACGGGCAGTGGATCTACTACGAGCACCCGTTCTCTTACGACTCATCAGTGGCGCTGCAGGCCGATCGCTGGGACCAGGGCGATGGCACCAGCCTTGGCATTGGCGCGCAGTATCACCACCGCCTCGACGACTGGAGCGGCATCCGTCTGGCTGCCGAGCACCGCTGGGCGGACACAGACGCAATGCCGATGTCCGGCATGTCCGATTCGTCCGACCTGTTCACCATCCAGTACTACCGAGATTGGGCCTGGGCGCCCGATTTCTGAGGAGGCAACACTATGAAGCTCACATTCAACGCGCTGAAAAGTAGCCGCATCCTGACGCTCCTGGCCGTTGTCGCAGTCTTCGCCCTCACGGCGGGTGAGGCCATGGCCGGACTGTGTGTCTGGCGCAACCCCGCCGGTGACATCAACGAGATCTTCGGCGGTGGCAGCTACCGCACGATTGTCGTGAACGTGGGGGGGAAGAGGTCAGCCATTGAGAGGGCCATCGGCACCTCTCTCGACGCCGACGAAACACAGCTCAAGTTCTGGCCGGTGACGAAGAACGGCACGCGCGTCGGCACAGTGGCGACTCATCTGGGCAAGGGTGACTTCGGTGCGATCGAAGTGGTTGTCGCCATCGTGGATCCGCCAAATGGCCCGGCGAAGGTCAAGGAGGTCCGCATCCAGCGTGACCGCGAGCGTTACCGCCAGCAGTTGCGCAGCGCGACCTTCCTCAACCAGTTCGATGGCAAGCAGGCAGGCAGCGCGCTCAAGGTAGGAGCTGACATCACTGCCGCACATCCGAGCGCGGTCAGGTCAAGTCAGGTAGTCGCGCTATCGGTCAAGAAGATGCTGGTAGCGTATGAACAGCTTGGGATCGCATCCAGATAGTCGCAACTAGGCCAGCTTCAGGAGGAGATAAGGATGAAGATCAAGTCAATCGTAGCTCCGCTCGTAGTGCTGGTGCTTGTTGCAGGTGCCTCACTCTACCTGCTGCGGCCGCAGAAGGAGACATTCGGCAATCTGCCAGCCAGCGAGGTGCAGACAGTGACCATCGGCGATATAGCCCACCTGCAGCCGGGTGAGACGGTCGCGATAGAAGGGACTATCAAGCGAGAGTGCCCGAGTTCAGGCTGCTGGGCGCTGATTGAAGATCACACCGGCGAGATCCGCATCGACACTGAGAAGGGCGGCTTCGCGCTGCCCCTGCACCGCGAGGGCTCGCGCATCCGCGTGGTCGGCGAGCTTGAGCTTGTAGAAAACGATCTGCAGATATCTGCGGAATACGCCGAACTCTGAGGAGAGCGCCATGACCCTGACGAGACTGGCCTTCAAGACGCTGCTGCAGCGCCCGGCCCGCACGTTGCTGACGATCGTGTCAGTGGCGGCCTCCGTGGCAGTGCTGTTCTCGCTGCTGTCGTTCAACGGAGGCTACCAGGCGGGGCTCAAGAAGCAGATGCAGCAGATGGGTGTGCATCTGATGGTAGTACCGATCGGTTGCCCCTACGAGGCCGCGTCACTGGTGCTTGAGGGTGGAGAGATTGCCACCTACCTCAGCGATGACATCGTCGAGAAGATCGCAGAGATGGAGGGAGTGGCCATCGCCGCTCCCTCCCTCATGCACGCAATAGTGCGGCCTGAGGACGGGCGTACGGACATCTACCTCGGCATAGACGGGGAGCATCTGGCGCTGAAGAACTGGTGGCGCCTCAATGATGGCAGGAAACCCGGCGCGGCGCTGCTCAACAATCCGAACTCATTGCTGATGGGCTGGGACGCGGCGCTGATTGAGAGGCGCGAGGAGATCGGTGAGAAGATGTGGGTGCCGGAGATCGAGACCGAGTTCGCGGTCACCGGCATCCTCGAGCCAACCGGTACGCAGGACGACGGGTTCTTTTACGTGCCGCTCAATACCGCTCAGAAGCTCTTCGATCTGGACGGGCAGATCACGGCCGTGCAGGTGCGTCTCACAGATCCGGCGCTGGCAGCCGAAGTTGCCGACGAGCTTGAGGTGGCCTTCCCCGGCGCGGAGATCATCCGCATGGAGGAGCTACTGGGTTCGATGACCGCGCTGATGGACTCGGCGCGCGCGCTGATCTTTGCGATTGTCGCAGTGGTCATCGCCATCAGCGGCGTCGGCGTGCTGAACACGATGCTGATGAGCGTATTCGAGCGTACCCGGGAGATCGGCGTGCTGCGAGCGACGGGCGCCGGACGGCTACATGTATTCGGCCTCGTCTGGACGGAGAGCCTCGTGCTCACCGGCATTGGCGGCGCGGTCGGGCTTGGGCTTGCCGCAGTGGCCGCTCGAGGCGTGGAGAGTATCATCAAGCGCTTCGTGCCGATGGCACCGGTTGAGGCGATGACGCAGTTCGACCCGCGCGCGGCCCTGATCTGCGTGCTGGCGATCCTCGGCGTCGGACTTGTGGCCGGGATATACCCATCGCTGCGCGCCGCGAACATCCGGACTATCGAGGCTCTGCGCTCGGAGTAGGAGGAGGCAACATGAACTGGACATTGATTGCGTTCAAGAACATCCTGCGCCGCCCGATCCGGTCGATTCTGACGCTGGCCGGGATAGCGATTGCGGTGGCGATGCTGTTCAATCTGCTGGAGTTCCAGCGCGGCTACGAACGCGGCCTGCGCGGTGAGCTGGCGGATCTCGGGGCACATATCATGATCGTGCCCCGAGGCTGCCCCTACGAGGCCGCGACGATCGTACTGCATGGTGGCAAGTGGCCGCGTTACATGGAGCAGGAGTGGTATGACGTCGTCCGTGGGACCGAGGGCATCGAGGCTACCACGGCCATCATCATGGATGCGATCATCCGCGATGGCGGCCGGGAGAACCTGATATACATGGGCATTGACGACGACTACCCGACGCTGCGTCAGAGCTGGGAGTACGCCGCAGGAGACTGGTTTGGCGGAGAGGACACGGTGATACTGGGCTCTTCTGTGGCCCGCTCAATGGATGCCGGCGTGGGAGATACAATCACCATCGTGGACGAGCCGAGGGTGATGCCGACGCAGGTCACCGTCTCGGGGATTCTGCAGCGCACCAACTCTCAGGACGATGGCCTGATCTTCCTCCCGCAGCGAGCCCTGCAGCGCATCTTCGGCCTGGAGGACAAGCTGGTGGTGATACTGGTAAAGGTCGAGGACGTTACGAAGACGGAGGAAATCGCGACCAGCCTGCGCCAGGCATCCGCGGAGTCCGACGCCGGGATGAACATCTTCCCTTTGTCGGAACTGCTGAACACGCTCACCTCGCTGCTGTCATCCACGCGGGTGTTCGTGCTGGCGATCGTCGCGGTGGCATTCGTGATCGGCGGCGTCGGGGTGCTCACGACGATCCTCATGGCCGTCTACGAGCGGACGCGCGAGATAGGAATGATGAAGGCGATGGGCGCCGGGCGGGCCGACATCTTCCGGCTGATCTGGCTGGAGACGCTGATCACGAGCGCCGGTGGCGGTCTGTTGGGCATCGGCCTGGCGCTGCTGTCAGGTCGCGCAGTAGTGGCATTGCTGCGGGTAGTGCTGCCGCATACACCCGCGGAGTTCGCGCTGGGGATGACCGGCTCAACCTTCGCGATCTGCATCGGCGTATCGGTGCTGCTGGGGATGGTGGCCGGCACCTGGCCCGCGTGGCGCGCAGCACGGATCTCGCCGATCGCGGCAATTCGAGGAGGTTCATGATGAACACGAACGGGCACGTCGTCCAGGCGACTAACCTCAGTAAGACGTACAGCACCGGCGGCCGGGAGGTGGAGGCTCTGCGCGGGATCGATCTGACGATCGCGCCGGGGGAGTTCACCGTCCTGCTGGGGCCCTCGGGAGCCGGGAAGACCACGGCGCTCAACGTGGTGGGCGGGCTTGACCGCCCGACGGGTGGCGAGCTCACGGTGGCTGGCGAAGTGATCGCCGGCAACGGCCACCGGGCCCGCGAGGGGCAGCTTGACGCATTGCGCCGCAAGCACATCGGCTTCGTCTTCGCGCAGTTCCACCTGCTGCCGACGCTCACGGCCGTGGAGAACGTGCTGGTGCCGATGATCTGGGAGGATGCGAGCGACCGAGGACGGGCGGAGGGACTGCTCCGGCGTGTGGGGCTGGATCATCGGCTGACGCATCGGCCTGACGAGCTATCCGGCGGAGAGATGCAGCGGGTGGCGCTGGCGCGAGCGCTGGTGAACCGCCCGGCGCTGCTGCTGGCCGATGAACCGACCGCGAACCTTGACACTCACACGCGCGATGAGATCTTCGAACTGCTGCGCGAACTGAGTGACGAGGGCCTCGCGATACTGTTCGCAACACACGATCATGAACTGGCCGAGCGCGGCGACACGGTGCTGCGGCTCAGCGATGGGGTGATTGCAGATGACTGACATGGCGACACCTGCCGTGGAAGTGCAGAAGCTCTGGCGCTCGTACGAGCGCGGCAGTGAGACCGTCCACGCACTCGCGGACTTCGACCTGACCGTGCGGCCGGGGGAGATGGTGGGGATCGTCGGCCGGTCGGGTTCGGGCAAGACCACGTTGCTCAACCAGCTTGGCTGTCTCGACCGCCCGACCTCGGGCAGTGTGATGATCGCCGGGACGGAGGTGACGGGGCTGTCCGAAGCCGAACTGGTGACCTTCAGGCGCGATCACATCGGCTTCATCTTCCAGCTCTTCTACCTCCTCCCGACGCTGAGCGTGGCGGAGAACATCGGCATGCCACTGCTGTTCGCGCGGCGGCACAGCCACGAGCGCGTGCGGGATATGTGCGAGCGGGTGGGGCTGGCAGAGAGGATGTCGGCACTGCCCGGGAGCCTCGATGGCGGCGACATGCAGCGGGTGGCGATCGCCCGCGCACTGGTCAATGACCCGGCGCTGCTGCTTGCTGACGAACCGACAGGGCGCCTCGAGCGCCGCGCGCGCGACGGCATCCTCGATCTGTTCGACGGCCTGCGAGCGGATGGGCTGGCGATCATCATGGCCACGCATGACCTCGAGCAGGCGGATCGCTGCGACCGCGTGATCGAACTGCGCGACGGGCGGATCGTGGGGGCAAGGGCGGCCTGAGCAGGAGGGCCGACGGCTTCGCGGCAACGCATCGGCCGGAAAGCCTCCACGGCTCCTCCGGCCGTTCTCGTGTGTGGCAACCCAGCGGGAGGCGACGAAGGGCACAATGGCGAAGTGGGCGCCGTCACAGTAGAATACTTCCCGGGAGCGATCGCATGATCCCGTTCGACGCCATCGCAACAGCCATGTACGAGGCGACTCGGATCGCGGCCACCAACCTGCCTCCGGACGTCGAGGCAGCACTGGAGGCGGCGCTTGCCGAGGAGACTCATCCGCTGGCCCGGCGCCATCTGCAGGT
>JAAYJW010000273.1 GCA_012522765.1 candidate division WS1 bacterium | reverse complement strand
GCCATGAAGCACACGGACCTTTACCGCGGCGGAGATATGCACCCATACTTCGACTACAAGGTGAAGTAGCGAGCGCGTCTTCTTTGAGCGAGTCGGCCTCCCGCCCGGGACCTTCCATGGCGGGAGGTCCGATGGCGCGGGCAATGAGGCCACATTCGAAATGCATCAACATATTCCTGGGAGGTATCTGCCATGCGGCGAGGCTTTACCCTGATCGAACTGCTCGTGGTCATAGCGATCATCGCCATTCTGGCGGCGATCCTGTTCCCCGTCTTCGCCCGCGCGCGCGAGAAGGCGCGCCAGAGCGCCTGTCTAAGCAACGTCAAGCAGATCTCGCTGGCCATTCTCATGTACTCACAGGACTACGATGAGCGGCTGCCTATGCGTTACGACAGCAGCAGCCCCCGCGTCGGGCTGATGCAGGCAACGCAGCCCTACATCGCCAACCAGAACGTGCATGACTGCCCGAGCGCCAGCCACAACTCAGTCGTCACCAGCTATGGCGGTCACCGCAGCTACGGCTATCACGCGGGCGTGTTCCCGACAAACTCGGGAACGAAGATGGCGCTCATCCTCAGGCCCGCCGAGATCGTGATGATGGGTGATGTCTGTCACGACCGGAACAACAACTGCACCCTGAACTATCCCACATCCGGCCCATTCCTGTGCGATCCCGACGGCCGCAACTGCCAGGTCTGCGGCGCTACGCACAACTCGCTTTTCGCCGAGCCGCTGTCCGGGCCTGCAGGTTCGCACCCCTCAATCTACGATCCGCGCCCGGGCTTTAACTTCCTCGAGCGCCACAACGGCACTGGTAACGCGGCATTCTGTGACGGCCACGCAAAGGCCATGAAGCATTCGGACCTCTACCGCGGCGGCACCACAAACGCACCCTACTTCAACTACAACCAGTAGACCTTTTCGCTCGTATCAGCAACACAGGAGGCGCCGCCAGCAATGGCGACGCCTCTGCCGTACCGGGGTGCAGGTCTGCGGCAGCGGGAGGGGAATGCTCCCTCGTATTCCGCAGGTTACGGGGAGGTCATCACGATGCGACATACCCGCTGCTTCGCTCTGATCGTCGCCCTCTGCTGTGTATGCTGCACCGCCGCCTCCGCCGCGCCCTTCATCGTGCAGAACGGTCAGGCGCAGGCCGACATCGTCATCTCCGACGCCCCCTCGCGCACAACACGGCTTGCCGCCGAGGAGCTTCAGACCTACCTGCGCAAGATCAGCGGCGCCGAGGTCGCGATCTCCACCGAGCCTGATGCGGCGCTGCCGGTGCATCTCTACGTCGGCCGCAGCGCGCACACGGACAGGCTTGGCGTGAGCGATGAGGGCCTGCCGCATGACGCCTTCCGGGTCGTCTCTGGCGACAACTGGCTCGTGCTGATCGGCGACGACACCGAGTTCGAGCCGATCGAGCCGTGGGCGCACAGTGCCGCGGATCGGGCGAGGGTGCTGGCCGAGTGGGATGCGATGACCGGTGAGCACTGGGGGACTCCCCTGCTGTCGCTGCACCGCCGCTACAGCAATTACCTCGATCTGTGGGCGACGGACAACCGGGGCTCCTTCAACGCGGTGAACGAGTTCCTGCGCGGTCTTGGCTGCAGGTGGTACTTCCCCGGCGAGCTTGGGGAGATCGTGCCTTCGATGCAGGAGATCGAGTTGCCTGACGTCAACCGCGAGGTCCACCCGGACTTCCCCGTGCGGCATCTGTACTTCTACTACAACGAGTTCTGGACCGCGACGGAGAAGAGCCCTCGGAACGTCGAGGACGCAATGTGGCAGTGCCGCCTCGGGCTGCGTGATGCCTCCCACGAGATGGGCTACTCCCTCGGCCACGGGACCACGATGGTCCACTCGCGCGACGAGGTGAAGCAGGAGCACCCGGAGTACTTCGCGCTCTGGGGGGGCACGCGCGCGCTCGGGCACCACGGCGGCGGAGGCGCGCCCTGTCTCTCCTCGGAGGGCCTGCTGGAGGAGAACATCAGGCTCGTCCGCACGCTCTACGATCACTACGACATGCCGATGGTGAGCGTCGCCCCCGCGGATGGCTACGTGAACCTGTGCCAGTGCGAACTCTGCGAGGGCAAGGGCACGCCCGATCGCGGCTGGAGCGGGCAGCTTTCCGACTACGTCTGGAGCTACGTGAACCGCGTCGCGACTGAGCTTTACCAGTCGCACCCCGACCGCATGGTAAGCTCGATCGCCTACACGACCTACCAGCTTCCGCCGGAGCAGATCGAGCAGTTCAGCCCGAACCTGGCGATCATCCTCTGCCGCTGGCGCGCCAACTTCTACGACCCCGCGACGCGCGAGAGCTTCAGCGAACTGGTGGATGCGTGGCTGGAGAAGCTGCCCTCGAAGCGGCTTTACATCTGGGACTACTATCTGCACAGCCGCCCGAACCGGGAGTGGGAGGCGGTGCCGGTCTACTTCCCGCACATCATCGCCGAAGACCTGCAGTCGCTCAAGGGCAAGTCGGGCGGCGAGTACATTGAGGTCTTCCGCAGCTACTGGCCCGACGGCTACACCTGGGACGCGCTCGCGGCGAACCACCTCAACTGCTACCTGACCGCGCGTCTCTACTGGGACGCCGACCAGGACGTTGACGCGCTGCTGGAGGAGTACTACGACCTCTTCTACGGCCCGGCGCGCGAGGAGATGCGCACGTTCATCGAGTACACCGAAGCGAACTACATGAACGCGAACAAGGACATCGCGGTGATAGATCGCCTCTTCGAGTTGCTGGCGAAGGCGGAGGAGGCGGCGGGTGATGGCATATACGGCCAGCGAGTGGCGCTGCTGACGGACTACATGCAGAACCTGCACCAGCTTCGCGAGCGTCTCGCGAAGGGGCGCGAGGACAACCCGACCGCCCGCGCGCTCACCCGCAATGCGGCCGACCTGAAGCTCGACGGCGTGCTCGACGAAGCGTTCTGGGAGGGCCTGCCTCCCTACGGCCTGAAGGACCTCGCCACCGGCGCGCGCGCAAAGCAGCCGACGACCTTCAAGGTCGCGTGGGTGGGTAATGCGCTGGCGCTGGGCATCACCTGCACGGAGACGGACATGGCGAACCTCGCGATCGGCTCAGAGCGCGATGGCGACGCGAACATCTGGAGCGGCGACACGGTGGAGGTTCTGCTGGAGACTCAGCCTCACTCGTACTATCAGATCGCGATCAGCCCTACCGGCGCGGTGGTGAGCGCGGACCGGGCGCGCGGGATAGACATGCTCTGGGACGCGCAGGCTGAGGTCGCAGCGCACAGGGGCGATGAGGCGTGGTCGCTTGAGGTGCGGATACCTATCACCGATGGCGCCGACCCGCTCACGGGGGTCTACGGCAGGGTGCCGAGTCGCACGTATCCGTGGTACTTCAACGTCTGTCGCCAGCGCCTGCGGGGTGAGGAGACTGCGCTGTCTGCCTTCTCAGCGCCGACCGAGGGCGGCTTCCATGACGTGCTGAAGTTCGCGCAGTTGTTCGTGCCGTAGGCGCGCGCTCAGTTGCTGCACTGCTTGTATTGATGGGGAGGAGGTGCGGTGCGGCGGGCGGTGGAACAGGTTGGGCGGTCTGTCGAAGAATGACCCGTGAGGAGGCGCATCTGAATGAGACGCGGATTCACCCTGATCGAACTGCTCGTTGTCATAGCGATCATCGCCATTCTGGCGGCGATCCTCTTCCCCGTCTTCGCCCGCGCGAGAGAGAAAGCTCGCCAGACCTCCTGCTTGAGCAACATGAAACAGATCGGTCTCGCAGTGCTGATGTATGCGCAGGACTATGATGAGCGCCTGCCGATGCAGAGTCACGTGGCTCAGTCATCGGACGTTCTCGAGCTGACGCGCCCGGAGGGCAACTGCTTCTGGTGGGCGCGGCTCACTCCGTATCTGAACAACGCCCAGGTTCTGCAGTGCCCCAGCGGCCGCTACGGGTATATCTACGGACAGGTTGGCAGCAGTTCAGTGCAGATCAACATAGACGTGGACTACGGGTGGAACTACAACTTCGTGTACATTCAGCCAGTTCGGCTGGCGACCATCGTCGAGCCGGCCAGCACCATCATGCTGGTCGAGCAGGAAGCATCGCTCGGCTACGGGCGCTGGTTCAACATCGGGAACGCGGGCAGCAGCAACTACGCATGGAAGTATGAGCAGCACAATGGCGGCTCCAACTACACCCTCTGCGACGGACACGCGAAATGGGTGAGCGCACAGGCTGTGCCGCACGCGGGCGGCGCCACGCCACCCTACGCGCAGCGCGACTTCCGGATGGAGCCGCAGTGGCCGTAGCGCGCAGTACAGGATTGGTGTGATTGCGGCGCCGCCAGCGATGGCGGCGCCGCCTTGGTCTGCGCCAGGCGCGCTCAGTTGCTCCAGTCGAGGATCACCGCGCCCGCCTGTGTGCGATCCTCCATCAGCATCTGATATGCCGCCGGGGCATCGCGCCAGTGGAAGCGGTGCGTGATCGTGTGGCGCATCCGCACCTCGCCGGCGAGCATCAGGTCGAAGAGGATCTGCGTGTTGCGCTGCGGCGTCCACTGGTTGTACCACGTCTCCACCGGCGGGTGCGAGTTGTTGTGCGCGCCGATGATCGTCAGGCTCGGCGAGTTCACGTAGTCGTGGAAGTCGAACTGCGTCTTCCCGCGGGGGCTGGAGACGATCACGATCCGCCCCTGCTTGTGCAGCAGGTCCATCTCGCGCGGGATGAGCGCCGCCACACCGCTGACCTCCAGCACGCAGTCGAGCATCCGGCTGCGAGTCGCCTCCTCGACGCGCTCACCGAGGTCCTCCGCCGCGCCATCGAGCACGACATCGAAGCCGCACTGCTGCGCGAAGCGCCTGCGCAGTGGCGAGAGGTCCACGCCGATGACCGGGCGGGCGCCGCTGATCCGCGCAAGCTGCCCGGCGAAGAGCCCGATCAGGCCTAGGCCGAAGACCGCCACCGACTCGCCCATCTGTATCTCGCCGCGCCGCACGCCGTTGAAGGCGATGCGCCCGAGCATCCACAGCGCGGCGACGTCATCGGCGATACCGTCGGGCACCGGGAAAAGCTGCTCCGCGTCCATCACCACCCAGGTGGCATGTCCGCCGGCGGTCGCCACTCGATCGCCGACAGAGTAGCCCTCCACGCCCTGCCCGACCTCGACGATGCGCCCGACGTGGCAGTAGCCCGGCCGGTGCGGGAACTTCGTCATGCGGTCCCATCGCCCGCCCTCGGGGAAGTCGGCCATCAGCATGGTGAGTTCGGTTCCGGTTGAGATGGCGGTCTTCCCGGTGCGGATCAACACCTGCCCCGGACCCGGCGTCGGCATCTCCACCTGCTGCACCTCGATGGTGCGGACATCGGTGGCAATCACCTGGTAGTTCACGATGGCTCTCCCCTTGCTGGCTGATCTGACGAATGAGGCTCACGCCTATGCGCGGCAGCCGCTATGAAGCTGTGGCGGCGGACTGAGCGGGGTGTTCCGTGCTATCGCGTGGGGGACCTGCCTTCTGCCGCAAAGGGGAGGTCCGGCGGCGTCGGCGCCGAATCATCAGGTGATACCACCAGTCACCCCGACTCGGGAGGAAGATACCTGTGAAGTACGCTCTGTGCAACGAAATAATGAAGGAGTTCGAGATAGAGAAGCAGTTCGAGATCGCGGCCGACCTTGGCTTCGACGCCCTGGAGATCGCACCCTTCACGCTCAACGACTGGGTGCAGGAGATCACCGACGAGCAGAAGCAGCGCATCCGCCAGTCCTCCGAGGACACCGGCGTGGCCGCGGCGGGCATTCACTGGCTGCTGGTGGGCCCGACGGGTCTGCACATCACCGACCCGGACCCGGCGGTCCGAGCGAAGACGATCGCCTACAGCGAGGACCTCGTGAAGTTCGGGCTGGAGATCGGCGCGGTCTACCAGGTCGTTGGCTCACCGGCGCAGCGTGCGCGCAAGGAGGGCCTGACCTACCAGCAGTGCTGGGAGTGGTTCAAAGAGGCGATGGTGGCCTGCGCGCAGGTGCCGGGCGCTGAGAACTTCCAGGTCTGCATCGAGCCGCTGGCGCCGACCACCAACAACAACTTCCTGTTCAACCACCTTGAGGTCACGAAGATGTGCCGGGAGATCAACCTGCCGAACGTCGGCGTGATCCTCGACACCTACTCCGGCCTGCAGACCGAGAGCGATCTCCCCGAGGCGATCCGCGCGACCGGCGACCTCCTGCGGCACTACCACTGCAACGACATGAACGGTCGCGCTCCGGGCTGGGGCGACACTGACTTCCGGCCGATGATGCGCGCACTGCTGGACATCAACTACCAGCACTACTGCTCCATCGAGGTCTTCGACTTCGAGCCCGACCCGATCGAGCATGCGCGCAAGGGCCTTGAGACGCTCAAGCAGGCGGTGGCGGACGTAAGCTGAACGTGGTACACTGGGACGAGTGCAGACTCAGGGCGCGGTGAATGCCGCGCCCTGAACTTCGATGATCGGCGGGAGAGCAAGTGACAGGCGTCGGCTACGACGACATCTTCCTGACCCATGGCATCGAGGAGCATCCCGAGCGCCCCGAGCGGCTGCGCGTGATAATGCAGCAGCTTGAGCGGTCCGGGTTGCTTGATGAGATGCTGCGCATGCCCGTGCGCCCGGCCTCGCCGGAGGAGATCGGCTGGGTCCACGATGATGACTACATCGCGGAGGTGCGCGCCATCTCGGCTGCCGGTGGTGGGGACTTCGACCTCGACACGCGTGCAACAGAGGGCACATGGGAGGCCGCCTGCAGCGCAGTCGGCGTCTGCATTGACGCCGCGCGGGCAGTGCGCGACCGTGATCTTGACAACGCGATCTGCCTCGTGCGCCCTCCGGGGCATCACGCGCTCGTTCATACCGCGATGGGTTTCTGCTTCTTCAACAACATAGCGATTGCGGCCGAGGCGCTGCTGCTCGACGGCATGGAGCGCGTCGCCATCATTGACTTCGACGGCCATCACGGCAACGGCACGCAGGAGCATTTCTACCACCGCGGCGACGTGCTCTACGTGTCCCTGCATCAGACGCCGCTCTTCCCGGGAACCGGCACCGTTGATGAGGTGGGCGTGGACACGGGCGCGGGGCTGACGCTCAATCTGCCGCTACCGCGCTATGCGCAGGACATACACTACCTGCGCGCCTTCGATGAGCTGATCCTGCCCGTGGTGGCCGCATACGAGCCGCAGATGATCCTCGTCTCGGCGGGCTTCGATCCGCATTTCCGCGACACGCTCGTGCAGCTTTCGCTGACCGCCCGTGGCTTCTTCCTGATGACGGTGGGGCTGCTGACGGCGGCACGCGAACTGTGTGATGGCCGGCTGATGATGGCGCTGGAGGGCGGCTACGACCTGCAGGTCGGCCTGCCCGAGTCGGTTGACGCCACCGTCCGGGCGCTGCTGCGTAAGCCCGAGGTGGAGTGGACGCCCCTCGACCGCCCGCCGCACCCCGAGCAGGCCGCACTCATTGACGAGACCCTCGACGCCATCATCCGCACCCATCAGGAGAGGCTGGGCTGAGCTGCGCCCCTGAGACACGATGGACTCACATACGCTGAAGGTACTTGAGTATCACAAGATCATTGCGCGCCTGAGCGATTGCTGCTGCTGCTCGCTCGGTCGATCGCGCGTGGAGCGCCTCAAGCCGAGCAACGATCCGGACTGGGTGCGCGAGCGGCTGGCCGAGACCGCCGAGGCGCGCATCGCGCTGCAGGAGCGGGGGAGACCGCCCTTCGGTGGTGTCTCGGACGTCTCCGAGTTGCTCAAACGCGCCGCCGCCGGGCAGATCCTCGAGGGCGGGGAGGTGCTGCATGTCACCGGGAATGCGCGCGCGGCACGGCTGATCGGCGACTACTTCACCTCGCTCCAGCGGGAGGCGCCGGGGCTGGCGGAGTTCGCCGACCGCCTCGGGGTGTACGATGCGCTCGAGACGCGCGTTGAGCGCGCGCTGGAGCCTGACGGCAGCGTACGCGACGACGCCTCCCACGAGCTTGTGCGCCTGCGCCGGCGCGAGGAGGACCTGCGAGATGAGCTGCAGGAGCGGATGGAGCGGGTGCTCGACCGCGCGGCGAGGTCAGGAGCGGCCCGCGAGCGCATCGTCGTCCAGCGGCAGGGGCGCTACTGCATCCCCGTCGCTTCCTCCCACCAGTCGCGCGTGCCGGGCATCATTCACGACCGCTCCGACAGCGGCGCCACGGTCTTCATCGAGCCGCAGGAGGTAGTTGACCGCGGCAACCGCCTGCGCGAGACAGAGCTTGCTGTGCAGGAGGAGATCCGGCGGATCCTGCAGGAGCTCTCGCAGCTTGTCGGCACCTTCGCCCCCTCGCTGGAGGCCGACCAGCGGACGCTGGGAGTGCTCGACTTCATCATCGCCAAGGCGCGGCTGGCGCAGGAGATGGATGCCACCAACCCGCAGGTGCGGGATGACCGCATCCTTGACGTGCGGTCGGCGCGGCATCCGCTGCTGACGGGCGAGGTTGTTCCGATCGACGTGGAAGCTGGCCGCGACTTCACCACGATCATCATCACCGGCCCGAACACCGGCGGGAAGACGGTGGCCATCAAGACCGTCGGTCTGCTCGCGCTGATGGCGCAGTCGGGAATGCACATCCCCGCCGCCCCCGGCAGCGAGATGCCGGTCTTTGAAGAGATCTTCGCCGACATCGGTGACGAGCAGAGCATCGAGCAGTCGCTCTCCACCTTCAGTTCGCACATGACGCAGATCGTGAAGATCATCCACCGGGTGACGGCGCACGAGCGGCGGCATGCGAAAAAGGGCGTGGACGCGCCGGTGAACGCGCTGGTTGTGCTCGATGAGGTCGGGGCGGGCACCGATCCGACCGAGGGCGCGGCGCTCGCGCAGGCGATCATCGAGCGCTTGCACTCAGCGGGCGGCATCACCATCGTCACCACGCATTACAACGACCTCAAGGGCTTCGCCTACGCCACGGAGGGCATTGAGAACGCCTCGGTGGAGTTCGATGTGCGTACGCTGCGTCCGACGTACCACCTGCGGATCGGCGAGGCGGGGGCGAGCAATGCGCTGGAGATCGCACGCAGGCTGGGGCTGCCGTCGGCGATCACCGGGCGCGCCGCGGAGTTCATTGATCCCGACCAGGTCGCCTTCGAGGACCTGATACGCCGGGTGGAGGGGTCCCGCCGGGCGATGGATCGCGAGCAGACCGAGGCGCGGAAGGCTCGTGCCGAGGCCGAGCGGCTGCAGCAGGAGCGGGCCGGGCTGGTGGAGGAGCTTGAGCGGCGGCGGATGGATGCGCTGGAGGAGGGCTTCGTGGAGGCGCTGGAGCTTGTGCGCGATGCCGAGGAGGAGGCGGGTGCCATCATCGCGGAGCTTCAGCGCCAGCCGAAGCAGTCGAAGGTCACCGAGGAGGGCCGCCAACGCCTTACGCAGATGCGGCGTGAGGCCGAGCAGCGACTTGCGGACGTGCGCCAGGAACGGCGCGAACGTGAGGAGCGCCGCGAGGAGCCTGCCGCGGAGCCTGAGCCCGAGGCGTCCGTGCTGGAGCTTCATGCCGGCGATCCGGTGCATGTCCCGGCGTTGCGCCGCGACGGTGAGGTGGTGCGCATCTTCGACAGCGGCGTGGTGGAGGTGCGCGTGGGCAACATGACGGTGGAGGCGCAGGCGGAGGAGCTGCAGCCCGCCCAGCGGCAGCCCAGTCCCGAGGCGCGCGAGGTGCATCAGCGGATGCAGGCGCGCAAGTCGCTGGGCTTCGAAGAGGAGATCGACCTGCGCGGCATGACGGTTGACGAGGCGATCGCAGATCTGTCGAAGTACCTCGACGACGCGATGCTCGCGGGGGTGAGTCATGTGCGCATCATCCATGGCAAAGGCACCGGTGTGCTGCGGGAGGGAGTGCATGGCTTCCTGCGCAAGCACCGCTACGTGAGCGGCTTCTCCCTGGCGGAGATAGGCGAGGGCGGCTCGGGTGCGACGGAAGTAAGACTCTGAACCGCTGGAGGGAAGGCATCATGCGGATGAACGAAGAGGTTGAGCTTGACGGCGTGCGCCGGGTGGCGGAGCTGATGTGCGTCGCGGCCCGGACGGCGCCGAAGGCATGCGGCATCGATCAGATCGTCACCGCGATCGTAGAGAGCGCCGGCGAGCGGCGTGAGATCGCCGAGCGCATGCGCCTGATCGGCGAGCGCTGCGGGGCGTCGTTCTTCAGCCGCGACGCGCAGAACGTGCTCGACGCGCACCTGCTGGTACTGCTCGGCACCAAGGTGCGGCGCCTGCGCATCCCCGGCTGCAGCTTCTGCGGTCACCCGGGCTGCGATGCTGCCGAAGAGGCCGGTGCTCGCTGCGCGTACAACGCCGGCGACCTCGGGATCGCCACCGGCTCGGCGGTGAGTGTCGCCGCCGATCATCGAGTAGACAACCGCGTGATGTACAGCGCAGGGAGTGCTGCGATCGAGCTGGGCCTGCTCGGGGACGGCGTAGAGATTGCCTGGGGGATTCCGCTCAGCGCGCGGGGCAAGAACACGTTCTTCGATCGGAAGTAGCGCGCAAATGCAGTCATCGCGGGGTACGTGAAAGACGGGCCCGGATTGCCGGGCCCGTCGCGCGTTGCAGCGTCAGCAGAATCAGTCGGTTCCCGTGCCGGTTGTATCCGGTTCCGCGCCGCCATCTGTCGCCGCGCCATCGGGGGGAGGCGTGGTTGCTCCACCCTCGGCGTCACCGGCTTCAGGTGCCGGCGTCTGCACGTCCACGTCCGGTGCAGGGGTAACCACCGTGGTGTCGCCCTCAGGCGGAGGGACGACGATGTCCTGGTCCGGCGGGACGATGACCTCGTCGGGTTCGTCCTCGACGACGCAGCCCACCATCAGGCTGGCCACCAGTGCAAGAATCAGTAGCGGGACTATCATGTTTCTCATCGCATCTACCACCTCACGCTCTCTGCGAACTCAGTCTACGCGCATCTGAGTAAGCCTTCGATGGAGCTTGATGATCTCCTGCCTGATTCTCGCATCCGCACTACCGCCCGTCATACAGCGAGGTCAGCATCTCGGCGACACCACTGAGGATGAGCGGCTCCACCTCACCGCGCAACGGCAGCCCGCCGTAGTAGTCGAACGAGCTGTGCACCTCGTAACCGCCGCGAGCGATGGCACTGGCGGTGGCAACGTAGCCGACCATCCCGTTGGTGTAAGCGGGAACGATGGTACGCGCGAAGGGCGAATCGCGCTCGATCCAGTGAGCGTACTCCACCAGCACTTCGCCCGGTAGGCCGACGATGACGGCCGGCCCGACGCGTAGCGCCGTCACGTTCAACGGCCGCGTCAGCCCCCCCGCGCCCGCTCGCGCCAGGCCAAGGAACTGCTCCCGCCGCATGATCCGCCAGCGCATGGTCTGCTCCTGAGCAGCATCACCAGCAGTCGCCGCCTTCTCATGCTCCTCCCCCAGCGCCTCAAGCTCGGCCAGCAGATCGTCTTCCGGCGGCGGGTCCTGCAGCGGCATCTCGATCGTGCGGCTCGCCGCCGCGAGCGTCACGTCGCTGAGCGGCTCGGCGTCCTCCAGCGCGGAGATGACAGCAGCGCCGATGGTGCGCCCGCGGCTGACAACCTCATCGAACGTGCCCGGGCACGATCTCACCGCGTTGATGTCGCCGCAGCAACCCTGCGCGAACATCGCAACGCAACTCGCATGGACGGCCTCGACGGTGGCCTTCGCCGCACCCGGCCAATCCGCGGAGATGAGGTAGTTGTCCCCGCCAAGCACCACCGCATGGGCAGCATGGCTGAACCAGGCGGCCCTGGACTCACCGGCCTCGTCACGAACTGCGAGGACATCGACCCACGGCGCCAGCGGTCCCCGCAGCGGCACTCCCCGCAGCGGCTCATCCGGCGCCATCTCCCGGCGGTTGTACCCGACGCAGGCCTCTCTCCGAGCGAAGCCTACTGCAGCCGGGCGCGTCTCCGCGACGGCCATCTGTGCGACGGACACGAGCTTGGACGCCAGCACGGCCAGGTAATGCTCGTCCGCCTGATCGTCACCGAGGACCCCGCGCGTGAGGGGGCCCGAGTGGGTGTGAGTGTTGCTGACAAACTGATGACCGGCGGGGATGCCCGTCGTGGCTTCAATTCGCCGGCGCACAGCATTGACGAACTCGTAGTTGAAGCTGATCGCGTCGCACGTGAGCAGCAGCAGCCTGACGCCGTCGGCCTCGAGCGCGAGCGCCTCTGCCCGCAGCGGATCGTGGATGCCCACCGACCCGTGAGTGCGGGCGGCGTAGCCGGCCATGAAGGTGCCGACGGGCGGGGTGACATCAATAACGGCCGTGCCGGCGCGAAGCTGTGCGGGCATCAGCAGACCTCCGCCGTGTCATGTTTGCCGCGCGATCAGCCGCAGCGTCTCCGTGAGCCAGCGTGCGCTCTCTGCCATGCGCTCGGCGTCCACCCACTCATTCACGGTGTGTACCTCAGCCGGGCCGGTGGCGAGGATGATGCTGGGTATGCCGTGCTCGTTGAAGACGTTCGCATCGCTCCCCCCGCCGCCGCGTTCGGTGCGTGGCTCAAAGCCGAGGGCCTCGCATGCCCGCCAGGCATACCGCAGCACAGGCTCGTCTTCAGCGACGCAGAAACTGCGGTACGAATGCCGCACCTCTGCGTTCGCTTCAGTGTTGTGACGGCGTGCGGCATCGTCGAATGCCTTGAGCATTCGGTCGCGCTGGCGCTCCAGCTTGGTCTCGTCGTGGCTGCGCGTCTCTCCGCGGACCGTGACGCACTCGGGCACGATGTTTGTTGCCTTGCCGCCGGCGATCACACCGATGTTGGCGGTCGTCTCATGATCGATTCGTCCCAGCGGCATCTCGGCGATGGCCTCGGCCGCGACCCGAATCGCGTTGGTGCCGCGCTCGGGACAGACTCCTGCGTGGGCGGCCACTCCGCGGACATCCCACGCGAGGCGGTAGGCCGAGGGGGCGGCGTTGGTGATGACGCCCATCGTGCGGCCGCCGTCGAGCACGTAGCCCATCGTGGACTGCAGCGCATCGAAGTCCAGCGCTTGCGCCCCGTAGAGGCCGATCTCCTCCGCCACCGTGAAGATGACCTCCAGCGGCGGGTGCGGGATCGCCTCCTCGATGAGATGCCGCAGCGTTGTGAGGATGATCGTGCATCCGGCCTTGTCATCGGCGCCAAGAACCGTCGTTCCATCGCTGCAGATGACCGTATCGTTCACCTGCGGACAGATGCCGCAGCCGGGCTCAACGGTATCCACGTGGGCATTGATCAGCACGGTGGGTGCATCGGGCATGCCGGGGATGCGCGCGATCAGGTTGCCGGCATTGCCGCCAAGAACCGACGCCGCATCATCAGTCTGCGAATCGATGCCCATCGCGGCGAGGGCCTCGCCGATGAAGCTGATGACTTCGGCCTCGCGCAGAGATGGGCTGTCAATCTGCACCAGGCTGCAGAACTCATCGGAGATGGTCTTGACGTCAATCATCGGCAGGCCTCCACGGCACTGAGCTTTGCGGCGCTTGCGAGGTCCGTTCGCCGGGCCGCCGCCCGAGTCCTGCAGGAGCTTCACAGCAGCGGGGGCTGCTCGGGGGGCGGAGCTTCGTGAATGCGCAGGAGATGCTCGATGGTGTCCATGGCGCCGGCGCCAAGGATCGGCTCAGCGCCTCGGGCGATGAGCGATCGCGTGCCCTCCGCCTGCGGCACCTGCGTCGGCCAGTCGCAGGCGAAGACAACGCGCCCCTGCTTCCACGCGTCGGCGGCCGTCTGCAGCGTGCCACCGGTGAGCGTTGACTCCACCGCCAGCACACCGCGCGCCAGCGCGCTTGTGAGGCGGTTCCGAGCCATCAGGCGCGCGGCCGTCGGATTCGCGTCGGGAGCGACCTCGGAGATGAGCGCGCCGTGCTCGATCAGACGGGTGGCGAGGCGGATGTTGCTGCGCGGATGGATATGCCGGATGCCTGAGCCGAGCACCGCGACCGTGCGTCCTCCTGCGTCGAGCGCCGCGCGATGCGCCACCGTGTCAATGCCTCGGGCAAGGCCGGAGACGACGGTGATGCCACGTTCGGCGCAGGCGCGTGCAACTGCGCGCGCGACCCTCCTGCCGTCGGCGGTTGGCTCGCGTGTCCCGACGATGGCGAGGCCCTGCATGTCCTCGTCGGCGAGTTCGCCGGAGATACACACCACCGGCGGGGGATTCTGCGCATCGCGCAGGGCGTGGGGATAGCCCTGCTCGTAGGAACAGATGACTGCTATGCCATCATCCGCGAGCGACGCGATCTCACGCTCGACTTGATCGAGTCTGCGTCCGGCCTCAGATGTGATCGCAGCAACTTGCGCCGGCGTCAGAGACAGGCCGGGCAGCGCTAGTGCTTCGGCAGAGGCCGCGATCACTGCGGTGGCAGAGCCGAAGCGGGCGAGCAGACGCGTGAAACCGGCCGGACCGATCTGTCCGGCCCAGTAGAGTGCGGCCCACGCAAGACGATCCTGAGCTTCGGGCTTCGGCGAACTGATTCTCATGACGATCCGGGACCTGAGGATGGCCTGGGTGTGATCCACAGGACGGCCAGCAGTCGTACCTTAGCCGCACCTGCGCGAAGGAGAGCCGCCGCCATCTTCTCCGCCTCGGCGTCCAACCGAAAGATGTTAGCCAGCAGCACAATGCGCTGCCCGCGAATCTGCTCTGCGTCGGCCACGTTCACGACGGCGACACCGGCAGCGTCATTCGCCTCTCGGGATGCCCGTCCCTCCCTGCGGGGCTGCGCGTTCTTCCGGTGCAGCATCGGCGCGACAGCAAGGCCGGTCAACCGCGAGAGCGCGGTCGCGAGCTGAAGGGCGCCATCGTCCTCGGCAGCGCCATCCAGCGGTGGCAGCGGCACGATCAGGTCCATGTGGCGGTATGCGCTGGAGTTGCGCATCCGCCGGACCAGCAGCCATGCGAGGCGCTCAGCCGCGCCGTTGCTGCCCGACTCGCCGAGGCGCAGCGCCATCAGCGCCGCCCCGGTCGGTGGCGGTCCGTCATCGTGCCCCCGCCACAGGCTCAGCGCCCATCCGACGAGGGGGCCCGCGAAGATGCGGTAGCCTGCAGTCCGCACCGGCGCCAGTGGCTCGGGTGCTGGACGGCAGCGGTCGCAGCGGCATCCACCGGGCGTGAGGGGGTAGCCCAGCGCCTCCGCGAGAAACGCGCGACGACATCGGCGCGTCCTCGCGAAGTCCAGCAGCGGCTCCACCATGCTGACCCGTGTGCGGCGGAGCCGGTCGGCCTCGCGAGCGTAGCGCTCCAGTGCGGCTCCGTTCGGGCGCGGGCCGCAACGCGCAACTATCTCTTCGTCCGCGCGAGCCTGCACCTCGAGCGCCCCCGCCGCGATCAGGAACTCGATGCCGATCTGCAGCGCTTCTGACGACAGGCCGGTGATGTCACGCAGCAGCGTGAAGTTCAGATCGCCATCCTGCGCCACGGCCTGGTGTATTCCGAGGATATGCCCGACTTCCGGCGCGGCTCGGGAGGCCTCCTCCTCGAGTCGCGGCTGTTCCGCCGGATCGGCCATCAACACCGCGGTGGCGTCAGTTCCACCCGCGAGCGAGGCCTGCCGGTGCAGCGTCTCGAGGCACGATGGCAGCGAGTAGGAGATCACCAGCGGGATCTCCGGCAGGTCGAAGCGCCGGTTCAGTGGCGCAGTTGCGATCAGTACGCGCGCGCCACCCTCGCGGAACCTGCGCAGGGCTCCCTCGATCTCGCCGCGCCGCACCGCGGACAGGTCGAGCGACGGCAGGCCGCGTTCGCCTTCGATGATAGACCGCAGGCGCTCCGCCTCCTCTGCGTCGGCGGCGAAAACGACCACCCTCCGCGGGGCGTCATCGAGCAATCCGAGCAGCCGCGTGTCCTTCTGCGCCGACGAGGCGGTGAGATGCGCCACCAGCCGCAGTCCGCGCAGGTCATCGCCCACGTGATACACCCGCGGGCGATGAGGCGCCATCTGCCGCTCGATCTCCGCGAGCGTCTGCTCGGAGGCGACTTCCGAGCTCGTGAGCACGCAGCCGGCGTCGCGAGCCAGCAGCGCCGCGCGCTGATAGGCGGGATCGCAGGCGGGGCCCGGCATCGGGAGCCGATCTGCGTCCTCGATGACGACGAGACGTGGCGTGAAGGCGCGCGCGGCAGCCATCACCCCCGGGTCGGCAAGGTGGCGGACGGAGACGAACGCGCAGTCCCACCTGCCCGCACCGAGGCCATCAGCCATCGTGGTCAGAGATTGCTCGGGCAGGCCGGAGCGCATGTGACAGGCGATGAGGCCGCAGCTTTCAGCCAGCGCCTCGGCACGCTCGGCGAGCCGGGTGTCACTCTGCGACACCACCAGCACCGGGCGGCATCCTGTTTTTGCCGCAAGCTGCCACGGCAGGTCGCGATCGAATGGGCGCGGGGCAACCAGGAGGACCGAACGGTCGTCCATCAGAGAGCGCGTGATTGAATGCAGCGTCTCAGAATCCGGATGAGCCGGAGCGCGGTCGTCTATCAGTTGGCGGAGGTTTGCACAGCGATGAGCCATCTATCAGCCCCCTCGTCACGGAGTATGCGCCGGCCGATCGTCTCAGACCTCCCGCGCGGCAGGTCGCGGGCCTGATCCCGACGAAGCAGAGGGCGAGGTGAGAAGATGTCCGACGAGCGTGACAACGCGCCGGTGCCGGTCGTTCCGCTGGACCTTCCTGAGCGGCCCTTCACCGCGCGCAACATAGCCGACTTCCACGAGTGTCCGCAGAAGTTCCTGCTGTCGTGGTTCGTGCCGCGTGAGGAGACGCGCCGTTTCCTTGGCGGCCCCGCGACACTGCACCAGGCGCTGCGGGCCGCGCTGGTGGACTGCCACCGCCTCGGGGGGCCCT
Source organism: candidate division WS1 bacterium (assembly GCA_012522765.1). Classification (GTDB taxonomy): domain Bacteria; phylum Armatimonadota; class Zipacnadia; order Zipacnadales; family UBA5352; genus UBA5352. The sequence continues at coordinate 8,271 of JAAYJW010000273.1, read as the reverse complement.
CAGCCGCGCCGCTTGTGCGGGTGCAGGCCGTCTTCGAGGACGCCTGGGATGGTAGCGCCTGCGCCGACAGCCTCGAGGAGGAGCAGCTTCACACTCAGGGCCTGCGGATGCTGCGCGACTATCACGAAGCGCACATGTCCGGGCCGGCCACCGTTGACGTGGACGTGCGGATGGAGATACCGCTCGGCGATCACCGCTTCGTGGCGGTGGCCGACGCGGTCATGCGGCTTGACGACGGCGGGCTCAGCGCCACGCGGTGGATGTCCACGCGCAATCCTCCCTCCGCGCAGCAGCTCGGGGAAAGCCCCGCGTGGGCGCTGCTCTACGCCTGCATGCAGGACCGCTACCCGGGCGAGGACCTGTCTGTGACCATGTGGTCGCTGCGCCGTAGCTCCGGGCACCGCATCAGCTTCTTCGAGGACGACCTTCAGCCTCTGCTGAGGCGGCTCACGCGCGTGGCCGATCGCATCCGCGTGGCCACCGTGTTCCCTGCCGAGACGGGTATGCACTGTCGCTGGTGCCGGGCGCGCAGCAGATGCCCGGCGCTCAGGTGAGGCAGATGAGCCTTGCGTCCGTGCGGATCGCGCTGGTGCTGCTGCTGGGCGCAGCGGTGCTGGTCGAACCCGCCGCCGCTCAGCAGGCCCGGCATGTGCTCGGCTCCGAGCACATGAGGGTGCTGCACTGGCCGGAGGACGTCGAACTGGCGGAACTCGCTCGCACGAGCGGTGATCGCGCCCTGGCCAGGCTGGAGCGGATGCTCGACATCGATCTTGACGAGCGCATTGACGTCTACATCGTTCGGTCGCAGCAGGAGTTCGATGAGCTGACCGGCATGCGCAACAGTCCGTGGATCATCGGCCGGGCCATGTCGCGGCTGCGCCGCGTGGTCATCAAGCCGATGGGAACGCAGCGCCTGCCCACCTTGCTGGCGCATGAGCTTGCGCACATAATGCTCGACCTGCGGATGGGGGAAGAGGCGCACACCCTGCCGCGATGGCTGCATGAGGGGTTGGCGAAGTACGCCTCGGACGATTTCGACGAGGCTGACCGCCGCATCATCGCGCAGGCCGCGGTAGCTGATGAGCTGCTGACGATCGACGAGCTTGACGCCGCCTTCCTCGGTGACAGCGAGCAGATGATGCTGGCCTACGCACAGAGCTACACGCTCGTCCGCCACCTTGGCGACCTGCGTCCTGCCGAGGGCATCAGTCCTGTGCTCGACCAGCTTGAGAGAGGCCGGGATGTGCGCCTTGCCCTGGGGCTGGCGTATCAGCGCCCGGTCCCGCAGATGGAGAGCGAGTGGCTGGAACAGCTTCGTAGCGGCTACATCGAACACATTGCACCTCCGCTGTCGGAGACGCTGATCGGTGCGCTCTTTGTGATCGCGTTTCTGATCGCGTTGCTGCTGTCGCGGCGCAGGTCCGCGCGCATCCGTGAGCGAATGGAACGCGAGGAGCGGCTGCGCGCGGAGTTCGGTGTCCTTCCGACCGGCCCGTACACGCTGATAGACAGCGCTGAGCCGTCCGGGGCGGAAGAAGCGGATCGTACCATCATCGAGTAGCCAGGAGGCGGACCCAGTGGAAGGCTTCATTGAGTTCATGCGCGAGGTCTGGGGCGGGTCCTTGCCGGTGCAGCTTGTCAGGGCCATCCTTGTCGCCGCGATCTTCGAACTGCTTGTGTTCCTCGTGAATCGCTCGATCCGCGCGCGCACCGCGACCGCGCTGCGACTCGACGCCGGCCGCGAGCCGAACGAGCGCATGCGCCGGCGCCGGATCGTGCAGGGCCTGCCGATGATGCTCACCCGCGGGGTGCTCTACGTGGTCGCGTTCCTGATGATCCTGCGCATCTTCGGCGTGCAAACATCGGCGGAGGTGCTGCCGGTGCTGATACTGCTGGTTGTCTCCGCGCTGGTGGTCGCGAGGCGCGCGCTGCGCGACGCGATGGAGGGCTGGCTCATCCACTGGGACGACCTCTACGCGGTGGGTGACCGGGTGACCATCGGTGAGCATCGCGGCACCGTCACGGGCATGTCGCTGCGGTCAACGTGGTTGCGCACGAGGGACGGGCGCGAGATCGTGATCCCCCACTCGAAGGTTGAGTTGGTCTCCAACGAGGCACGAGCCGACGAGGAGGTCACGAGCTGAGGTCGTCAGGCCTCAGTCTCCCAGACCAAGTAGCTGAGGCAGGTCCTCCAGCCGCTCAAGGTAGAGATGCGGTGGCTCAGGTCGCGGTGGGCCGAGCTTGATCGTCAGCATCCCCAGCGCCACCGCCGGGGCGAGATTCTCCTCGGTGTCCTCGACCAGCGCAACGCGCTCGGGCGGCGCACCGATCTCCTCCACCACGTGATCGTAGCAGTGGCACTCCGGCTTCGGCCGTCCCCCGGTGGTCTCTATGTCAAAGACCCCGTCGATCTGCTCCGCGATCCCGAGTGCCTTGAGCGTCCTGCAGGCGTAAGCGGCAGGGGCGTTGGTGAAGACGTAGAGCCGCTGGGGCAGCCGGGCGAGCATCGCCGCAAGCTCCGGCTGAGGGCTGATGTACCGCTCAATCGGCACCCGTTCGATGGAGCCGGCGAAGAACTCGCGCTGCGGGATGCCGAACTCGATCTCCAGGCCGCGCGCTGTGGCCCCGTATTGCCGCCATGTCCGGACCCGCAGCCTGTCTGCCTCCTCCCACGCCAGGTCGAGACGCCGAGCGATGAAGTCGGCGATCATGCGATCACCCGCCTCCAGCAGCCCGCAGTCGGGATGATAGAGCGTGTTGTCGAGATCGAGGAGGATGACGTCCAGGTCGCGTGGCTCGCTCATGGCCCTATCCGTTGCGTTGCATGCTGACACGACAGACGGGCGCGTGAGAAGCGCGCCCGTCCGATGAAGCCCTCAGATGGCCCGCGTCACTTCACAGGCCCAACTCACTCATTGCGGCGTCAATGTGCTGCTCCCACTGCGTGACGCCAAGGATGCGCAGGCCGGTGTCGAGGTACCGCTCCGCGGCATCGAAGTCCTGGCTGGTGTTTGCCTTGCGCGCGGCGCTCAGCGTCTCCCGCGCCTGTGCGGCAACTGCCGGGTCGCTGCTTGAGGCTGCTCGGAATGCATCCGTGGCAGCCTTGAACTTCGCCTTGATAACCACCTTCTGCAGTACGTTGGCGTAGCTTGCGTCGTTGGACGGGATCTTCGCCATGATCTTCGCCCGGCCGGCCTCGCTGATCTCCAGCGGAGCCACTGACGTGGCAGCGCCCGCGGGTGGAGTGACTACCGTCGTCGTGGGCGGGATGGTCAGCGGACCGGTGTCGATCGTGCCCGTCGTCGGCGGGGGGGCCGTGGTCGTAGTCGCGGTGCCGGCAGGTGGCCGCGGTGGCGTCGGAGTGGTCGCTGTGGCGCCGCCGCTCTCGATCCTGCCGGTGGAGCGACCGCCGGTCATCACCTGCACGAGATCGTTGAACAGCGTGTCGGCCATCGCCTCACGCCGCACGAGGTAATCATCCTCGGGCAGACCGCGCGCCTCGTTGAGCGACTCGAGGATCAGCAGCCGAGCGCCCTGCCCCGCGACGATCTCATCGGGCGGCGTCTGCGTTACGCTCGGCACCTCAAGGACCTCTACTGTGGCCGGTGGCGGCGTCGTAGGCGTCGTAGGCGTCGTAGGCGTTGAAGGCGTTGAAGGCGTTGTGGGAGTAGCCGGGACGGCGGGTTGTTCGACCGTCGTGGGGCTGTCAAGGACCGGCTCGTCGGCTACCGCCACGGGGCCGGTGCCCGTCGCAGGCGGCGGGCCAATCGGCGTGACAGCGCTGGTCGCCGCGCCCGGAAGCGCATCGCGGAACTGGCGCACCCACAGGGAGCCGAGAACCTCCGGTGCCATCTCGTTGGCCGCCGCTTCGGCCGGGTAGACGGAGACGATCGGCGTCTCGCCGATGATTACCGTCCAGAGCCCGTCAACCTGCCTGAGGCTGACATCCAGCGATGCGGGGTCGTCGGTGGTCGCCAGCACCTGGTTGATTTTGTCCTCCACAGCCGCGGCACGATGCTGAACCGACTCAAATGAAGCTTTCTCCCGGACACGAGCGACGACCTGGCCGCCGACCATGATCTCCGCGGTCTCCTGAGCAGCACCGATGCTGATCGCGCCGAGGAGCATCAGAGCCGTCGCGAATGTTCTGCCTCGGAGCATTGAGCCCACCCTCCTCACAACTCGTCTCTACGTGTTGAGATAAAGCCCCCAACGGTGGCAGGCCCACCTCATCGCACTATAATGCATCGCGCAAATCGCCGTCAAGCGCGAGCGACACGCGCCACCATCGCTGTTCCCGCCGCCATCTGCCTCTCACTAAGGCCGTCGTCAAACCGCCATTCCGGCGGCGATGTGACGGTTGCAGCGATTGCGGGCGGGAGCACAACAGTCACTTCGACGTCGCTGCCACCGCTCCTCCGCCAGCCGACTTCAATGTCGCCACGGACGGTGCAGAGACTGCCGCGTGCCTGCTCCAGCAGGTCCCATCGCGGCGCAACGATCGCGCGGGCAAAGCCCGGCTCGGCGGGCCGGATCCCGAGTATGTGCGTCTGAATGACGTATCCCGGCGCTGATGACCACGGGTGACAGAGACTGTCGAGATGGTCTCCGCCGAAGGTCTCCCACCAGGTGGTCGCGCCCGCCTCGGCCATCTCGCCCCAGAGCGAGCGGATGGCGCCGAGCATCTCCTCATGCATTCCCGCCTGTGCCATCGCATCAAACTGGTAGAGCCAGAAGTAGGGGCTGCAGCGACAGATCGCCGGGTCATCGGCGAGTACCCGCTCCAGCAGCGGTCGGCGCCGCTCCGGCGGACAGACGCCGGTCAGCACCGCCAGCGTATTGATCTGCTGGCTGACCTGCTCGGACTGGCGCCCATCCACCAGCGCATCCACGTAGACACCGCGCTCGGGATCGAAGAACGTGCGCTCGATGATCGCCGCGAGTTCCGTGGCCTCTCGGCGGTCCAGCCTCGCGCGATCCGCATGCCCGACGTGCCCCAGCACCTCCGCACGGCACTGCAGGGCCCGCAGCATCAGCAGATTCAGTCCCGCTGAAATGCCGCGGCGCTCCAGCCCTGGATGCGGGAAGTTGTGCCATCCGAGGCCGGGATGGTCAATGAAGAGCGTCCCCTCGCCCCGCTCCCGCGATTCCACCCCGTCAATCTCGATCAGTCCGGACTCGCCGATTCGCTCGCGATACCAGTTGAGGACCCTCCCCACCACCGCGTCGAGCCTGCGCGGCACGGTGAGATCGCCCGTCAGCCACCACCACTCGCGCAGCGCCCACGGCATGATGAGCGTGTAATCGAGCAGGATCTGATCGAGGCTGGAGAAGATCGAGGCCGGAAGCTGCCCGTCGGGATACTGCGCCGGTTCGGCCGACAGCAGCAGGTGGCGCAGATGCGAGCAGTTGCCGGTCATCGCCAGCGTCCAGGCGCCGATCCACGCCGCATCGCCCCAGTACGCGGCCTGCTCGCGCGTAGGACAGTCAACATGGACTTCCTGCGTGCCGACCCGCAGCGTGTGGACGCCGATCTCCCAGACGCGCTGCAGCGTATCATCCTCACTGGCGAACTCCGCGCGCCAGTCGAGGTCGGCCTCTCTGCGTGAGACACCGAGCTGGTGGATGGTGACCGGCCCCTCGAAGCCGCGCAGCACCACGTGCAGATAGCGCAGGCCGTGCCAGCCGTAGGTTCGCCAGCGCTGCCGCCCCTCGCGGGTCACATAGCGCTGTCCGTAGCGGCAGCCCTTGCGGAAGCACCACGGGCGGCCGTCCCGGAGAAGCTCGGCGGGCGCGAGGTCAATCCGGCCGCCCTCGGTAGCCTCAATGTCAAGCTCCAGGTGCCCGACGATCTCGCGCCCGAGGTCCAGCGTGAGCGCCAGGCCCTCACCGGGCCTCAGCTCAAGCACGTGTGGGCCGGGGGAGAGGAGGCCTTCCTCCAGCGCCTCGCGTTCTGCCTCCGCCAGCGGCTCCAGTGGCTCGTCATCAAGCACCTCGGTCAATTCCGGGGTGTCTGCTGGTCCGGGGCTGTCCGCTGAGGCGTGCCACGCCCCCACCAGCGCCACCGGCCTCTCCGACCACTCGCGCAGCAGCGGACGATGGCGCGGGAAGAGCGTGCGGCCGCCGCCGTCATGCGCCTGCGCCGCGGGCCATCCGGCATCCTCGAAATCGGCTTCCATCCAGTCCACCGGCTCACGGCGCGCGTCGTAGTACTCGGTCCACGCCACGGCGCCGCTGCGGCGCGGCACCTGCTCCTCCCACGCCTCAGACAGTATTGCGCGCCATGATTGATCCGTCGCGACACGATGCCGCTGCCCCTCAGCATCCTCCCAGACAAGCTCGGCGAGGACCCCGGGATCGCCCTTCGGGCGGGAGTGGCTGGTAACACCCCACCAGTTGCCCAGCACGCAGATGACGTTCGCCCCCGCCTGCAGCAAATCGGTCACGTCGTATTCGTCCACAGGGCGCCGTTCGCGCACGTAGGGCCCCGGCCCCTGGCCGATGTAGCGCCCATTGAGCCACACCATGTAGTTCGTATCCGCGGAGATTCGCAGGCGCGCCTGCATCGGCACACCCGCGACCTCAAACCGGCGGCGGAGGTGGCAGTAGGCATTCGCCCGGACTTCAGCGGCCCAGATCCACTGTGCGGAAAGCTCCATGCTCAGGCTCCCGGTGGCTACATTCAGCCTCTCGCCGCTCAGTTCGCCACTCTGTCCGGGAGACCTCCGGCGGATATGCCCCGCGATTCGTCCGCTTCGAGCCCGGTTTGACAGCCTCTGGGGGCGGTGGTACAATCGCCTACGGCTTCGTTGCATCGCCTGTGAACCGTGATATGAATGTGTGGTTGGGAGGCGTGCTCATGATGGACCAGCGCCTGCTCGAGATCCTGATCTGTCCGAAGTGCCGGAGCGATGTTCGGAGCACCGATGACTGGGTCATCTGTGATGAATGTTGCCTCAAGTACCCCGTTCGCGACGGGATCCCCATCATGCTCATTGATGAGGCCGAGCCGCTCGAGGAGTGCGGGGAGCAGTAGTCGAATGCAGGCAGCCTGAGATGACAGACCAGGCCTGCCGGATCGATGCGGCACCGATCCACTCGCACGCCGGGCCTTCTCGCAGTGCACCGGCGACTGGAAGATCGGAAAGATGATCCACCAACCTCGCCCATCCTATGATGGAGTCACCTCTCCTCGACGTCAGCGTCTGCATCGTCAGCTGGAACGTGGCTGGCGACCTGCGCGTGTGCCTGGAGTCGATTCGCGCTCAGCAGACACCGCCGAGCTTCGAGGTCATTGTCGCAGATAATGCATCCGTTGATGAGTCGGTGGAGATGCTGCGTGAGGATTTCCCCGAGGTGCAGCTTATCCTCAACGAGGAGAACCTCGGCTTCGCAAGGGCCACCAACCAGACTCTGCGGGCGGCCCGCGGACGTTACCTGCTGATGCTCAACCCCGACACCGTGCTTGAGCCCGATTCGCTGCGCAAGATGGTGGCGGTGGCTGATCTGCGCACCGACGCGGGGATCATCGCGCCCAAGCTCATCTACCCCGATGGATCGCTGCAATACTCCTGCAGGCGCTTCCCGACCATCGCCGCCGCCATCTACCGCAACACCGTCCTCGGCAGGCTCTTCCCGCATGCGCATGCGGCGGCTGAGTACATCATGGCCGACTGCGACCATGACACCCAGCACGAGGTGGACTGGGCCTCCGGGGCATGTCTGCTGATCCGCCGCGAGGCATACGCCGAGGTGGGCGAGCTTGACGAGGGCTTCGTCTGGGGATCGGAGGACGTGGACTACTGCCTGCGGATGCACCGCTCCGGATGGAAGGTGCTCTTCGCCCCGGTGACGAGCGTCATCCATGCGGTAGGCCGCAGCACGGACCAGGCAGTCGTCCCCACCATCCTCCGCACCCATCGCGGTATGCACCGCCTCTACAGCAAGCACTTCGCGCCGAATGTACTGGCGCGCGCGCTGGTGTGGCTGGGTGTGTGGCTGCGCGCCGGGATGCTCATCGCAAGCTGGGAGACGCGCAGGATTGTCACGGCGATGCTGGGCCGGCTGCGAGGCCTCTGGAGGCGCGGAGAGTGAAGTCCCTGGGCGATCGGCTGACGACCGTGGCGTGGGCACTCACGCTGGCCCTGCTGGTGGCGCTACCGCTCTTTGCCGGCTACAGCTTCGACGCGCGGGTTCTGACCGCCTCGGCTGCGGCCTTCGTATGCGCGCTGATCGCCTGCATCGCCTGCGCGCTCGGCTCCTCGCAGGTGC
>JAAYJW010000272.1 GCA_012522765.1 candidate division WS1 bacterium | reverse complement strand
GGAATAGGTTGAGGTGAGGGGTATTGCTCCGGCCGTGGCTCGCAGCGCTCGCGCTGGTAGTGTGCGGCGTCGTGTGGATGATCGCCTTCGCATGGAGCGTTAGCTTCCGCCCGCCGGAGATCGTGCGCGGGCTGGCGCAGGCGGCGTCCTCAGTGCGGCTTGAGGCGGTGGCGATGGGCCTGCACCGGAGCGCGGCGGAGATGCGGCGTGAGGAGGTGCGACGACTCCGCAACAGCTCCAGGGCCGCCGCACGTCTGCAGGCACTGCGCTTCGAGCTTGCCGATGATCTTCGCGATGCCGCCGCGCTCGCCGAGGCTGAAGGGGAGACGGAGCTTGCGCGCCAGTGGATGGCCGATGCGGTGCAGGCGGCCCCGGAGCGAGTGGATCTGCTCTGCCGCCTCAGCGAAATGCGCTCACGCGATCTGCCCGCGGATGAGCGCCGGATGGCGGCGCTGCGACTCGTCTATCGCTACGATGCCCCGTGCGCGCTGGTGCTGGCGGGCAAGAGCTTCATGTCGGCGGGGGAGCATGAGGCAGCGGAGGCGTATCTACTGCGGGCCATCGAGCGCTCGCCTCAGTGGGACGAGCCTCATCTGCTGCTTGCGCGCCTTCACGCCCGCGCCGGCGACCGCGAGGAGGCCACGCTGCGCGCGCAGCAAGCCTTCGAGGTGTCGGATGATCTCGGCACTGCACTGGCCGCCGCGGCGCTGGTACGCAACAACGGTGGTGTCGCGCCGGCGCGCTGGTGGCTGATCGCCCAGCACGCGTGGCAGCAGTACCGCTATGTCGGGCTGCTCGTGCTGGTCTTCGCGGTGATGCTGTTGAGCCCGCTGCTGCTGGCGCTGGCACGCAGGGGATGGGAGCGCGTAAGCGCTCAACGCGGCACCGCCGAAAGCGCGTCATAGAGCCGGTCGGCGATGGCGGCGAGTCCGTAGAGAGCCTCCGCCCGCCGCCGGCCGGTAGCGGCCATCTCGCCCATGGCCTCGGGATCGGCAAGCAGCCCCTCGATGGCCCCCGCGAGAGCCTCCGCGTCGCGTTCAGGGAAGACCACCCCCGAGCCAAGCTCCTCGATCAGGGCGGGGATGTTGCCCGAAGATGACCCGACCACCGGCACCTCACATGCCGGAGCCTCGATCAGCACACGGCCGAACTGCTCCTCCCAGTTGGGCATGGTGCGCGAGGGTAAAACCATCAGGTCGAAGACGTTCATGTACTCCGGCGCGGCGGTGTGCGGGACCGGGCCGGTGAGCACCACGCGCCCTGCAGGCCAGGTGCGCGACCACGTGCGCAGCCGCTCGGCCATCGGCCCGCCGCCCACCAGCAGCACGCTCACGTCCGCCCCCCGCTCCCGAAGGATCTCCGCGGCCGCCTTCAGCTCGTCAAGCCCCTTCTCCTCGGCCAGCCGCCCGATGTAGCCGAGCACGAAGCCGGTCAGGCCAAGCTCTCGCTTGAGATCCTCCCGGTCAAGCGGTCGGAAGAGGTCCGTATCAACAAAGTGCGGGATTACCTCGATCCGCCCGCCGAAGCCCTTCGCCCGCAGCACGTCCACGATGTCGGGAGCGGGCGGCACCGCGAGTTCGGCGTAAGACAGCACCTCTCGCTCCATCGCGCCGAACGGCCACGGGTAGCGCTTGAGGTGGTTCTGCGCGGTCATGAAGCACATGCGGTAGCCATTGCGGCGGCAGATGCGCAGCGTCTGCCACGCAGGCAGCGAGTAGGGTTCCTCGTCGAGGTAGACGATCTCGGGTGAGAAGCGCCTGAGCGTTCTCGAGAGGCCGCGGTAGAGGTGCAGGCTGATCTGCCCGGAGCCGATGACCGGCAGCGGGGCGGAGGTGAAGGTCGCGCCTTCGACTTCCTTGAAGTCAACCGTCATACCCGTCGAGGCGCGCCAGCGGCGAGGCGCGATCAGCAGCAGTTCCACGTCATCATGCGCCGCACATAGCTGCCGGAAGAGCCGCTGGTTCACATCCACCACGCAGGCGTGGCTGATCACCGCGATCCTCATTCGGCCCCGCCTCCCTCTTCGGCGAAGCGCAGCAGAAGCGCCTCGATCTCCTCCGCCTGACGGTCCCACGTGAAGTGCAGCGATCTCCGGTGGGCCTCCTCGCCCATCCGGGCGGCCAGCGCTGGGTCGGCGGCGAGTTGGTCGATGCGAGCGGCGATGTCGGCGGGATCAGTGCTGACGAAGAAGCCGCTGACACCATCCTCCACGAGGTCCAGCGCTGCGCCGGTGCGTCCTGCGAGCAGCGGAATGCCGCATGCCGCCGCCTCCAGCACCACCAGACCGAACGGCTCGACCGGGAAGGGATGCACGAGACAGTCCGCCATCGCGAAGTAGTCCTGCGGGCGATCCACATGCGGCACGAAGACGAAGCGCTCGTGATCGCAATCGGCGCCCATGCGGGCGAGAAGTTCGTCGGCATTCCCGCTCCCGACGATCACCAGGCGCGCGCGACTCTCGGTGCGCCCGATCGCCTCAACGATCTCCGGCAGGCACTTCTCAAACCAGAGGCCGCCCATGAAGAGCGCAACGAACTCATCCTCGCGAAGCCCCAACTCCGCCCGAACGCGGGGGCGGGCTTCCTCTGCTACCTCCGGTCTGAAGATCGCGTGATCCACGCCGTTGCGCGCCACATGGACTTCGTCGGCCTGAAGACCGTACTCGCTGATAAAGTAGTCTCGTACGCTGCGCGAGATGGCGATGATGCGCCCCCGGCATCTGAGTGCTGCTCGGCGTTCGAGGCCCGCAAAGGCCGCATCCCGCAGCGGGAACCAGAGTCGAGACAGCCCCCGTGGGCCGCCGTAGCGCCGCTGCACTTCATCGCGCAGGCGTTTGCGGGCGCGATGCGCCGTGTGCGCGAAGACCGCGTTTTGCACGAGGGTGTTGCCGCCCTGCGAGAGGACAACGTCGAACTGGCCGGGGCGGATGGCCACGGACGAGGCCGCCGCGAACCAGAGCGCTCGCAGACCCAGCGGCAGATGCGGGTCTGCGAGCCGGTGTACGCTGATCGCCGAGAGGTCGAGGTCCCGGACGCTGAAGCTGAACAGGTGCACGTCGTGACGGAGCGCGAGGCGAGGGGCAAGCTCAGCCAGCACTCGCTCCTGGCCGCCGCCCATGCCAACGTCCTCGATCACCAGCGCGATCCTCAGCCGTGGCTCGCTGTCGTTCATGAAAAAGCCGATCAGCCCCTGCGACGCAGCACGAAATCCTCGGGAACCATCTTGGCGACGGGCACTTCAGCCATCTCGGCCTCGCGGCGATGCCGCTCCACTGCCTCGATCTCGGGCAGGCGGGCGGCCATGGCCGCATAGCACCAGAAGATGATCGCTTCGGGCCAGCCGTACAGGGCGGGCCCTACAAGGAGCCTGAAGTACATGCTCACCACCGCCGACAGCATCCCTGCCAGAAGCCAGCGATCGCGAGACTCCGCGGCAGCGCGATATGCCCTGAGGGCAGTGCGCCCGACGGAATAGAGCATCCAGACAAAGAGCAGGAAGCCGGGGATGCCAAGTTCGATCATTGAACGCGCGTAGTCATTCTCCGCCCACGGCATCAAGTGTTCGGGGCCGTAGTCCCTGATCGAGACGACGCCCCAGAGCATGCGGCCACGTCCGATAGCTCCGCCCGCCACGCCACCACCGAGGGGGTGCTGTCCGGCCCATCTGATGGCGTTCTGCCACGGACGCATGATCCTGCGCTGCGTATACTCGGGACTGGTGACAATGCTGTTGAGCCGATTCATGGCATTGCCGCCGGTCAGGCTGCCTACCTGCGTCACGGCGATCAGGCCGACGATTGCCGTCAGGATCGCCAGATCAGGCCGCCTGATCAGGCCCATCAAGAAGAGCAACGCCATGACGAGAGAACCGTAGGCGTTCCTGACCGCAGTGAGCAGCAGCGCGGTGCCGAAGAGCGGCAGGCCGAGGATCAGCACCCCCTGCCATGTGCGGCGGTTGCGGAAGTAAGGGACCCCGCCGATGCCGATGAGGATGACCATCACGAGCGTGGAAGCGAAGCCATGGGCGGATATCATCGTGGCTGGCGGCCGCGTCTCAAGCTGATAGTCCTCTGTCGCATAGCGCGAATAGGTGTACACGTCAAAGCCCGAACTGAGCCCGTGGAGGTGCCCGAGGCCGAATTTGTACTGATATATGCCGTAGATGGAGATCGGGATCAGCAGTACGACGATGAAGAGGATAAGGCGCTCAATCTGCTGCCGCGATCTGCAGTAGTCGTAGACGACAAAGAAGAGCGGGAGCCAGAGTATCCATACCCGCAGGCCCGCCAGTCCAAGGATCGGGCTGGCACTGCGCGCGTTGAAAAGCTGCATTACGCACCAGCCGGCGAAGAGCAGGATCGGCAGGCTCAGCGGATGGCGCATCGAGTTGCGCCGATGCCCCAGAACGCTCAGCCATGCCCAGCGCAGCAGGCAGACTGCCAGCAGGTAGTCCTTCAGAAGCTGTGTGTGCCAACCGGGGCTGAGACCCTTGAGGAAGCCGTCAATGGACGCGATGAAGATCAGCGCCATGATGCCGAACTCAAGCGAGGACAACGCGGCGACCGTCACGACCGTGGCGACTGAGATGAACACCGCCATGTTGAAGCCGCCGGTCTCGGAGAGCAGCACGAGCACTACCGCGGCGATGATGCCCACGGGCAGCAGCAGAAGCGACAGTGTCTTTGAAGACGTCATGTGCATCCGCACGGTAGTGTCTCACGCTCCTTTCCGGGGCGTCAGCGGCTTCCAGTATCCTCGTTGACTGTATCAGTCTCGGCTGCGTTCAGCCGGCGGTTGAGCCAGTTCGTGACAGGAACCGCCGCCAGCACGAGGCCAAGCGGCATGAACGGCACCGTGTAGCGGGCGGTGGGCGTCCCGAGGAAGATGGTCAAAGACACTCCCACGAAAAGCACGAGAGCCGTCCATCGCATCTGCACGGGAGCCCTCGTCAAACCGGCCACCATCAGCGCGAGGAACACCACCTGCGGCACCTGCAGCAGCCGGAATGCCAGCGCTGAGCGCTCCAGCAACGGGCGGCTGCCCGGCGCGTAGCTCCACGCGAGCGGGACCTTGACGATGCACTGCCCGAGCGTCCTCAGCGGATTGCGCAGCGCGCGCTCGATGGCGGCCCCGCGGAACCGCGCCCCCGCATCGGGATCGAGGTAGTCATCGCTGCCGCGCAGCCGGCGATACTCCTCGGTCTGCTCGATGGCGGTCATGTAATCCTCCCAGTGCGTCAGCGCCATCGGGTGCAGGCCACAGTAGAGCGTGGCGGGACCGGCGTTTGACATCACACTGAACTCGCCCAGCGCAAGATGATTGCGCACAGCCCACGGGAGCAGCAGCGCACAGGCGACCGCAAACGTTGACACAGTGGAAAGCGTCCCTCGGCGCCCCCTGCCAAGCTGCCACCAGAGTGCCGCCGGAACCAGCGGAATGAAGATGATTGCCACCGAGCGTGTCAGCACCGCCAGCGCAAGAAATGCTCCGCAGATGGCGGCGTCGCTGAGCCTTGAGCCTCTGAAGGCCCGCACCCAGAACAGAAGCGCAAGCGACACGAGCAGCACGTAGAGCGACTCGGTCCGCACTTCGGTGGCGAGCACCGGGAACGGGTAGTAAAGCCCGGCGATGAGACCGGTGAAGCCGGCGGCCGTTACTCCGAACGCCTCCCGCGCAATCCCGGCGGCCACGAGCACAATCCCCAGCGCCATCGCGACCTGCATGATCTGCACCGGGAGAGTCCGGTCGCCAAAGAGCGTGATGGACGCCGCGATCAGGAGCGGGTAGAGCGGCTGGCGCATCCTCGTCGGTTCGCCATCGTAGCTGAAGCCATCGCCCTCGGCCACATTGCGCCCGATCTCCCAATACTGCACCGAATCGCGGCTGACAATCGCCCTGCCGCCCCTGTGCAGCCAAGTCGCGGTGAAGAGCGCCACGCACGCCAACAGGCCCAGCAATATCATGATCCGGGCGCGAGACCTGCGCCGGTCGGCTGCAGCGTTCAACGCGCCTCACCCGCAACTTCGCTCACCGGGGTTCCAACCTGTTCCTCAAGCCTTCGCCGCCCCTCGGCTGCGGCAAACAGCCCACGCATGGCGGCCCTGAAGCGAAGAAACGCCGTTCGCCCCTCGCGCGGGAGCATCACCAGCATCCGCAGCAGCCCATAGCGCCAGTGCTGCCCGATCAGCAGCGCGAAGAGCCAGAAGCCCGCACGGCGCGCCGCCGGGAGGTGCTTGAACATCACCCATGCGTGATCGTGTGCCAGGTCCGTCACCGCCTGCAGTGCCTCGCTGTCGCGCGGGTGGCCGTAGTGCCGCTGCGCGGGGTAGTGATCCACGATCGCGAGCGGGTCGTAGACGATCCGCCCGCCATGCTGGAGCGCCCCCAGGGACACATCAATCTCGTGATGCACGCCCGATCGCAACTGCAGATCGTACTCAGGTATGACTCTGCGCCGGAAGGACATGTTCGCTCCCTTGAGATGATCCACGCTCCGGGCCTCCACAAAGTCTGGCTGGTGGTGGTTGCCGACGATCCTGCCGTACCAGGTGATGCGACCCACCACCGCAGCCGGCACTGCACTGATCGTCTCGCCATGGTGCACGCGGTCACGGCCACCCGCCCCGATGACCTCCGGATCGGCGTAGTGAGACAGCAGCCTCTGCAGCCAGTCCGGCGCGGGCACGCAATCGTCATCAATCTGGGAGACGATCTCACCGCGCGCGATCGCAAGTCCGGCGTTCGCCGCCGCCATCGGGCCCGGCTGACTGACCTCGGCTATGTCCAGCAGGTCCCTCCTCGCCCGCTCTTGCATTGCCCAGCGCTGAAGCGCTTCCCGCGAGTCGCCGTCGCTCTCGCGCAGCACTACCACTATCTGCTCGGGCACGTGCGTCCCCGCCATGATGCCCTCCAGGCAACGCAGCAGCGCCTCCGGGCGCCGGTAGCTTGGCACCAGCACCGTGCTCTGCGGCAGGTCATCCTCTGCCACCGGCAGCGGCTCGGCCTCAGGAGCCTCTGCAGTGCCCGCCCGGTCTCGGTGATGGCCCGACACCACCGCCAGCAACACCCCCCAGAGGACCAGCCCGCCGTAGAACTTGCTCGAGGTCGCGAGGACCAGCAGCCCCCGCCGCAGCTCCGGCTCGCGGAACTGGAAGGGCAGCGCGATCAGGCACCATGCCGCCGCCCATCCCACCGCCAGCCACCAGAAGCGGCGGCTGTCGGGGTCCATCTCACGGATGTGGATCGCGGCCCCCGCCAGCGCGATCGACGGCAAGAACCACGCGTGTATCGCCGACTGATTCTGCGTCAGCAGAACCGCGGTGAGCAGCAGGCCGAACTCCGCCAGCAGCGCACCATCCGATAGCTCCTCCCACCGCCTGCGCCACAGCAG
>JAAYJW010000271.1 GCA_012522765.1 candidate division WS1 bacterium | reverse complement strand
CGGAGGAGCAGCTTGCGGGGCGCCGTGTATCGGCGATGATCCTCGCGCCGACAGATGATGGCCGCGGAAAGCCCGTGGCGGTCGGCACTCCGGTTCCAGCCGCGGATGAGGTGCGGCTATCCATCCCGGCTGCAGACCTGCCCGTCGGCGACTACGAGGTCGCGGTGCAGGTAGTGAGCGCCGAGGGCGTGACCGAATACGCCGCCGAGACGCCGCTGCGCAAGCTCCCGCCGGCGCCGGGCGGGCATGAGTGGCGCTTCGATGAGAACAACGTGCTGCTGCACAACGGCGAGCCGTTCCTGCCCTTCGGCTGGTTCAGCTACAACTTCGGCCAGCATACCGCCGAGGACCCCTACACCGCGATGCAGGAGTACAACTCGCAGTATCGCATGGTCGAGGAGAACCTCGAGCGGATGGATCAGATCGGCGCTAAGGGGCTTTACGTAGCGATCTACCCCTACGGCCGCGGCTTCATGAACACCGGCGACGTGGTCAAGCAACCGCTCACTGATGAGGAGGCCGCCGTGCTGCGCGAGCGCGTCACGGGGATGAGGGACCACGAGGCGCTGCTGGCGTGGTACATGGCCGATGAGCCGGAACTGCGGCCGGTGCTGCCGCGGCGCGCCGAGCAGATTTACGAGGTCGCCCGCGATGCCGACCCGTATCACCCGTGCATCATGCTCAACGACAGCATCGCGGGCATTCACAGCTACACCGGCGGCGGCGACATCCTCATGCCCGACCCCTACCCGCTGTTTCTGCAGGGGAAACTCGCCGCCCGCGGCATCGAGCGCACCAGCGAGTTCATTAAGGCCTGCGTCGAGGCCTCCGGGGGGCGCAAGGCCGTCTGGGTGACGCCGCAGGCCTTCAACTACGGCGACTACGGCCGCGATGAGAATCGCGCGCCGAACCTCGTCGAGCTTCGCAACCAGTGCTACCAGGCGGCCGTCTACGGCGCAAAGGGCTTCCTGTGGTACACCTACTCGCAGGCGAGCAACTACCCGTCGCTGGGGATCGGCATGCACTTCCTGTGCCGCGAGGCGCTCGACCTGCAGGACGCCGTCCTCGCGCCGGATGCTGAGGACGCAGTGACCGTTGAGGCCGATCAGCCCGCGCACATGCACGTGGCCGTCCGGCGCGCAGGCGATCAGCTTTACATCATTGCGGTCAGCACCGCCACTGAGCCGCAGCAGGCGACCATCAAGCTGGCGGGCCTCCCGGCGCGGCTGCATGTCGTAAGCGAAGGCAGATCAGTGGACACCGCCGGCGCAGCGATCAGTGATCGCTTCGACACCTACGCCACGCACATCTACACCACCGATGCCGCGCTGGAGGGCCGGCCTGCTCTCGCAGAGGCTGAGCAGCGTATCGCCGAGGCCGACGCCGCTCGCCGCAAGCCCGGCAACGTGGCGTTCGAGGACGGTGGCGCCACGGTTGAAGTGTCATCGGGCGCGCGATACGGCAACACACCCTCGCGTGTGCTGGACGGCATCGAGGTGGGGATGGGCTGGCGGGCCGACCAATCCGCGCGCGGCGAGCAGTGGCTGGCGGTGGGCTGGCCTCAGGAGCAAACGGTGGGGCGCGTGGTTGTCTACAGCACGGACGTGCTCGGAATCCGCGTAGAGGCGCCGGGCGCTGCCGAGGGAGAGTGGAGGGCAGTCGCGGAGGCGACGGGCGAGGGGCGGCTGGAGACCACCTTTGACCCGCTCACCGCAAGCAGCCTCCGCATCGTAGTCACCGCCGTCGCGGATGGCACCGCCGGAGCCGCGATACAGGAGGTGGAGGTATATGTGCAATAGTCTCGCCGTGCTCGCCATGCTGATGATCTTCGCTTGCATCGCGTCTGCGCAGGCTCCGGAGGCGGTGGCGCACTGGGCGATGGAGGAGATCGCCGACGGGGTGGTCGCCGATGTCAGCGGTCACGGCCATGATGCTACGGCGCACGGGACGGAGGGTTCGGTGCCGGAGGTAGTCCCCGGTATAGCGGGCAATGCGCTGCGCTTCCACCGCGAGCGCCAGCAGTACCTTGAGGTGAAGGACATCGAGGGTCTCGCGGCGCCCGAGGCGATGACGGTGATGGCGTGGATCCGCCCACTCGAGCGTCAGGGAGCGCATGAGATCATCGGCAACAAGGGCGACAAAAGCGGCGATCCGCCGTGGCCGGGCTGGCGCATGCGCTACTTCTGGGCGCGCCTGATCTTCCAGTACGGAACTGCCGGCGGCGAGGAGCCATCGGTCGGCACGGAAAACTGGTCGGTTGAGCCGGGCTTCTGGCATCACGTTACGGTGACGTACGATGGCAAACGCTTGCGGGCGTACATCAACTGCGATCTGGCGGCTGAGGCTGAGGTGAGCGAGCCGATCATGCCGCACACCCGGGCGCTGGTGATCGGAAATTACCCCGGGCGCAAGAACGCCTACGCCTTCGAGGGCGCGATTGACGAGTTGATGATCTTCGACCGGGTGCTCGCGCCGCAGGAGATCTTCGCAGCGGCTGTGCAGGGGATAGCGCCCTGAAGGTGATGGTCGCCTGGGGAAAGAAGCTCTGAAATTGTACGCCTGATGCGGAGGAAGCAAGCATCGGCTGTTGAAATTACGCGCGAAGTTGCCCATCTAGCAGGGCCAATCCTGGTTGGAGGTGCTACAGATGCGGCGCAAAGGCTTTACCCTAATTGAATTGCTGGTCGTGATCGCCATCATCGCGATTTTGGCGGCGATCCTGTTCCCGGTCTTCGCACGAGCCCGTGAGAAGGCGCGGCAGTCGAACTGCCTCTCGAACGTGAAGCAGCTTACACTCGGCTGCATGATGTACGCGCAGGACTACGACGAAGTGCTCGGCAAGTGCCGCAACTACACGACACGAACGCTGTGGCTGCAGGATATCTACCCCTACATTAACAACCAACAGATATTCCGCTGCCCCTCGGCTGATCCCTTCGCGTGGCCGTCGGCGGGTCTGAGTTCGGCAAGCCGCACCGAGATAAGCTACGGCTATACGTGGGACAACTCCCCAACCAGCTCCCACGCCATGCTGGCAAAGATCATGAATCCGGCCGAGACGGTGTTCATAGCGGACGGGCTCGGCTATATGTTCTACCCGATCCCGACCAGCGGCCCGCGCGCGGTCAATGGCACCGGCTATCGCATTCAGGCGCGTCATAATGGCGGCGCGAACCTCGGCTTTGTTGATGGCCACTCCAAGTGGTACTCGCTGAGCGTGATCAATGCCGAGAACAACACCGCCGGCCTCGACTGGGACCTCGACAAAAACGGTGTGCTCTACAACGGGGCGTAGTCGCTCATCAAGCAGATCGCGAAAGAGCCCGGGGCAACTCGCCTCGGGCTCTTTGTTATGTGGCACGGGCGCCCTCGCCCGTGCGTCGTACCGCGAACCGCGACCGACGGCTGCCCCTCCCCGACCTCTCCCGCCTGCCGGCGGGATCGGCCACCCCTCCCCCTGCACTTCGCTGCGCGAAGTGGGGCGGGAGAGGGGAACGGCTGCCCCTCCCCGTCGGGCGTGTCTATGTCATGTGGCACGGGCGCCCTCGCCCGTGCGTCGTATCGCGAACCGCGACCGACGGCTGCCCCTCCCCGTCCGCTCCCGCCGTTGGCGGGAGCGGCCACCCCTCCCCGACCTCTCCCGCCCCACCCACGGGCGGGACGGGATCGGCCACCCCTCCCCGTCGGGCGTGTCTATGTCATGTGGCACGGGCGCCCTCGCCCGTGCGTCGTGCCCGCGACTACTCGTACGCCCGGAAGAAGCCGAGAATCGTCTCTATCACCACGTCCGTCTGGAAGACGATCCCGTAGGTGCCTGAATAGCCCGCCGGGACCTCGCAGATGAAGCCCAGCCGGTCCTGGCAGGCGTAAGAGGTCAGCGTGGGGCGAGGCGAGCCCCAACTGATCGACTCGATCTCATACTGCTGCACGCCCGGGCGCCTCGATTCGAGCAGGATGTAGCGGTCGGCGATCGCCTCGTTGAAGCGCCGGACCGCCTCGTGGGCGAGGTCCTCGTTACCCTCAGCGCCGGTAGCGGGGATCATGATCAGCCTGTTGTTGCCTGCGCCACCGGCGTTGCCATGAAAGTCCAGCGCCGCGTGAGGGTCAACGCGGTCCACCATCGCTTTCCACGTCTGCGTGGCGATCTCCGAGAAGGGACCGCTACCCTTGAAGTCATAGCAGCCGGCGCCGTATACCCCCTGATCGTTCGGCCTGCCCTGATACTGCTCCCAGCGTTGGGCGGCATTGCGGTTGAGGTCCACGCCATTGCTGTTCTGCCTGCGCCGGTTGTCGTAGCCCCACGGGTTCACGATCGGCATGACCACCAGTTGGTAGCGGTCGAAGTCGAAGAGCCCCTCCTCCGGGTGCTCCATCAGCCGCTCAACGAGCGCGAACATCCCGTAGGCGGGCTCCCACTCGCTGCCATGCGCCACGCCGTAGACGAGCATGGCGGGCTTGTTCGCATCGCCCATCTGGAAGCTGTAGAGCCGGTAGTCCTCTTCGGCCGGCCCCTCGTCGCGCAGCGTAAGGCCCTCGTGGCGGCCGGCGAGTTCACGCATCATCTCTACGAACTCCACGTAGGTCAGCTTGCTCTGGAAGTGCCTCCCGTAGCGGACCGTCTCACCCAGCAGATTGCCCGCGAAGAGATATTTGTTCACGCTGCCGGGCTGGTTCCACACCGGCTCGGGCAGCCCCGTCAGATCGGTCGCCAGCAGCGCGCCCTCACCGATCTCCTCGTGGATCAGCAGCGCCGCGCCATCGGGCGTCTGCGCCAGCACCGTCCCCGGCGCCTCGCCCGTCAGCGTGCGCCGCACAGGCGCGTTCTTGTCGCCACCGTACCAGGGGATCGTATTGCCCGTGCGGAAGCCCCGCGTGAGCGGATGTTCGGCCGCGATCTGCAGCAGCGCCTCGTCAAGCGCCACCGGCGCCTCCTGCACGGTCAGGCCGCGCGCCTCCGCATAGAGTGCGAGGTCCACGACGACCTTGCCGCCCGCGGATGCGAATGCCTCCAACCGGGCGAAGTCAATCTCTGCGTCTTCGCCGCGCGTGAAGGCGATGGCGCGCTCATACTGCCCCCAGTCCACCTCGTCACCCGGTGCGGCATCGACAACCTGCCGCGGGTAGAGTGTGTGGAGGCTCTGCACCATCTCATCGTCCTCGGAGGCATCCGTGAGCAGCAGCGTGTCAAGCTTCACTTCGCGCAGGCTGCCTTCGCTGATGACCTCCAGCTTGAGGTCATCGTAATCGGCAGTGCCCTTCGCCCCCGGCAGTTCGAGGTAAGCCATGACGTAGTCGGTATCTTCGGGGACCGTGAAGTTGACGGAGGAGCGCGTCCAGTCACTCTGCTCGGTGACCCCGCGCGAGGTGGGCTGGCCGGTGATCTCGCCGCCGTCAGTCATCCCGTAGATGCGCAGCGCGGCATAGCCCTCCGGGCCGAGGTCGGTGCGAATCCAGCCGGAGAGGCGGATCATCGAGCCCGGAGCGATCTTCATCTCGGCCCCCGCTCCCTGTCGCCAGCGGCTTGAGTCTGGCTCGAGGTTAACGATGCGCGCACCAAACTCGCCCGTGCGGGCCGCCTCGGCGGTAATCGAAAGCACGCGCTTGTCATCATTGGGCGTGCGCTTCTCCCAGCCTTCTTCGCCGTCCTCAAAACCGGGATTGACCAGCAGATTGGGCCGCTCCTCGTCTGCAGCGCCCTGCGCCAGCGCACAAGTCGCTGAAAGGGTGATGATAAAGAGCATGCATCCTGCGGCTATCAGGTAACGCATTTCTCTCGCTCTCCTCTGATCGGAAGATCGCGTTAACATGATGAGGCTGCGAAGCGATCAGGGGTTTCCGCGCGGTTGCCTGCTTTCCCTGCAGGCAACCGCGCAGAGAGCGGGTTACTTGTAGTAGGCGCGGTAGCCGGGGGCCATCCGGCTCAGACCGAGGCTGCCGCTGAGGTTCGACAGCAGGAGCAGGCCCTTTTCGGTGCCCACGGCGATGCCGATGTGCTGGCTGTTGCGGCTGCCGTAGCTGAAGGGCCAGACGACAATATCGCCCGGCTGGGCCGATGCTCCCGCCGGGCGCTGCGTGTAGCCCCGCGAGGGGAGCGACGTCCACCTGTGCGCATCCCCAAGTCCCCAGCCAAGCGCCTCACGCATTGTTCCGGCGCAGCGGTTTCGGATAGAGGACACCTGACCGCGAGCCATGCGCTGGATCGCCTTCGCGGTCTCGCTCTCGTATGGATAGATCAAGTTCTGGCCCAATCGGCCAAACCAATCTTTCGTCAGCCCTGTGATCTCCGGCATGTCGAGCCCCGAAGCGGCGCCATCCGGAATCCGGCTCTCGACCTGCGGCTGCTGCGGTGCAATCAGAGCGACCTCTGTGTCTGTCAAGTCATGTCGCTGAGCGTTTGCCCATCCGTGAACAACGACAAGTGCGACAACCGAGACGATTACGACTCTCTGCATCGAACCATCCTCAACAGTCTGGTGATTTGAAATCAGCCGCGCGCGGGGTTGAATTGGACCGCAGGCGCGCATCCGCGTCCATCAACCCAAGGGACGCTCGGCTCAGTGGGGATTGTTCACTACTACCGGAGGGCTATTCCCCTTATCTATAGGGGCAAATACCTACGATGGTCAAACGGCCTCAGTCCTGGTACAGCTTCGTCGAGAGGTAGCGCTCCCCGGTGTCGGGCAGCACCACCACGATCAGCCCGTCCTCATTCTCCTCGCGCCCGGCGACCTGCAGGGCGGCCCATGCTGCGGCCCCAGACGAGATGCCCGCCACTATGCCCTGCCGCTTCGCCAGTTCGCGGGAAGTAGCGAAGGCATCATCGGTGGGCACGCGGATGATCTCGTCGATCACCTCGCGCCTCAGCACCTCCGGCACGAAGCCCGCACCAATGCCCTGTATCTTGTGCGGGCCGGGTTCGCCGCCAGAAAGCACCGGCGATTCGTCTGGCTCCACCGCAACCACCTCTACACTCGGCTTGAGCTCCTTGAGAACCTCGCCTGCGCCGGTGATCGTCCCGCCGGTGCCGACACCGGCGACGAGGATATCCACGGCCCCGCCCGTGTCGGCCCAGATCTCCAGCGCCGTCGTCTGCCGGTGTATCTCCGGGTTGGCGGCGTTCTCGAACTGCTGCAGCAGCAGGTAGCGATCATCGCACTCGGCCAGGTCATTGGCCCGCTCGATCGCGCCCTTCATGCCCTCGGCGGCGGGCGTAAGCACGAGGTCCGCCCCGAGCGCCTTGAGCAGCTTCCGGCGCTCCACGGACATGCTTTCGGGCATCGTCAGCACGAGGTTGAGGCCCTTCGCCGCGGCGACGAGCGCAATGCCTATGCCGGTGTTGCCCGAGGTTGGCTCCACGAGGATGGTGTCCTCGTGGAGCGCCCCGGCCCTCTCAGCGGCCTCGATCATCGCCAGCGCGATGCGGTCCTTGACGCTCGAGCCGGGGTTGAAGGCCTCGAGCTTCGCCGCAATGCGCCCCGGCAGGCCCTCTGCGAGCCGGTCGAGAAACACCAGCGGTGTCCCGCCGATCAGTCGCGTCACGTCAGCGGCTATCTTCATCAGGATGCACCTCCTGTTATCTTGTTGCGGAAGCGATTGCTCAGAACGCCACGGTCATCGCCCGCGGCGGACATGCCGGCACACACAGTTCGCATGCCACGCAGTCTTCGGCGCTGAAGATCACTTCGTGCGTCAGCGGGTCCTTGTGCAGCGCCCCGGTGGGGCAGACTGAAACGCAAGCCCCGCACTGCGTGCAGGCGTGATCGTTGCGCACCACGTCCTTCTCCAGCGCCTCGATGGCGACGCCCTGCCCGCGCGCCCAGTCGAGGGCGCGGTCGAGTTCGGCGGCGGCGCCGGTAAGCTCCAGCACCAGCAGTCCCGCCGAGTCAGGCGCGATGTTGGCGCGCAGGATGTTGAAGTCCACGTCGAACTCCCGCACAACCTTCGACACGATTGGCGTCGAGATCAGCGCCTTCGGGTAGTGGAACACGACACGCGCTTTAGCCATCTGCCGCCACCCCCTCATCGAACGGCCGCTCCTTGAGGCCCTTGAAGGTCAGGCCCGACTCGACTCCCGGCAGCAACTCCGCCGGCCTGTTGAGCAGGAACTGCCCGGACTGGACCTGCTCCTTGAGGATCTGCGCGATCTCACGGGCCTTCGGGTAGCTCGAAAGCGACGCTGTCGGCACCTTCTTCCCGTCAACCTCAATCTCGCCGGTGCGTAGTTCGGCGTAGCTGACATGCCCCAGCGGCCCGCCCTCGCTGTAGGGATAGCCGCGGGAGTAGTCAGTGATCGGCGCGACGATGTCCTCATCGCGCACGGCCGTGAAGCGCGCGATCTCCTCATCGAGCACCGGGATCGGGATACCGAGGCCGACGTTGAGCGACACGCCGTAGCCGTGGAAGCTCACACCGCGGATCCACTCGGGGTCCATCGCCTTGAGGTCACCAACCACAGAGAGCGTCCCGGCGCCACCCTTTGGCACACCGTTCTCGCCGCGCGCCACCGTCGGGTTGTGCTGGGTGCCCTGCCAGAAGACGTAGCCCTGGGCGCCGCCGAGGAAGATCCTTGTGCCGATACCGATGGTCCGGTAATGCGGATCGTTCAGCAGCGGGCTGAGCTGGCCGGCGGAGCAGTAGTTGGCGTTGCCGATCCCCGGCTGCAGGGTGCCCATGTAGGTGTAGATAGGCCGGTCGGCATGCACATTCACCGCCACGTTGTAGTTCTGGTAGGCGTTGCGCGGATTGCACAGGAACGCCTCGTTGAGGTCCTCGAGTTTGATCCACGTGTCGAGGTCCTTGCGCGGGTAGCAGTCGGTGCCGTAGGCTGTCGCCTTCAGGCGCACATTGCGCCCTGCCACGAGGTCCTCGATCACATGGCCGCCACCGTAGCGGAACTCGCCCGGGTGGTTGCGGTTGAGCGGGTCATCATCGGGCACCTCGGTGGCGCCGATGTAGAGGTCCACCGCCGCAAGTCCGGCGTAGGCGCTCACGTCGTTGAGCCACGCTTTCTGTATCTTCAGCCGCGGGTGCGCGTGGCCGGTGTTGATGAACGCGCCCGACGAGCACATCGGCGCGAAGGTCCCGGTGGTCACCACGTCCACGCGCTCGGCGGCCTTTGCCGCACCATCCTCCTCGACGATCCCGATCATCTCCTCAGCAGTCACCACCACGGCCTCTCCGGCTTTGATCTTCGCATTGATCTCGTCATAGGTCTTCGGCATGTCGGTCAACTCCCGGTTCCTGTGATTGTGCGTACGGTCGTCAGGTGAGACAGATAGCTGCTGCGAGGCCGCTCCGACGAGGAGCGGAACTCGTGAATGCGCGTAACCAGGTGTGACAATCGTTGGGTGACTGCGCGCGGCCGGGGGGCACAACAGGGGGCTCTGCGACTGCAGCTAAGCTACCGGGCCTCCATCCCATGCCGGCACGCCTGCGGTGCCACGGACACGCCGGCTTGGGGCCGGCGCATCCGTGGCATACACATAGCCATGGCTGGGATGTAGGGTCGCCTCAGATAGATCATGGTCTCTCTCTCAATACGGCTGTCACTGCGCTACTTCGCCGGAACAAGCTGCTCGTGCGCGACTTCCTCCGTGGGGACCGCCTCGTCGCCGCAGCACCAGCAACTGAGGTCGGCGATGGCGCAGGCTGCCTTCCAGCCGGACATGAGCATCGCGCCAAAGGTCGGGCCCATGCGCGGCAGGCCGTAGACGCTTGCCACCGACATTCCGCAGACATGCAACCCCGGGAATACCTCGCCGGTATGAGCTACCACGGCATCCTCGGAGCCCTCGACCCACATCGTGCCGCAACCGGGCAGTTCAATCAGCCCGCGTCGCTCCAGGGCGGCCACCGCGACAGCGTCATGGCCGGTGGCGTCAAGGACAACCTGCGTCTCAAGCGCAATCGGGTCCACGCAGGTGATCTGTCGCGGCAGGGCCTCCACCGGCGTCCAGTTCACAACGACACCCGACACCCGCCCGTCTCGCACCACCAGGTCGTCAATCTGCGTCATGTTCAGTACCCTAACGCCGGCGTCGCAGGCGGAAGCGATCAGCTTCGAGCAGGCATGCGGCCCGTCAGCGACATAAAGCCCCTCCTGGGCCTTCTTCAGCGGCACGCCGAGGTCATCGAGGATGTGGTGGGCGGGCGCGCGCACCGTGACCTTGTTCATCAGGTAACCGCCGAGCCAGAAGCCGCCACCGAGATAGTTGTTGCGTTCAATCAGCAGCACGCGCTTGCCGGCATTCGCAAGTTCCCGGGCGGCCATCAGGCCGCTGGGTCCGGCGCCGACGGTTACGACATCGCTGTCGGCGTAGTCGTCAAGCTCCTCCGCGAATGAACGCAGGATAGCGCGTGTTACGTCTTTCTCGGTGGTGCGGCTGAACTGCCTCTCGTCGCCCATGAACTCGCCCTCTCGGTCACTTATAGATAAACTGCAAGTAGCACTCGCGGTCACCGTAGCATATGCGGCGAGGGTTGTCAACAGCAACAGGCGAAAAACTGCCGGGCTGAGAGGGCACCATGGGGGGCTATAGTGCGGCAGGGGGTTTCGCTGCGAGACGCCTATGTGAGATAAGCTTTCATTGCGACGCGCTATTGACTCTCATCCTCTTCGGCGGCGCGTCGGATCTGGCAGTTCGCACATGCCTCCGAGCGGCCCTCCTGGCGCGCCACCTCCCAGCAGCGTTTTCCGGGCGCTTGCGCCACCGGGCAGGTTGCCCTGACCTCCTCCGGGCAGTTGAGCAGTTTCCAGCAGGCGGGGAGCCTCATCATCCGCTTGATCTCATCAATGTCGTAGCTTTCCTCGTTGATAAGCTCCCGAATGCGGCCCAGCCAGCAGACGTCGTTATAGCTGTACAGGCGCTGATTGTTGCGCCTCTGCGGGACGACGAGGCCGCGTTCTTCGTAGATGCGCACCATCGCCGGGCAGACGCCCAGCAGATCGGCGACGGCGCCGATTCGCATGACCGGTTTGTCACGGTCGGGGGAGTAGTTTTCCGCGCAGTGGACGGGCATTGTAATATGCGCCTCCGTATGGTAAGCCGGAGCGACAACGGCTCGGCCGATTGACAGCGATAGTCTTCGGTTATATGTATTATAGGAACGCCTCGGGCGCCAGTCAAGTCGAGCCGTCGCTGTGTGCTGACAAATTGCCGCAGGAATCTGCGGCGGGAGGCGGGTAGTACTATACAAACTGAGAGGACGCGCGCTGATCGCGCAGGAGAGTGGGAAAGATGGAAGCCTGGAAGAGGGTCGCGATTGATGATCCGGAGGAGCTGATCTTCGGCACCGCGCCTCGGCCTCTCGAGACCGCCCACGGCCTCGTCATCGGCGGTGGGCGCGTGCACCCGGAGCTAAACTTCACTCTGCCCGCCATGCACATCAACGACGATACGTGGCCCGCGATCGTACGGCAGTATGGCGAGATCATCGCCGACGCACTGGAGCGGGCGCAGCGGTTGCACTGCGAGGGGCTGGTGGTGGAGTTCGAGACGCTGCCCGACATGACGCGCCGCCCCCGGTGGACGGCGGAGATCGTGGAGGTGCTGATGAGCGCGCTTGAGGATGCGCGGTCGCAATGGGGCCTGAACTTCGCGCTCCGCGCAACGCCCAATGACAACCGCGAGATGATCCGCCCGCCGAAGATGCGCAGCGGTCAGATGCTGGAGGACACCCTCGAGTCCTTCCGCTTCTCGGCCGAGCTTGGAGCGGACCTGCTCTCGATCGAGTCGACCGGCGGCAAGGAGATTCACGACGGCGCGCTGACGATGGCCGATCTGCCGCAGGTGATATTCTCGCTCTGCGTACTCGGCGCGCGGGATATGCGCTTCCTCTGGACGCAGATCGCGGAGATAGCAGACGCGCACGACGGGGTATTCGCCGCCGGAGATACCGCCTGCGGCTTCGCGAACACGGCGATGGTGCTGGCCGAGCAGAGCATGATCCCGCGCGTCTTCGCGGCGGTGGTCCGGGCGGTGTCGGCGGTACGCTCGCTGGTGGCGTACGAGTGCGGAGCGGTCGGTCCGGGCAAGGACTGCGGCTACGAGAACATCATCCTAAAGGCGCTGACCGGCCTGCCGATGTCAATGGAGGGCAAGACGGCCGCCTGCGCGCACTCAAGCCCGGTCGGCAACATCTCCGCGGCCGGGTGCGACCTGTGGAGCAACGAGTCGGTGCAGAACATCAAGCTGCTGGGCGGCTGGGCGCCAGGCTGCTACCTCGAGCAACTCATCTACGACTGCCGCCTGATGAACGCGGCCATCGAGGAGGGGCCCGAGGCGGCGCTGGCACTGCAGCGCTGGCTGGTGGATTCGGATGCTTCGCTGGACCCGCAGGCCTTCGTGCTGATGCCGCGCTCGGCCATCGCGATCGCGGAGGTGATCGCGGGCAGCGAGGGTCATTACGACGCCGGCCGAAAGGTCGCGGCGTTCACCATCGGCCTGCTGCTTGACGCGGTGCGCGACGAAGTCGTGGATGTGCCCGAGCGCGAGGTGCGCTGGCTGGAGATGATGGAGGCGTCCGTGGAGGCGCTGCCTGCCGAGGAGGACACATTCATCGAGCAGATGCTGGGGCAGATCGACCGCAGCAAGCTCATCCTGGAGGATTACGACCTGCCGGTGTGAGGGGGCGACGGCCACTACTGCCTCACCCCCCCGGCCCCCCTCTCCCTGCAGATCGCTGCGCGATCTGAGGCGGGAGAGGGGGGAGAACTGCCTGCGGCCTTAGTCATTCCGTGGCGTGGGCACTCCTGTCCGCGCGTCGTTGTCAGGCACCCGCGGGCAGGTGAATCGGCGTGGTGCTGCGAACAGTACGCGCGCAGTGCAGCCATGCCTTGTCGCCAGGGGTGCCATCATGCTCAGAAACTTCATTCTGCCCTGTCTCGCCCTCATTGCAGCAGCCGTCTCCGCCCACGCTGAAGTAGCACTCACGGTTCGCGACTATGCAGCGGTGGAGCGCACAGGGGCGCCGGTGCGGGGTGGAGTGCCCTTCGCGCGTGGTGAGCTTGCCGAGTGCGCGCAGGCGCGACTGGTGGATGCTGCGGGTAACGATCTACCCTGCGCGGTGCGGCCGATCGCTCACTGGTGGGACGGCAGCGTCAAGTGGCTGCTGGTGGATACGCAGGTGGACCTGCCCGCCGGCGGCGAGGCGAGTCTACGCCTCCTTCCGGGCGAGGCCTCTGCGGCGGCCGCGGCGGTGGATGTGCAGGATACCGACAACGAGATCGTGGTTGACACTGGCGCCGCCCGCTTTGTCTTCTCAAAGAGCAGCTTCGGTCTGCCGGCCGCCGCGTGGGCGGACCTCGACGGAGATGGTGAGCCGGAGACGCAGGTGGTCAGCAGGCCCGGCGAGTTCGTCTGCGAGGTCGAGCACACCCCACCCGGCGAGCCGAACGAGGAGGAGTGGCTGCGCGATGCCGCGGGTGGCGCGCGGGAGAGCTTCATCGCCACTCCTGAGGCGGACTACGCGGTCGAGGTGGAGAGTGCGAACGACCTGCGCGCGGTGGTCAAGCTCAGCGGCTGGCTGGCCAACAATGAGGGCCGCCGCCTGCTGCAGTACACGATCCGCGCCGCCGCCATCGCCGGCAGCCCGGAACTGCGACTCGTAGTGAACTTCGTCTATGCGGGCGACCCGAAGCAGGACTTCATCCGCGCGCTCTACCTGCGCTTCCCAACCGCCGAACCGGCTGCTGAGTGGGCGCTCGGTGGCGAGAGGGCGCATGAGGGCGACCTTGCGGCGGGCGAGAGCGTGAGCCTCACGCAGATCGGGCCGCAGAAGATCTACCACCTCGCGCCCTACGATCAGGACAAGACCGTGCGCTACACGGTCACCCGGGGCGACGAAGAGGTGGCTGTCGGCGCCGAGGCCCCGGGCTGGGCGAGGCTGGCGGGGGAGAACACGGCGCTAAGCTTCGCAATGCGAAACTTCTGGCAGATGCACCCCAAGCAACTGGCGCTGGCCCCCGACGGGCTGACGGTTTACCTGTGGCCCGAGCAAGGCGGCAAAGTGCTCGACCTGCGCAGGCGCTACGATTACGTGGAGAACACCTATCACTACGACCTGAGCATGTGGCCCTACGGCGGGGAGGGCGTGGGGCTGACGCATGAGATGCTGCTGCGCTTCGGCCCCGCTGACGAGGACCCCGCGGCGGCGATGAGCGCGGGAATTGACCGGCCGCTACTGCTGCAGTGCGACCCCGCCTACTATGCCTCCACGCTTGCCTTCGGGCCCTTTGCGGCCGAGGACATGACGAACTACCCGCACCTTGAGGGCAAGCAGATCGTGGGGCTGGAGTGGATCCGGCACAACCAGCGCGCCTTCGGGTGGAACGGGATGATCGACTTCGGTGACACGCTCTTCCACGGCTACAACACCGCCAGCCACTACGGTTACATCTGTGAGAAGGGCTGGTGCAGCCGCGGCTATGTCGGCTGGCTCAACAACGATGGCACGCTGACTGACTCGATCTTCCTGCACTACCTGCGCAGCGGCGACTACGAGACCTTCCTCACCGCCGAGGCGATGTGCCGCCATGTGACGGAGGTAGACACCTGCCACTGGTGCGCGGCCGAGCCGGGGCAGGTCGGCGGCGGCCATCGCCACGACCAGCAGCACTGGGGCAACGGCGTCCGCGGCTACGGCACAGCCACCCACGGCGCGCTCGACTACTACTGCCTCACCGGTGATGAGCGGATGCTCGACGTGATCCTTGAATACGCACGCTACCACGATGCGGGCGTCCCCAGTGAGAATGAGGACCGGATCGGCGGGCTGATCCGCACCTGGGAGATCACCGGTGACGAGCACTGGAAGACGCGCGCGGATGAGATCATGGCGGCCGAACTGGCAGTCGCCCCCGACAGCGCATGGCGCTTCGTCACCACGTCGCATTTCCGCTTTGTGTCGAACACCAGCAAGAGCCTGATGCACTACCTCTACGCCGCGCCGCCGGAGGATGCCGCGCCGCTGCTTGATGCAATCGAGCGGACCCTTGACGGCATCGCGCCGAAGTCGCTGATCGTCTGGGAGGACCCGGGCGGCTACCCGCCGCATATCCTCGCCGCGCTGGCGTATCTGCAGACGGGTGAGCAGCGCCACGCGGACCTGCTCGTGGCACTGCTCAAGCGGGAGCAATCAAGCATGGCGCTGGGGACCGAAGTGCCTGCCGACCTTCGCGGGCTGGAGTTCCCCGCGATGGTTGATGTTGCGATCAAGGGCTGGCAGATCAACAACATCTACTCCGTCGGCATCTCGCAGCTTACGCCTTACCCTTACGCCATCGCGGCACTGCAAGCAGCGGGGATGGACGAGGACGCGCTGTGGGCGACCGAACTCTCCAGCGCTCTTCCGGAGCCTTTCGAGGAGGTGCTGGACCCGGAGAAGATAAGGCCGCAGTACCCGAACGGTTTCCGGGGCAAAGCGGGTTTCAGCTACGTCTACGCGCTCGAGCATGGCTCGCCGAGCGACAAGGGCGGGACGCGCTCGCAGATCATGCTGCTCGAGGACGGCGTGCCGCTGACGGGGCATGCTGCGCACATGAAGATCATCGAGGAGGGCGGGGGCATTTTCAGTCACTGGGGCGCGCGAGGGCTGATCTTCTCCAGCTCAGACAACACCGACCCGCGCACCAACGGGCGGGAGTACCGCGTGGTCTATCCGTGGCAGGAGTGAAGGCGCGGGAATCGGCAATCGGGGCAACGGCTACGACGGCAGACTGCACACAATGTGACACGGGCGCCCTCGCCCGTGTGCCGTTTCGGATGCAGAATGACCGGTGCCGCTGCAAAGACAGAACGATCTGAGAATGTTCGGGGCATCATTTACGCGAACGGGTGATAGCCATGGCCGCAGGGAACCGCAGTGTGCTGGTCGTACTCGACAGTCGCAGGGCAGAGGCGCGCCGCTCCGCCGATCACACCGTCTTCGCCGCTCTGGATCACTTCGGCATGGTCTGGGAGGTGCTCGATGGCGGCGACTACATGGGCGCGATCCCGGCTTACGTCGCCCCGCGGGCGCTCTACGTCATCGCTCACGACGGCGCGGGGGCGGGGCTTAAGCCGGAGGAGGCGCGGCAGATAGCCGATGCCGTCGCTGAGGGCGCAGGGCTGGTGAGCTTCGACCGCCGGCCGCAGGAGTGGCCCGAGGCGCTGCGGGCGCTACTGCCCGCGGACCTCGGCGAGACGCGCACCGGCCTCCTGCGCTTCGCGGGCGAGCCGACCTTCATCAGCTTCGGCCACCCGGAGGGCGAGGAGGTTGAGCTGGGCGAGGAGATCGCGGCGCTCACTGTCGTACGCGATGAACGCTGGCGGCCGCTGGTCACCGATGCCGAGGGGACCACCGTCATCGCCAGCGTCACCGCCGGCAAGGGCCGCATCGTGGTCTTCGGCACCGGTGAGGAGCTTTACGCCGAGGGCGTCTTCGGCCATGTCCGCGGCATAGACGGACTGATGTGGCGGGCGATGGTCTGGGCGGCGGCGAAGCCCTTCGCAATGCGCTGCGTGCCGCCCTTCGTGACCGCGCGGATGGACGACTGCAACGGCGCGCACAGCGCCTTCGGCTACGTTGACATCATGAACCGCTTCGGAATCAGCCCCAACCTCGGCCTGTTCATCGACGAACTGGGGCCGACCGACTGGGCCGCGGCGAAGAGGCTTTACGACAGCGGCGGGGCGGACTTCTCCATGCACGCCTTCCGTGATGACTTTTACATGGCGCGGCCGGAATACAAGCCTTGGGCGGTGCTGCCGGACAAGCCTGACCTCTCCAACGGCGGCAAAGAGACACTCTTCGAGGGCCTCTCGCTGGATCACTACACCGGCCTCGATCTTTCTGCGGAGACTGTGCGCAACAACTTCCGGCGGATGGATGAGGCCTTCGAGCGCGCGGGCATCCGGCACAGCCGTGTGCTCAACGCGCACTTCGGCGAGATCGGCTGGCAGGCGGTGGTGCCGTTCCTCGAGCGTGGAGTGGATATGCCCTGCAACAACTCCGTCATCGGCCAGCTCTACAGCAACCAGCCCGTGTGGAGACCGCGGCCCTACGGCATCCGCGGCCTGACCGGGCGGCATGGTCTCATCATGGATCGCTGCTGGCAGCATCCCGGGATGACCTTCATCAGCATGAGCGTCTCCCATGCGGGCAAAACTCACATGAAGAGCGACATCCTCAGCGGGCGCGTGCCCTTCCTCACCGAGTCCGAGACGCCGAAGCTGGATGAAGCCGCACAGGCCGGCGTCGAGAACATCAAAATGGGCCTCGACGCACTGGGCTTCGGCCTGCTGATGACACACGAGGAGCGCATCAACGCCATCAGCCCGGAGGACTGGGACTACGTGGTGACCTCGATCGTGCGCGGGCTGGATGACTGGGACACGGAGTATGCCGGCCGCGAACACGTCGGGGTCATCTGCAAGCGCCTGATGGACTCGGCGCTCGTGCGGGCAAACGTGACGGACGCGGGCCTGCAGTGCGAGATGATCGGGCAGACCGACGGGCCCTCACCGCTGACCGTCTGGGAGAACGAGGGCGAAGGCTGCGTGCGGCGCGTGGTCGAGGTGGATACGCTGGATGGCTTCAGTGTGGTGAACGTCTGAACCGCCGCGGCACCTCCGGGAGATGATTCGATGACGCTGCGATTGGCGGCAGTAGCGGCGCTGATGGCGCTCACAGCCATCGCTGCGGCGATCGAACTGCCGCTGGAGGAGGGCTTTGAGCGAGAGCTTGACGCCATGCGCGACGAGGGCTGGGTGGTGCGCTCCTCCGCCTCGATCAGCGACGCGGTGGCCCGCTCCGGGGAGCGTTCCCTGCGGATGGACGTGGGCGACGACCAGCGGCGTTACATGGAGCTTTACATCCCCGTCGAGGCGGGCAAGCAGTACTCCGCCGAGGCGTGGATCCGCACTGAGGGAGTGCGCAGCCACCCGCGTGGGGGCAGCAACCGCGGCGCCGTGATCTTCCTGCAGTGGGCCGATCATGACAGGAAGCACGTGAGCGGCGGGAGCTTTCCGCGCGGCCTCTTCGGCGACAGGGACTGGACGCGTCACGAGGTCTCCTTCACCCGCCCGATCCCGGAGAACGTCGGCTACCTGCATCTGTTGCTGGGCATCGAGGGGCAGGGGACCGCGTGGTTCGATGACGCGGTGGTGCGCGAGGTGCAGGCCGGGTGGGACGGACCGGAGGTCGTGCAACCCAACGAGGGCGCGACGCTGCAGACCCGGCGGCCGTTGATCGAGTGGACGGATCTTTCTCCCGGCGGCGTCGGCTACCTCGTTGAGCTTTCGCGCGATCCGGTCTTCCCTGCCGCGGAGACGCTGGTGGTGGAGGCGGAGGGCACCAGCGCGCGGCTGGCTGAGTGGCTGGAGCCGGGGCAGTGGCATTTCCGCATCATTGCGCAGATGACTCGCGACACGATGATGCCGCCCGCGCGGGCACACTCCTTCACCATCGCCGCCGATGCGCTCGCGTGGCCGCCGGAGGTGACGCCGCGCTGGGCGTGGTCGGATCAGCCGCGGCCGGAGATGGCGGTCGCCATCGGTCCCGCGGGCACTGAGGCCGAGATCGCGGTGACGGTGGACGGCGAGGCGGTGGAGGTCATCGCGCGCGAGGAACAGCTTCTGCGCTTCCGGCCCGCCGCAGATCTCGCGGAGGGGATCCACGAGGTACGGGTCGAAGCCACGGGCGCGGGCGAGCCGGTAGTGATCGAGGCGATCTTCTGCAACAAGGAGCCCGGCAGCCGCGTGAGCTTCCGCGCCGACCGCGTCACGCTGGTAGATGGCGTACCGTTCTTCCCGCTGGGCGCCTACCGCGACCCGAGCGACCGCATTGACGAGGTGGCGGGGCTGCTGGAGGCGGGCTTCAACCTGACGCATGACTACCTCTTCGAGCACCAGCCACTGCAGACGCCCGAAGTCGCGCGGGAGTACCTCGACCTGATGCACGAGCACGGCATCAAGGTCTTCCTCGGGCTCAACCGCGTGAAGCTCGCGGAACGTGATCTCGCGTGGGTGCAGCGCTTCGTGGCCGAACTGATGGATCACCCCGCGCTGCTGACGTGGTATCTCGCCGATGAGCCGGAGATTCGCGGGTTCACTCCATCTGATATGCGGCGGATACATGAGGCGGTGCGGATGGTTGATCCGTTCCATCCTACCAGTGTGGTCTACTGCCGGCCGGGGAGCTTCGCCGAGTGGGCCGATGCGCAGGACATCCACTGGAACGATCCCTACCCGCTGCGCCCCAGCGGTCCCGACCGTCCGCTGACGATGGTGGAGGAGTGGGTGAAGCTCGGGCGTGATGCGGTCGGACCGGACCGGCCGCTCTGGACGGTGCTGCAGGGGCATGACTACCGCTGGAGCAACGCCGAGCAGGCGCGTGCGGAGATCGGCACCCCGGATAAGCCAACGCGGGAGCACACCCGCGCGATGGTCTTTCTCTCACTGGCGGCCGGCAGCGATGGGCTGATCTGGTACTGGTGGCCGAAGAGCCGCTATCACATCAGGGACGATGCGCCTCAGAAGTGGGCGGGCATCGTGGAGACGGTGCAGCTTCTGCACAAGCTCATGCCGTGGCTGACGGCCGAGCCGACCGCCGACGATGAGATGGCAGCGCCCGAGCCGCTGCGCGTCTGGTCGCGCGAGGTGGATGGTGTGCGCGTGGTCGCAGTGGTCAATGCCTCCGACGAGGTGACGGAGCTTCGCGCGCCGATGGAGGATGGGGCGGAGGGGCGGTTGCTGGACTTCGAGAGCGGCGTGGCGGTGGAGCTTGTCGAGGGGCAACTGCAGGCGCGGCTTGAGCCGTGGGAGGTGCGGATCTACCGGTGGTAGAGGCATGGTCGGCGAATCATTGGACGGCACGGTTGCGATTGTTTGGACAATATCTTCTTCAGCGCGGAGGTATCACAGCAGTATCGTCGAATGCCCACCGGGATGTAGATCATCGGCGAAGAGGAGTGTGTTCGATGCGAAGAGGCTTTACACTGATCGAACTGCTCGTTGTCATTGCGATCATCGCCATTCTGGCGGCGATCCTGTTCCCGGTCTTCGCACGAGCCCGCGAGAAGGCGCGGCAGACGAACTGCCTGAGCAACACCAAGCAGATCACGCTCGGCATCATGCAGTATGCGCAGGACTACGACGAGATGATGGTGGTCAATGCTGTCGCTGTCTACGACTTCGCGGCCCCGGATGGGACGCCAATCCACATCGTGCCCGACTCCGCGATGCTGTGGATGTATCTGGTCTATCCCTACGTGAACAACGTGCAGGTCTACACCTGTCCCTCATACAACGACGGCTGGAGTGCATCGGTCTACGACGGAGGCTGCGGCTACGGCAAGAACACCTACCTGAACAACTTACCAATGGCGCGGATCGACCAGCCGGTGAACACCATCCTGATTACTGATTGCAACTACTATCTGGCGGACTGGGACGTGAAGACCGACGGGGATTCCTCGGCCGGGAATGATAACGCTTCCCCGCCACGTGATTGTCACAACGAGGGCGCGAACTTCGGCTTCTGCGACGGGCATGCGAAGTGGATGAAGGGTGGCACGGCGGGGTGGCTTGATGGCCAGGATCACAACCCGCCGACCGGCATGGCGCCCGCGGGCATTGACTACTGGAGCCCCAACAAAGCCGCGCCGATCACCTCCAACACCTGATCGCACACCCCTACGAGGAGCATTGCTGGGGGAGAAGCGCACGAGGTCGGCCCGACGGTAGTTTGGAAACGGGCCGACCTCGTGCAGCTTGCTCCGCAACCTGCCCTCGTGCGGCCCGTCCCCCGACTTTCCCCCGCATACCTACCAGGAGTCCAGGCGCCCTCGCCTGGACCCGGTCCTCCGCACCGCCGACGTCGTGGCCGTCGCCCCCTCTCCCGCCCCACTTCGCGCAGCGAAGTGCAGGGGGAGGGAGGAGTAGCTTGCGCAAGCAAGCTACGGGGGAGGGGCAGTCGTTCGTCGACCGCGTCGCTTCGCGCCGCCCCCTGCGAGGGCGCAGGGGCCACAACAGCAAACAACAACGACAACGGCAACGGCACAGGTCGCCGCGGGGGCCGATCTCTCCAACGACATAAGTCAACGGCTGACGACGCCGGACGTTCTGCACCTGCG
>JAAYJW010000270.1 GCA_012522765.1 candidate division WS1 bacterium | reverse complement strand
GCGTACCGTTGCGATCGTACTCATCCGTCGGGCGTGTCGTCGACCGGTCGGGCCGCGCATCCCGCACGGTCAGCGGGTAGTACGTCCCGGCCGTAATGCGCCTGTCGTAGCCGCTGGGGATGATCCAGCGTCCTGTAGTGGCCCCGACCTGGATCACGCCGCGGTCGGAGTTCCACGTCAGGATGGTGTTGGAAAGGTCCGTGCCCGCATAGGAGTCACGCGTGACCGACCAGTCGGTCGGATTGACCATGACGATGCGTGGGTCAAGCGGCGATGCGCCAAGCTGCGCGGGAACCGGCAGCGCGCTCTGCGGGAACAGGTTGTTCAACTCGAAGTTGCCAGGGTTGTGGAAGCCTGCCCACGCGCCGTAGCGCGCCTGATAGATGGTGTTGTTCGCCGACGGCTGCAGGACCTCGCCCACGATACGTTCGGGCATGAACTGCAGGTTGTCGTGGCTGTAAATGACGTCGCTGCTCGCGCAGGTGGTTATCGGACAGGTTGGTGCATAACCGCTGACTACCGCACCGCAGGCCCGGCAGATCGTGCGAGTTGGCGGCATGTCGAAGTCGCCACGAGCGGTCAGCACGTTTCGCACCGGATCGCTGGCGCCGCCGATGTTGTTGAAGTCCCACCAGATCGCGGTCGCATCCTCGTCGCGCGTGTAGTAGCCCTCCTCGCGAACCAGCACGAAGGGATTGCCGGGCTGATACGCGCGGCTCTCGTCGAGCAGCGTCGCCCGGAAGCGCGTGGCAACGATACGGCCCGTGCTGTCAGCGCGCGGCTGCAGCGGCTCGAGGACCTGCCCCGTTGCCGTCCGCTGCGGGCTGACGAACACTATCTGCGACGGGTTGGGGACGACGATGTCATCTCCGTTACCAACGACCCCGTCCACCTTGAGGGTGACGGCGGGTGTCGGGTAGATGTACATCGCGTTGGAGATCTCCCGGCGCATCTCTTCCATCGCCGTACGCACCGAAGTCTGCATCGTCACCTTGGTCTGGCCCACTCGGACCATATCAAGGCTGGCGATCATAGGCGCGAACAGCATCGCGAAGAGGATGACCAGGATCGACAGGACCACCAGGACCTCAATCAGAGTGAAGCCCCGGCGCCCTGCGGGCCGCCTCGCGATTCGTGAATTGTAGGCTGCGCTACGTGCCTTCATTCTCTTTATCCTCAGCCGCGTCTCGCCTGTTGGCTGTCGCCGTAAGATCGTTCGCGACCGTTATTATTGATGTCGTCATTAGTAAGTATACCCGGATGCAGTCCGGTTTACCCCGTGGCGTCACTTTGACTTACTTTCCATGCCGCATCCGGCCCGACGGCCGGGTCCCGCATGACATTCTCGCCCACGCGACGGACGCTGCCGTCCCAGAACAGCACCTGATACTGGCCGACGCCGCCCATCTCGATCGCGTCCACATGGAACGAGCACCAGGTTACTACAGCGCTGTCGGACGGCCGCCATGTCGGCAGCACTACCGGCATCGGTACCGTTGACGGATCACCGTCAACATCCGCCGCGGGCTGAAGCTGCCGCCGGTACAGCGGATCGGTATCATCCGTGATGCCGCGGGTCGAAAGATATGAATAGCGGTTGAGCGGCACGTTGGCAGCGGCATCCTCGTCGTAGCGGCTGTAGCTCTGGTAGTAAGCATCGGATCCGGCCTCGGAGGCATAGACGTCGCGCGGGCAATGGAGCGTCTCCACTCGCGGCAGATAGCCGCCGAGATAAAGCTGCATCAGCCCGGGACCGCTGGGAGGATAGGTCTCAGGATCCGTGGGATCTTCATCCTGTGCGATGTAGTATGGCGGCACGCCTCCGGCCTCGTCCATGGTGTAGGCTTTCAGCGCCACACCTATCTGCTGAAGCTGCGCCTTGCAGGTGAGAGCGCGGTTCCCCTCGCGCAGCGCCTGTCCGGTCGGGATCATCATCGCGAGCAGCAGCACGGCAATACCAATCACCACAAGCAGTTCGGTGAGTGTGAAGCCACCTCGGGCGAGTGTGCTACCTGTTGTCCGCGCGCGGGTCAGTGCGCCCATCACAGACCGCCTCTCCTCAAGCCGCCGAACTGGCAGCGGCAGTTACCACTGTGACTACAGCAACGGCTCTGGTGTCAGGAAGGTATCAATGCCCATCATCTGCACGCGTCCGGCGCTATCGTGCCACCAGCCGCGCACCGTCAGGGATACTCCGCGCACACTCATGACGCCGATCGCGCCATCCACATCGGGGCGCGGCACGTTCAGGGTCGCCGAAAGCGTCTCGCCATTGATGACGTGCATCTCGCCATTCACCCGCTCAATTACATTGAAGCGGCCGGCTGAGCTGATGTCGCCGACGATGTAGTCCACGACTATTGCCTGCCCCGCCGCCGATGCGGGAAACAGCAGTTGCAGATGGGCGGGGGCGTCAGGATCGTCGCTTAGCGTGTACTGTCGGTAGGCGACAGCGTCCTGCGTCGGATAGGCAGCCGCAACTGCAGCTTCGATGTAGTACTCCGGGGCCTTCTGCACCGTCATGGTGTGCCCGTTGATCGTGCGATAGTAGACGCGCATGTTGTGGCCACGAGCGGTGGCTGCATCGAACGGGGCACCTGCCCAGTCAATGGTCACGACGCTCTCAACGAAATCAACATCTATGAAGTCATCGTTGCTCGTCCAGGTGTCGCCCGTCAGCAGGTCCAGTATCAGCACATGCACCGGTTCAGCAAGGGCGGCGCCTGCCAGATTGTTGGTGAAAAGCGCAGTGGCGTCATCAATGCCCCTGAAGGCGAGTGTCATCTGGTAGGGCGGCTCGATGGGCGCCGTGAACTCCTCGATCATGAACGGCACGCGGCGGTTGTAGCTGTAGAGGTCCGGTTCGCTGCGCAGTTGGTAATTGACGCGCATCGCGGCTCCGGCGTCCTGTGC
>JAAYJW010000269.1 GCA_012522765.1 candidate division WS1 bacterium | reverse complement strand
GCCGAAGGCTCAGCCTCAGTGAGGTGCAGCCCTCGGCGATTCGACCGGCGGGAAGCTCTGCGGTGTAGCGCTGCCAGTCGCCGGCGCCGGTATGCACCGTGTCAATGTTGCGGCCGGACATCCACTGTCCCTGCGCGTCATGGCAGGCGAGGGTGGTCATGAACTCATGGCCCTGCTCGGCGCGCGCCATGAAGCTGAGCGTGTAGGCGCGCTCGCGGTCTACCTCGATGGGCGCCGTGGCGGCCGCCGACGGGTTGCCGGTGTCGCTGTCATCAACCACCCGTAGCGCATGCTCACCCTCGGGTGCATCAGTGGCGATGGTTTCCCCGCCATCCCACGTCACGCCGACAAGTTCCACGCGCGGGCCGCTGAGCCACGGGGCGTACGGGTCGATCCGGTGCTCGCGGAAGTTGCGCATGTAGGCGTCGAAGGCCGTGGCCATCTGCTCGTCGGTCTGCAGGTGGTGATAGGTGCGCATGGCGGCGGTGCTGAAGCCCATCGTCGCGACGACCGAGCGCTCCTCGGGCATCACGAAGTCGTAGACGCGCAGGTTCAGCGGCACCTCCGCCTGCCAGCCCTCCGCGCTCAGGGTCAGCGTGCCGCGGTACTGCCCCGGCGTGGCCTCACGCGGCACATGCACCCGCAGCCACAGCGGCTGGTTCTGATCCGCCTGCAGATCGATCGGCTCATCGAGCGGCGGCAGCGGATCGGGCCACCAGCCCACCGCGCCCTGCGCGTCAGTCGGAGTGTGCACGTAGACGTAGCCGACGCGCATCATTTCGACTGCGCTCCCGGGGATCGTCTCGCCGCCGAGTTCCGTCAGGTCGCCCATGCTGGCGGTGAGCCCGCGCATCTCCTGCTTCGGCCGCAGGACCACCTGCACCGGCTCATACTCACCCCGCGCGGCCTCAACGCTGATCTCCGGGACTCTCGCCAGCGGCGCCATCCGCTCGCGGCTGACCTTGTAAGTGCCCTCGCACCACCACAGGTCGGTGGCATCGTCGCTGCTGATCGCGTAGCCGAAGTCCGCACGGTGCAGTTCCGGCACCGTGAAGGTGAAGGTTGCGCGATAAAGCTCATCGCCCGCTGCGTCGGTGACGACGATCGCCGCCTCATGGCTGCCCACCGCGTTCGGCATGTACACCAGCGGGTGCGACAGTTGCTCATCGCCCAGCGGGATCGTGGCGCTCACCTCGGTGCGCATCGCCTCCGCGGAGACTTCCAGCGTGACCTTCGCCGTCAGCGGCTCAGCGGTGAGCTTGCGCAGGTTGGCCCGCACGATCATCGCGCCGCCCGCGGCGGGTGTCGCGACTATCTCCGGCTCCACCGCCAGTCGCTCCGACCGCGTCTCCTCGACAAGGAACGTAGTCTCGCCGGTCAGTGATGCCACCTCCTCGCCAAGCTCCGCCTGCAGCGAATACTGATAAACCTGGAAGGAGCCGGGGGCCGAATCCTCGCCGCGCTCGCCCGCACCCGCCGAGCGCATCCGCACCCACAGCGCATCCGCGGGCAAAAGCGCCTCGGGCACGTCGAAGTAGCCTGTCGCGACCTCGCCGATGGTGCCGAGTTCGCTCCACGCCTCACCGTCCGCGCTGGCCTCGACGATGCACTCGCCAGCGGCATGCCAGCCCACGGCCACCTCGACGGTCGCGGCGGTCATCGTGATGCCGGGGAGGTTGTGCCGGTAGACGACTTCGGCGCCGGGGAAGAAGACCCAGCGGTGGGTGTTGAAGCCCGCGGTGTGGCGCTGCAGGCAGCGGGAGTAGTTACCCGCGTAACCCGCTGCCGGCGCGCGGAAGCTGTAGCGGCCCTCGGCGATGCTCTCGCCCTCGCCCAGCGCCAGCCCCTCGCGCTGGATTGGGACGGGATTGACCGGGACTATCCCCGCGTCGTCGAACAGCAGCGTCCCGCTCGCGTGCCAGTGGCCGACGCGCACGTAGCCCTCCTGATCGCCATCCGGCACCCGGAAGACATGTGCGGTGCGCGTCCACTCCTCGCCCGGGCCGACGTCGCGGTTGGCGAAACTGGGGCCGGTGATGGCGCTGCCGCCGGAGCCGTCGGCGCGGCGCATCCAGACGGAGAACTCGTAGAGGCCGCCGGGCTCGAGACCGGGGTCATCGGTGCGCCAGTAGGTGGTATCGGTGCCATCGCCGATGACGGCCAGAGCGCGGGCACCGGTGCGGTGCTGATCTGACCACGTGGCGGATTCATCGGCGGGCGCCCAGCCCTCCGGCGCCTCTGCGCCCTCCTCGAAGGACGGGTTCGGCAGCAGGTTCTGCTGCGCCACCGCGCAGGACGTCACGACTAAGAACGCCGCAAAGATAGTGCCGACTCTCATGGGGAATGCCTCCTCGGCGGCTCATTTGACTCGCATTTCCGCGCGGTCGCGGAGGACTCCTCGCTGAAGACTGGAGGGAGCGCGGGTCAGACCGGCGAACGGAACATCATGACTTCGCATCGTATCATCTTCGCCGACTCGCAGCGCATGAACGCACTGGCCGACGAGAGCGTCCATCTCGTCGTGACCTCGCCGCCCTACTGGTGCATCAAGGACTACCAGCACGAGGGGCAGATCGGTCACGATCAGTCATACGAGGAGTACCTGGCGGCTCTGCGCAACGTCATCGGTGAGGGCCACCGCGTGCTGCACCCCGGCTGCCGGATGGCGATCAACGTCGGCGATCAGTATCTGCGCGCCAGCGAGCACGGTCGCTACCGCATCCAGCCGATCCCGGCGGACCTGTCGGTCATCGGCCGCGAGGTCGGCTTCGACTTCATGGGCAACATCATCTGGCACAAGATTTCGACCACCAACACCACCGGCGGCTGCTCGCTGATGGGCTCGATGTACTATCCCCGCGACGGGCATGTCACCTACGAGCATGAGTACATCCTGCTCTTCCGCAAGCAGGGGGACTGGCCTCGCCCGGATGCCGAGGCGAAGGAGAAGAGCCGGCTCACGAAGCAGGAGCGCACAGACTGGTTCCGCGGGCTCTGGAGCGACAT
Organism: candidate division WS1 bacterium; assembly: GCA_012522765.1. Classification (GTDB taxonomy): domain Bacteria; phylum Armatimonadota; class Zipacnadia; order Zipacnadales; family UBA5352; genus UBA5352. The sequence continues at coordinate 1,148 of JAAYJW010000269.1, read as the reverse complement.
CCCGCCGGTGCGGCAGGATGAGCATATCGCGATGTTCCCTGTCGAAGTTCCGCGGCGGCTGATCAAGATGTATACCTTCCACGGCGAGACGGTGCTTGATCCCTTCATGGGCAGTGGAACGACGGCGCTCGCTGCGGCGAATGAGGGCCGCAACTCCATCGGCTACGAGATCAACCGCGACTTCGAGCCGATCATGCGCGAGAAGCTTGCCGGTCATGAGGTGCGGTTCCAGGAGGGGCTGCCCGGAACGAAGTGAGGGGTTCCGCAGGGTCTGTCGCACAGGCCCGAGGAAGCTTCCTTGCCAGCCCGCCCTCAGGCGCGTCGAAGGGACCACGACGGGCGGGCAAGGAAGCTGAGCCGGCTGGCGCCGTCTCACCCTCGCGCCGCTAAACGACAGCGGACGCTCGGGCCGCCCCTCCTGACGGCAAACGGCGATGCTGCTCGCGCCCCCCTCACTCGCCCACAAAGACCGGCGAACTCCATGCCCACGGGCCCTCCGCGGGCGCGATGTTCGACGGGTACTCGGGGAAGCCGCCCGGCAGCGTTACCTTCGCGTAGTACCACGCGCAGGGCGGCAGGTCCTCGATCGTCTCGTCGAAGCTCGCCGGGAGGTCGCTCAGGGTCGCCAGCACCTCGCCATCGCCGATGATCTCCAGCCGCTCTACCTCGCGCGGGGCCTCGACGGCAATGCGCGCATGGTACTCCCCGGCGGCGGGCGTCACTTCGCCCATGAAGCTGCCGTTGACCCACCAGCGCATGCCGACGCGCGCTCCTGCAGTGGCGTAGCAGCGGCGGTTGCGGAAGGCGTCTATGATGCCGCTCAGCGTGAACTCGCGCACCCACAGGCCCGTCAGGCCGCCGCCGAGTCCGGGCGTGCGGCGGTGGCCGTCGGAGGTGCCGATGAAGCCCGACCTGAAGCCGCGGGCGAGGTGCTCGTGGAAGCAGTCGGACTTGTTTAAGTAGTCGCTCCAGCCGCAGATGACCTCCATGCATGCCTCGCGCTCGCTCTGCGAGAGCAGAAAGTGCGCGTGCTGGGTGTTCATGATTCCGTCCGTGGTCTCGATCCACGACAGCAGCGCGTCGAAGGGATCGTCCGCCTGCCCGATGCCCGCGTCCCACCAGCGCAGCATCGGCTGGTCGTAGCTCTC
>JAAYJW010000268.1 GCA_012522765.1 candidate division WS1 bacterium | reverse complement strand
GTGTCATAGCCCTGCAGGTGCAGCAGGTCGAAGATGTGAAAGCGCACTCTCACGCCGCTGCGCCGGGCCTTCGCCTCGCTCTTGACGTGCATGCGCCGCTGTAGCAGCGAGAAGCTCTCGCGGCCCTTATCATCAACCGCGATGATCTCGCCGTCGAGGATGAAGTCGTCACGCTCAAGCGCCGCGACGGCCTCCACCAGCTCCGGGTAGGCGACGTTGATGCTGTTGCGGTTGCGCGACATCAGCCGCACTTTGTCACCGCGACGGAACACGAGGCAGCGTTCGCCGTCGAACTTCTGCTCGTAGATCCAGTCCGGGCGGGAGAAGCGCTGATCGGTGAGGGTGGCGAGCATCGGGTTGATCCACTCGGGCTGCTCCGCGGGGATGAGGTTGGCCCGTTCATCAGGCGGCAGGCCGCCAAAGAGTTCGTCCGGTCCTGAGCCGGCGCTCTCGGCAAGCTGGTCAATCGTGCGCCCGGAGATCACCGACTCGGGCCGCTCGGCGGTGATGTCACGCTCCGGGTCGGCGTCAGGACCTTTCATCTTGAAGAAGAGCCACTGATCGTCATCGCCATCGCGGCCGGTGCGGATGAAAGCCCAGTCGCCCTCGAGCTTTTCTCCATGGAAGCGGACGGCCAGGTGCCCCTCATCGAGGCCGTTCTCAGCGGGGCCCTTGCCCTCGTGTGCGCGCTCCCACGTGCCGCGATCCCACACGATCACCGGCCCCGCGCCGTAGTTGCCCTCGGGTATGACGCCCTCGAAGTCGGCGTAGCTGAGCGGGTGGTCCTCGGTGCGGATGGCGAGGCGCTTCACGTCGGGGTCGTAGCTTGGGCCCTTCGGCACCGCCCATGAGACCAGCACGCCGCCGATCTCCAGCCGCACATCGTAGTGCATCCGCGTGGCATCATGCTGCTGAATGACGAAGCGCGGCTCTCCCGGGGAGGGTTGGCCGCCCTCCGCGGGCTCAGGGCTGCCTGCGAAGTCGCGCTTTTCGCGGTAGGTCTTCAGGCTGTCGCTGGGTGGTGTCACGATGGTTTACAGGAGCGACTATGCTTTCTGCATCTGCTCAAGCGACTTCTTCAGCGCGTCCACCAGGTTCTCGGTCTCGACCTCTTCGGCTTTGCGCTCGGGCACGATGTACTCCTTGCCCTCGGCCTTCGCCTCCAGCAGTTCGCGCACTCTCTGCTGGTACTCGTCCTGGAAGTCCTCCGCACGAAAGTCCTGCGTCATGGCGTCAATTAGCTGCACCGCAACCTTCAGTTCACCCTTATTGACCTCAACGTCCTCGATGCCGATCGCGAGGTCCTCGGTGGGCCGAATCTCCTCCGCGAAGCGCATTAGCACCAGGCAGAGCATGCCGCGCAGGGGCCGGAGGGCGGTGAGGTGCTCGCGCCCGTGCATGACGAACTTCGCGATCCCGACCTTTCCCGCCTCTTCCATCGCCTGCATCAGCAGCTTGTAGGGCTTGCGGGCACCCTCGTCGGGCGTGATGTAGTAGGGCTTGTCCCAGTAGATAGGGTCTATGTCGGCGATACTCACGAACTCGGTGATCTCGATCGTCTCGCTGCGCTCGGGCTCGAGGTCGTCAAGCTCCTCGTCATGGACGATCAGCCACTCGCCGGTATCAAGTTCATAGCCCTTGACGATCTCGTCGCTCGCGACCTCTTCGCCCTCGTCATTCTCTTTCTTGTAGCGGATCCGCTGCCCGGTGCTCTCCTGCAGCATGTTGAAGCTGACCCGGTTGTCCTGGACTGCCGTGACCAGCCGCACCGGGACATGCACCAACCCGAAAGATATTGCGCCCGTCCAGATCGCTCTCGGCATCGCGGCACCTCCGCTTGGAGTTGTCCCGATCAGGCCTTCAACATGGGCGCGTATCTTCCTGCCGCCTGCTCCGTCACTCCTCCCCCGCAAGCGCCTGCAGAGCCGCGCGCCGCGCGAGGTTCCGCGCGACTGGATCGGCGGCGTTGCCAATCGTGCGGAAGCGGTATATCTCGCTGGTGGACCAGTCGATCGCCAGCGGCGCCTCGCCATCCTCCTCGGACATGATCCGCCCGAGGGCATCATCGCCGCGTTCGCGCTGAAGCTGGGCAAGCAGCAGCGCGTCATGCCAGCCATCTCGGTAGCCGCAGTAGGCCGGAGAGATGGTGATCTCCCCCGTCTCCTGGTCAAGCCAGATGATCCGTTCGGTCTCGTTCCAGTGGTAAAACGCCCAGAGGGCGTATCCATCGAAGTCATGGTAGAGCGCGAGCAGCGGGTAGATCCAGCCGCCGTGATAGGGCCTGCGGTAGGGGTGCGAGCCGCCGCCGTAGGTCCACAGCACGTCGCTGTCGTCTATCTCCACCAGCGGCTCACCATCCGGGGAGGGGCGGCGGACGGTGATCTTCAGCGTGTAGGTGTGCTCAGCGGGGAGGCCTTCACTCGGCGAGATGTAGAGCACATCATGCAGCGCCCCGCCGGTGATGACCGTCCCGCGCTGGTCATTCCCCCACGGGCTGCCGCCCTTCTTCTGCATCGGCTCGCCATCCTCCAGCATCTCGAAGCTCTCAACCTGCTCCGGCGATACCTCAACCGGGTTGCCCTCACCGAACACGCGTATGCTCCAGGTGTCCTTCGCGCCGCCATTGCGATACTGCACCCAGTCGTTCGGTAGTTCGTGCGTTTCCTCGATGACCTCGTAGCGCGTGGTCAGCAGGTCAACGAAGGTGTCCTTGGAGCCGAAGCCGAGTTGCCACTGGTCGCACCACGGGTCCATTGCGTTGATATGCTCGGCGGTGCGCGCGATCATCCCCGTCACGGTCGTGAACGGTCGCCAGCCGGCCTCCCGCACCAGCTTCGCCGTCTCGATGTAGCTTGGAATGTCCTCCGGCGAGATCTCGTCACTGACCTTGCCGAAGAAGCCGGTGAAGCCGCGCTCCTCCAACTCCCGCCGCATCTCACTCCAGAACCAGACGATGATGCGCTCCGCTTCAGGCGAGCCGCCCGCGACACGATCCGCTCCGCAGAGCGGCGCGAGTAGCTGCCAGCCGATCTTGGGATGATCCGCGGACATCACCTGGCCCTGCACCTCCAGCACCCCGTACTCCCGGCACAGCTCAAACCACGGGTCGAAGTATGAAAAGTCGAGTTCCGGCATATTGCCAATCTGCAGGCGCTCCGGTTCATTCGCGGCGACGTCCCGCAGTAGCTCCCCCGTTTCCGCGATCCGGAGGTTCTTGATGATCTGTGGCCAGTTCGCCGCCCAGTCGAAGACGTCGCCACCGAGATCGGTGAACGCCGCCAGGATCGCCTCGAGATTGCGCAGGTTCTGCTCCGTCACCTCTTCGCCCGACCAGACCGTGAAGCCGCCGGAGTATCCCCGCACATGGAAGGGGCGCTCGACATCCACCTTCACCGGCCACACGCGCAGGCGCAGCGGAATCTCCACCTCCGCCTCGCCCACCTGCAGCGTAAGTTCAGCTTCATGCGCCCCCGCCGCGAGTTCACTGCTGTCCACCCGCAGCCACAGACTCTCGCGCGAGCCTGAGGTGATCCTCAGCGCCTCCCCCGGAATCGGCAGGAGTTCACGCCGGATCTCGCTGGGGACTTCGAGGAAGGGCGTCACAGCCTCGGAGACCTCGTCAGGCACGGTGACCGAGACCGGCGCTGAAAGGTTGCCGAGACTGTTCAGCGTGACCTCAACGTAACGCGTTTCCTCCAGCGGCAAGTCAAGCTCCAGCGGCTCGGGCAGACGCTGGCGGTGATCTCCATCGCCCGTGGACAGCCAGAAGCCGCGCTCGCGCTCTGCATCGGTAACGCCGAAGCGCGTCGCCTCATCTACCCAGCCCTCCACCGCGGCCAAACGCGGGCCGCGCAGGTCGGCCGCGTGCTCCTCGGCCAGTGCCGCCCAGTCGGGCGCGGTCGTCTCTCCCTCCACGGTGACCAGCGCCGCCT
>JAAYJW010000267.1 GCA_012522765.1 candidate division WS1 bacterium | reverse complement strand
CTCATACCAGCCCTCGGGCTGCACCTGCTCGGGCGTCCAGTAGTCCTGCGCGGTGTCGGTGCGGTTGTTGATGAGGATGCCCGGCTGCAGCTCGCGGATCATCGGCACCAGCGTCTCGGACTGCCAGTCGTCCCTGCCCTTGCCATGCGAGAGCAGGCCGGTGGCCTCGCGCTGGGGGGTAGCTGAAGTCGAAGAAGATCATGTCCACCTGCCCGTAGCCGGTGAGAAGCTCGCGCACCTGCGCGTGCAGGTAGTCGGCGTACTTGCTCACGTCACGGTCCTGGTTGGCCTTGATGAACTCCTCGTCCTCGGACTGCGGGTGGATCATGTCCACCGGGAACTCCGGGTGGTGCCAGTCGATGAGCGAGTGGTAGAAGCCCACGCGCAGGCCCTCATTGCGGAAGGCCTCGACCATCGGCCCGATGAGGTCCTGCCCCCAGGGGGTGTTCGTGACCTTGTAGTCGGTCTGCTGCGTGTCCCAGAGGCAGAAGCCGTCGTGGTGCTTGGTGGTGATGACGAAGTACTTCATCCCCGCATCGGCGGCCATCTTCGCCCACTCGGTCGGGGCGTAGAGGTCGGGGTAGAAGTGGTCGAAGTACTTCTGGTACCCGGCGTCATTAATCTTCTCATACTTCTTCACCCACTCGTGGCGGGCGGCGAGTGCGTAGATGCCCCAGTGGATGAACATACCGAAGCGATCGTGAACGAACCAGTCGCTGTCACCGATGGACGGTCTGGGCTGGACGGGCATGTGGGAACCTCCCGGAACTGCTGTGAAGGTGCTGGCAGATGGAACAACACGGTTCCGCATTGGTCTGCGCAAACCTCCGGCAATCCGCGGAGGAACTTCGCCTCGTTCTACCGAATCACAAGATGCCGTAGAGAGCGCTGGAGAGAGGGGTTGGACCGCATGAATGACTTCGTGAAGCAGGCTGTAAGCAAGTTGGGGCTCGATGTGGAGACTGCCCAGTCGGGCGCGGGCGCTCTGTTCAAGGCGGCTCGCAACAATCTCAGTTCTGAGGACTACGCGAAGCTTTCCGAGAATGTCGAAGACGTGGACGGACTGATCGCCAAGTCGCCGCAGGAGGGCGGGGCCGATGAGGGCATTGGCGGCATGGCCAAAGGTCTCCTGGGCAAGGCTACTGAGGCGCTCGGTGGTGACAAGGGCGGCTCGCTGGGCATCGGCGCGCTGCTTGGTGCCGCAGGCATCTCCACCGACCAGATGCCGGGCTTCGTGAACATGTTCATCGACTACATCCGTGACAAGGTCGGTTCGGATGTAGCGGGCAACTTGCTGTCGAAGATGTCCGGGCTGCTCGACCTGAAAGCTGGAGAGGCAACGACTTAGAGCGCACTATCTCCTGGCAGGACCAGAGGGCGCGGGCTATCCGCTCGCGCCCTCATTGCAGCACTAAACTGATGGTCCCCGCGCAGCGCAAGCATCTGCACGATACCACAGGACCACACGGTTCTGCTGTCGAATGAATTCCGGATGGGCGACACTATGCTTGTCCGGGAGATTTATCATGAACCCCGACATCGTCCCGTTCGATCTGCACCGCATGTTCATCGGCGAAGTCCCGCCACTGTTTTTGGCCGAGATCGTCGTGCGCACCCTGATTATTTACGCCTATGCGCTGTCGATCATACGCATCCTCAGCAAGCGCGGGATGCCGGAGCTTACGCCACTTGAGTACCTGCTGATCGTCGCGATGGGCTCGGCGGCGGGCGACCCGATGTTCCACACGGATGTGCCGCTGCTTTACGGAATGATCGTGCTGACCCTGTTGATCGTCATGCGCCGCGGGATCATCTACATCACTCAGCGCGTGGAGCCGCTGGAGCACCTGGTGGAGGCCCCACCCGTGATGATCGTAGATCACGGGCGGATTTTGCGCGACGTGCTGCGCCATGAGGAGATCGAGATGGGGAGCCTGCTGGCGGAACTCCGACACAATGGCGTCCGGCATCTCTCGGAGGTGGAGTTCGCCTACCTCGAACCCGACGGTAAGGTTAGCGTATTCCGCTACGATGACCCTCCTGAGTTGGCGGAGACGATAATCCCTCACCACGATGACTACTGCGGAGAGCAGACGGCGTGAAGTGACGGGCCCCGGAGAAGCTCCGGGGCCCGCGCCATCTGCCTCAGATTGTCGGCGTCCCTGCGGAGGTTACGGCGTCCACAGGAGGCCCGGGAAGTCCTGCACGCCCTGCGCAAGCTGGGACTCCCACGGAACCGACTGCCACTTCGCGTGCCCATCGCAGAAGCCGAAGTTGGCCCCGCCGTTGTGCCGATCGGAGACCGCAGCCCGGACCTTGCCGCCCGAAGTCAGCGAGATTGTCCGGCTTATGCGGTACGACATCCCATCCTCCTCAGTGAACGTGTCCGCGGTCAGGATGGTGGATGCGGGCTCGTCGATATCGGCGAGGGCCAGGCCATCCACGTAGTCGCTGATCCCGTAGGCGGAGGTCCCCGAGTAGTTGCCGCTCCACTTGAAGCTGTAGGAGGGGCAGTTGAATATCTGGATGTTGTTGATGTACGGGTATACCGGCAGCGGCCAGATACTGTGGGCGCTGGAATTGCCGCCGGGATACTTGATCGCTCCACTGACGCCGGTGGTGAAGTACTTCAGTGGCATGCGCTCGTCGTAGTCCTGCGAGTACATCATCGTGGACAGAGCGATCTGCTTTACGTTCGAGAGACAGGACGACTGGCGGGCTTTCTCCCGCGCACGGGCGAAGACCGGGAAGAGAATTGCAGCCAGGATCGCGATAATCGCGATCACGACCAGTAGTTCGATCAGTGTAAAGCCACGGCGTGTCATGAAAGACCTCCTGTCAGGATACGCGCAGTGTTATGGGGCTGAACGACCATATAACGAGACGTGCTACATCCCCCGTTCAGCGCGAGGGATGTAGCCGCCGAACCTTCAGTGTGAGTCGATCAATCCCACGAAAGCCCGGGGAAGTCCTGGTAGCCTCTCGCCAGATCGGCCTCGTAGCTGACCGCATGCCACTTGGCGTGACCATCGCAGAAGCCGAAGTTGGCTCCCCCATTGTGCCGATCCGGGATGATGTTGCGAGGCTCACCACTGAGCATCTGGATGGTCCGCTGCACGTAGTAGGACTGCGACGATGTGCTGCTGTTGTGCGAATCGGCGAGTTGGATCGTGCTTGACGGGCTGTCAATGTCGGCGAGCGCGTGACCATCGATGTGCTGATTGATCCCGTGGTCCATCGTGCCGGTGTAGTTGCCGGTCCATTTGTAGGACGTGCTGGGGCAGTCGTAGACCTGAATGTTTTTCACGTAGGGGAATATCAGTTCGGTCCACATGATGTAGTCGCCGGTGCGGGAGCTTCCGTTCGGCGTAACGTGCTGGAACTGCCGGCCGCTGCCGCCGATGTAGATGCGGCACGTTCGCTCGTCATAGTCCTGAGCATACATCAGCAGGCCGAGAGACATCTGCTTCACGTTGTTCAGACAACTCGTCTGGCGTGCTTTCTCGCGGGCCCGGGCGAAGACCGGGAAGAGAATCGCTGCCAGAATCGCTATGATCGCGATAACCACCAGCAGTTCGATGAGCGTAAAGCCTTTCCTCGTCATGCGGCACCTCCATGCGGGGCACGGCTGTTCGCAAGAGG
>JAAYJW010000266.1 GCA_012522765.1 candidate division WS1 bacterium | reverse complement strand
TGAGTGTCCGCCGCAGCCCAGCCCGTAGGGTGGCGGGCTTCATCCCCTCGATCATCACCTGCATGGACTCTGCTTCCTGAGCCGTGAAGTCGGCGATGATGTCCGCATAGAGGCTCGCAGTACGGCGTTCGGGAATCTGGCTCTCGGTCAGCTTGTAGCTCTTGGTCATGGTTGAGGCTCCTTTCCCTCTTGGTGTGGTCGGGGGCAGTGTTGACCACCAAGGCCGAGGGGGAAATGGGCTACTCTCCCACCGTGCGGCCGAAGAGGGCGTCGAGCTTCTTGACCGCCGCCTCCTGCATGCCGGGAAGCACATGGAAGCAGACGTCCAGGGTAATGGAGGCGGTGGCGTGACCCAGTCCCTCGGAGACCACCTTGCGGTGGATGCCGGCCTGGAGCGCCGGGGAGGCGTGCGTGCGGCGGTTACGCCGATGTCGGCATAATGGCGTCGATCGCTCCGCGGTCTATAGGGCATCCTTTTCGGTGCCAACTGACTCGGTCTGCCCACCGTGCGGCAGCTATCGGCCCGGATCAGTGGGTCGCCTTCGCCACATCGGTGCCTTTCGGGGTCAAGAAGAACACCACGACTGCCACGCCGAGCATGATGCCGCCTCCGACGAATCCGGAGAAGCGCAGTGACCCGGTGAAGGCGTCGGCCGCCTCTGTTGCGAGGTCCGGCATGCCCAGTCCGTGGGCGATCGTCATGGCGGCTCCGAGCGACTCCTTCGCCTGCGCCGCGAGCGCCGGATGCAGTTGCTGCAGAGCCGCGAATCCGGCGCCGTCAATGAAGTCGGCACGGAAGATGAGTGCCGAGACGCTGCCGAGGACCGTCACGCCGAGGGTGCCACCGAACTCATAAGAGGTCTCTTCCAGGGCACCTGCGTTGCCCGCCTTGTCGGTGGGGACCCCTCCCATGATCATGGCCGATCCGATGGCGAGTGCCCCTATACCGACCCCCACCAGGCAGCTCGCGATGACCATGTCAGCAAGGCTCAGACCGTTGCCCGCCAAACCGATGTAGAGGAGACCGAACCCTGCGATCGCAAGTCCACCTGCCAACACCGCACGCGAACCGATGAGACGGCTGAGTGGGGGAGCGGCGAGCGAGGCGACGGCACCGGCGCCCGCGATCGGCATCAAGCGGATGCCCGCCTCCATGGGACCCACCCCTTCGACCAGTTGCAGCCACTGTACGATGAGCAGCAGGGCGGCGATCAGCGAGAACGTCGCTCCGAGCGCCGCGATGATCCCGGCGGAGAACTGGCGGCCGTGGAAGAGTCGGAGGTCGAGTAGTGGGTGGTCGCTGCGCAGGCTCCGCCTGGCGAACCAGACCAGCGTCACTACGGCTGCTGCCATCGCCACCCAGGCCGGTGGCACCAGGAAGCTCGCCTCCTTGCCGAATTGCTTGAGGGCCCAGATGAGCGCCGCCATGCCCACCAGCGACAACACTGCAGCGGGTGCGTCCCAGCGCCCGGGGTCCTCCACTCGAGACTCGGGAAGGACCAGCATACCCGCGATGGCCCCGACGACCATGAAGGGTACATTGATGAGGAAGGCCGCGTGCCAGGAGAAGTGTTCCAACAGGAACCCTCCCACCAGGGGCCCGATGACTGCGCCGAGTCCGGACACCGCCGCCCAGATGCTCAGGGCCGTCGCCCGCTC
>JAAYJW010000265.1 GCA_012522765.1 candidate division WS1 bacterium | reverse complement strand
TTGGCGCAAAGCAGCCGGGCGAGAGGCTCGACGACCGCCGGCCGCGCACCATGCCGCCCCATCCCGGTATCCAGCTTCACATGCACCTGCGCCCGTTTGCCGGCCCGCCCGGCCGCCTCCGCAATGAGCATGCAGTGCCCCGGGTCGCTGATGGTCGGCATCAGGTCGTAGTCAAGGTAGGCCTCCGCCTCCTCAGCATCCGGCGGGCCCAGCACCAGGATCGGCGCGTCTATGCCCGCATCCCGCAACTCAACGCCCTCCCCCACGATGGCGACGCAGAGAAACTTGCCACCCGCCTCCAGCGCCGCTCGTGCCACGGCGACGGCGCCATGTCCGTATGCGTTCGCCTTCACCACCGGCGCGACGGCGCAGCCGGGGCCGACCAACCGCTGCAGGGAGACAACATTGCCACGGACGGCGTCAATGTTCACTTCGAGATAGGCTGGACGCACGGGAGGACCCTCCATGAAAAAGACTTCAGATCAGGTAAGGATGCGCCTGCTCATGAGCCTGCGTCCGCAGCGTCTCTCTCCTCAGCCCACTGCAGCAGCCGGAGCGCGCCGTTGACGAGGGCCCCGCCGGCGACAAAGACGCAGCCCGCCGCCAGCAGGGCGTGAGCGTACCTGCCCGCCTCGATCATCGGCCGCCCGACCTGCCACGCCCCCACCATCATCGCAGCCGTCAAAGCTACCGTCACCGCGCACGAACCGCCGGGCGCCGCATCCGCGGGGCGCCCTCCGTCGAGATCAGTAGGCGGCATACCCAGCTTCGGCACTTCGGCATCCTCCGCCGGGGGGCTGGACACCCACGCGTAAAGCTGCTGAAGCAGTTGGCCAGTGGCCTCCCGCGCGCCACGCAGGTCGTTGGCCTCGCGCGAGACGAGGGTGAATGAACGATTGCTCTCGCGGGGAGCATGCCATCGGACGAGGATGCGATTGACACCTGCCAGCGGCTGCATCGGCTCGATGATGTCAATGCGATCGCGCGGCAGATGCCACTCGAAGTCATCACCGCGGTAGACCAGCGCATCGCCCCACGCTGCGAGAAAGCCGATGTCCCGATCCGTGTCGCCGTCCCAGATCAGTTGCTCCTCGCCGGGCGAGAAGCCCACGAAGATGGGCCGCACCTCCGAAGGGAAGGACCATTCCTCCTGCTCGATGCGCTCGCGGAGTCGCCTCCGGAAGGACGAGTTTCCCGCCAGACCGAGGCGGTTGTGCGCCATCCACGTCGCCAGCGGTGAGACCAGCAGTGCGGTTGCGGCGACCAGAATCGCCAGAGGGTCTGACTCAGTCGGCCAGAGAAGCTCGACTATCACCAGACCCAGTGCGAAGGGCAGCAGCCCGGCTGCGAAGGTCGCGAGGCCGAGCAGAAGGTTGTATCGCCGCCTCACCTCGGCGCCGAAGATGCGGCCCTGCTGCGTCATGTAACCCGCCGCCTATCGCTCCTCAAGCCGGTAATCCGAGACGGCAACCTGATCCGCCACAATCAGCGGCTCACGGTATGCAGGGAGGTAATCATACGCGAACGCGTCGACTCTCGGCGTCCCGGGCGGCAGCGGCAGCGAGTAGCTGCCTCCTGCGTCGGTAAGCGTCGCCAGCACCCGCCACTGGAACCACGGCGCGCTCCTCAGAGCCGCACCCGACTCGTCCGCGATCGTGTCCATCGTCTCCTGCGGGATGCCGGGAGCGAAGGGGATGTCCGGCGTCGCCCTGAGGCTGGCCCCGCCCAGTGACACAGAGCCACCGGAGGCGCCTCCAGTGACGTTCCCGATTGCGCGGCCGGCGGCGACTGAGGCGTCCACGACAAGCTGCAGGTCAACATCGCTCTCGCGCCGTCCCTGCTGCAGCCCCTCAACGAGCCGCGCGTCAGCCTGATGGCCGGCGATCGCCGCGGTGATGAGGTAGTCACCGGGCATCATTGCGCTCAGTTCATACCGGCCGTTGCCGTCGGTATATGCCACGTAGTGGGTCCCGTTCGGCGGGATGGACACGAGGCCGGAACCGACCGTGATGTTGTCCACACCACCCGGGATCGCATAGACCTGCACCCGCGCGACGGTGCGCGTCGAGCCATCGGCCTGCTGCGTCCTGACCGTGCCACGAACCTGGCCACCCTCAGTCGCCTGCAGGACACCCAGAGGCAGATTCATGTTTGCGTCCACGTCGATCGTGCGGACGGACCCGCGGTAGTCACCGGCGACTACCTGCAGCAGGTGCCGGCCCTCCGGGAGGCCGCTCAGGCGCAGGGTCTCCTCGCCCTCAGGGAGTGTGGCGATTACCTGGCCGTCAAGCAGCACGTCGGCCTCGTCGGCATCTCCGCCGGAACCGCCGAAGAGGTCCTCGATGTCGCCGACGGCATTGCCGATCGCGATCAGGTCAAGTAGCGCTCCAAGGCCGCCGCCGGCACATCCTGTGAGCGACAGAGCGATCACTGCGACTGCCAGCAACTTCGGTATCTGCTTCATATCGGGCATCCTCGCGAACATCAGTAGTAGCATCATAGATCAGACTCATGGCTATTCGCCGTATCGTCCTGCTCAACCTGCTCTCAATCTCCGCGCGGGGAGACCGAAAGCCTGCCTCCGGCCGTGGTGAGCCAAAAGTCCAGGCGCCCGCGATGGTCGGCGGTGACGTTCATCGTCTCGCTCTCCTCGCGGCCGTGCACCAGCGTCACTTCGTGAACCGAACCAGGCTCCACCTCATACAATTCGTCATCAATGCTGACGCGGATACGCGTTGGCGCACCACCGAAGAAGCGCTCGGGGGAGCCGCGGCGCTCTCGCCCCCACACTGAGCCATGGCCGCCAACGTCGAGCATCATGAGACCGGGCCCGTAGGCAACTATGCGCGCGGCACAATCCCCCACCTCGGGCCGCAAACGCACCGGCACCGATTCACAATGACGCATCTGCCCCCCCTGCAGTTCCACCTCCAGCCGAACCACACCATTGCGCGCCCCACGCGCATCTCGCTGCGCCGCCGAGAACGTGCAGGTTGCGCCCAGGCTCGCGCGATGATCGGCTGCCGCTGAAAGCACCTGTAC
>JAAYJW010000264.1 GCA_012522765.1 candidate division WS1 bacterium | reverse complement strand
GCGACTGGTACGGCCACTACTCCGCGCGGATGGTCACTGACGGACGCTGGAAGCTGGTCTACAACCTGACGGACTATTGCGAGCTATATGACCTCGAAGCTGACCCCGGCGAACTTGAGAACCGCTTCTATGACGCATCGGTGCGAGACGTGCGCGATCGCTACCTCGCGCTGCTGTTTGCGGAGGCGCGGCGCCTTGGCGACGGTCACCTGCGCCTCTTCAGTCCGGATGTCGAGGATGGCCTGCCGCCAGGTCTCGCCGATGGGCTGAGCTTCTGAAGAGGCAGGTGCGCATATCAGCATGGCGAAAGGCCACTGCATGCACTAAGTTCCGTCCTGATGGGAGAGTTCGCAATGAAGACACTGGTATCCATCGCTCTCGTAGCTCTCATCGCGCTGCCTGCAGCCGCCGACTGGACGCTGGCTGAGCATGCTGATAGCGTCCTGATGTACGACAGCCTGCGCCTCTCGGAGTTCGCGCAGGAGGGGAATCGCCTGAAGAGCAGCGGGCGCGGCTATCTTCTACCCGCGGTCACTGTGGGCGAAGACGGTGTGTTGATCCCATACAATGAAGGCATGAGCGTCCACGGTGAGTTCCGGCAGGGGCAGATGCTGCTCACCCCCGACAATTCGATGGCGCACTCATGGGCGGAGTTTGTGCTTCACGGCTGCAGCGAGGTCTCGCTGCAGTACGGGATGTGCGACGGCTCGAAGGCCGAGGGCACGAAGCTGGCGTTCTCCTTCTACCGGGCGGATGCCCCACAGGGCGAGCCGGTCGCGGAGACCACCATCCGCCTCACCGAGCGTGAATGGAAGAGCGAAACGGTCAACCTGCCCGGCGGGGACCTGTTCGCGCGGGTGAAGGTGGAGTTTGTGGGCCACGCGGGGTGGAACTGGACCGCTCTGGTCTGTAGCGGCAACGGAGAGATCGGCACCCGCGAGGAGGCCCGCGCGCTCAGCCCGCTCGCCGATCGGCTGCAGGAGATGCCGACTGAGCTTCAGCCCGATGACGTCCACGTCAGCGCCCGCGAGGGCTTCGACATCCTCTTCCTCGGCGACGAGCCCTACATCAACTACGCCGCGAAGGGCCATGTGACCGGCAGCCATGAGCTTCAGAAGCAGGCCGGGATAAACCTTTTCTACTCCGAGGGTGCACTCTACGAATGGGAGGAGGGCGCCGACCAGCCAAACATCCCTCCCGACAGCCACACATTCCTGAACATGTACATGTGCCAGCGCGAGAACCTGCCGTATAAGACTGCCGTCGGCATGGCCCACTGCGTCTACTACCTCCCCGAGTGGCTGGTCAAGCGCGAGAACCTCGGCATGGAGGAGCACTTCATCCGCCACGAGGATCCTCGACACACCTCATTCATCAAGCCGAAGACGCTGGAGTGGTCGAAAAGGGCGCTCAACGGCTTCGCGGAGTTCTTCGCGCCTCACACCGCGATCTTTGTGCTCGGCCAGGAGGATCAGATCGACCAGTGGGACTGCCAGTCCGACGAGGCGAAAGCGGCCTTCCGTGAGTGGCTGAGCGATCGCTTCAACGGTGACTTCGCGGCCTTCGCGGAGTACGTCGGCGGTGTCAGGGGCTGCAGCGCCTTCGAGGACGCCCCCTATCTGGATCACTTCGCCTCCCACGAGGCCTACGGCTATCCGCGGCGTGCGGCCTATCTGAAGTATCTCTGGCAGGTGCAGGCGTACACCGACTACCTCATCGAACTCAAGGAGCATTGTCGGACGGTTGCGCCCGATGTTCCGGTGACGCAGCGTTATGTGGTCTCGCCCGCCGGCATCGCGATCTCAGAGATGGCGGACTTCGACTACGACTACATGTACGGGCACATGTCCGCTGAGGGCACCGACGGCCGCTACGGCAGCGGGCGGAAGATTTGGAACGGGATCTACGGATTCTGCGGCCTGCTGCCCACCCCGCGTGGCGGCTCAATCGGCCTGTGTCTCGACCGTGAGATCCGCCGCACCGGAATGACGGAGGAGCAGTGGGAGACGAACGCATGGACGCTGCTCGCGAACGGCTGCACGGGGTACGAGATGCAGCCATTCTTCCCGCGCTGGGGCGAAGCATGGGACGGCGCCGCGATGGTCGATGAGGAAAAGACGCTGAACGAGCAGGGCAGGCTCTCGGCGCAGGTCATGGGGAAGGTCACAGGCGTCGCGGATTACTGCGAGCACTACGACCGTTACGAGGACGTTGCGGTGTTCCACGATTCAGCGTGGCAATCCGGCTCCGGCCTCGGGGTAAGCTGGTCGCAGTCGAAGATGGGCATCTACACGATGATCCGCGAGATGGGCTACCACCCCGACCCGGTGACCCTCTGGGAGATGACGCCGGAGAACCTCGCGAACAAGAAGATCCTCGTGCTGGCAGGAAGCGTACCGATCGCACCTGAGGCGCAGGAGGCGATCCGCGAGTATGTCCGCAATGGCGGCACGCTTCTGGCTCTGTACTCGGCGGCGGGCCAGGGCTTCCCCGGCGCGAACTCCTGGGAGTTCACTGGCGAAAACGCGCAGGCCGCCGCTGAGATGAGCTTCAACGATCCCCCGGCGGTGGCGCACCTGGGGGACGTGCTCGGGATCGAGTCCGGTGGCGGCAGTGCCCGCCGCGGCTCATTCACCTATGAGGGCACGACCGTTGACCTCTCGGAGTTCAACGTGCTGGTAGATGAGGGGCGCTGGGTGGACGAAGAGGCCGCATGCGCCACGCTGGTACCGCGTGAGGGTGCCACTGTCGCAGCGACCTTCGATGATGGCACTCCGGCGGTCATCGTGAACAGCTTCGGCTCGGGCGGCGCGATAACGCTCGGATTTGATGCCGGACTCCTCGCGAACAACCTGTGGGATGACGGTCTCTACGGGATGCTCGACCAGGTGTTAGCGCAGACCGGCTGCCGGAAGACCTACGAGACGGGTAGCTACCAGGTGGAGGCGGGGATGTGGCACAACGATGCGGGGGAGAGGCTGCTTGTCCTCGTGAACCACGACTTCGACCGCGCCCATACGGTGAAGCTGCCCGACGGCACCGAGGTCACAATCGACCCGTGGCGCGCGGCAGTCTGGACGAGCGACAAAGGGGTGCTGTAGGGCGGCAGAAATGACGGCCCAAAGACGTCCGTGGCGCGGACACTCCTGTCCGCGCATCGGAACCGCTGTCGCCTGTCCGCTGGAAGGGGGCGAATCGTGGACCTCGCGCCCTTGCGAGGGGCGGCGCGAAGCGCCGCTGCCGTTGGGGAACGGCAACGACTGCCCCTCCCCGTAGCTCGCTCGCGCGAGCTACCTCCCCTCCCCCTGCAGATCGCTGCGCGATCTGAGGCGGGAGAGGGGAACGGCAACGGAAAAGGGCCTCAAGCGCCGGCTGGGAATCGAACGAACGGCATTAGAGGGAGGGTCAACGGATGTCTGAGGACGGAGCAGCAAAGCGTCTTAGCGACGTGGTTTCTCAGGTCCGTGAACGCATCGCCAATATGGACGGACGAAAGGGAGTATCGGTGAGCAGAACACGAAGGCGATCCTGATAGACCCCATCATTGAAGCGTTGGGATGGGATTTGCGTGACCTTGATCAGGTCATCCGGGAATACCGCTCAAAGTCTCAAGATAACCCGGTAGACTACGCTCTGTTGCTGCGCCGGTCGCCAGTGCTGTTCATTGAGGCGAAGGACTTCGGCTGCGACCTGTGCGATCGCAAATGGCTGTCGCAGATCATGGGATATGCCGCGACCGTTGGCGTCGAGTGGTGTCTGCTCACAGACGGGAACTGCTACCGCCTCTACAACGCCCATGCACCGGTGGACGTAGAGGACAAGCTTTTCCGAGCTTTCTCCCTTTCTGACGCCGAAGATGGGGAAGCCGCCATCGCGACGCTGCTGCTGTTGTCGAAGGAGAAGTTGGCCGCGGACGAACTCAAGGACCTGTGGGAAGCATACTTTGTTGATCGTCAGGTGCAACGCGCACTTGAGGAGCTTCTTAGCGACGGTAGCAGCAGTACCATCCGGCTGATTCGCAAGATAGTACCGCAGCTCCAGCCGTCCCAGATACGCCAGTCACTCGCACGTGCCGACATACGAATCGAGTTCCCGGCGGCATCAGAGCCTCCTCCCGCGACACCGCCTCAGAGGGTAAGAGGTGCGAAGCAGCAGGTTACGCCTACCGGAGAGAAGGCCGTGATGATTGGCGGACAGACGCATGCCTGCAAATACGCCAAGGACATACCGGTTCATGTCGCCAACTGGCTCGTCGCTCAAGGGATGCTTCTACGTGATCGTTGCCCGGTGGTGGTCACCAAGCATGCAGGTCAAGGCGCTGATCGCTGTCTCGTCAACAAGACGCCCCACCATCTTGACGGCAGCCGCTTCCGGTCGCCGGTGGAGCTTGACAATGGCCTGTTCATCGAAACCCATGCGAGCCGGAATGACCTCCAGCGCTATGCCGAAAGACTGCTTGAGTGGGCAGATCTGGACGTCAGCGTGATGCAGGTGATCTGGCCCGATTAGGCAACGACGCGGCGGGGGCAGCCGTAGGCTGAAAGCCCCCGCCCTACAAACAGCGGTACCTGCCATGACGCACCGAAGGAGACACCTGTCATGTCTGAGAACAACCAGACCAACGCGCGTCCGAACATCATCTGGATCATGGCCGATGATATGAGCTGGGGCGACCTCGGCTGCTTCGGCTCCGAGCTCATCGAGACGCCCAACATCGACCGCCTCGCCACCGAGGGTATGCGCTTCACCTGCTGCTACTCCGGCTCCACCGTCTGCGCGCCCTCGCGCTCTTCGCTCATGCAGGGCCTGCACCAGGGGCACGCCACCGTGCGCAACAACGCTGCGCCCGGCGGCTACCGGCATTGCCTCCAGCCCGAGGACACCACCGTCGCCGAAGTCCTCAGCGGCGCCGGCTACCGCTGCGGGCTCTTCGGCAAGTGGGGACTGTCGCTGTGGGATCAGCCGACTGTGCCCACCAACAAGGGCTTCGACAGCTTCTGCGGCTACCTCAACCAGCGCCGCGCGCACAATTACTACCCGCCCTACCTCTGGCGCGACACCGACCGCATCTGGTTCCCGCAGCATGAGGGCCACGATCACAGCCAGCCCAACGAGTATGACGCGGACGGGAACATCATCCCGAACGGAATGGCCGAACCCGGTGCCGCGCGCTACTCCTTCGACGTCTACACCGAGGCCTCCGAGGAGTGGCTGCGCGCCGACGCAGAGCAGCCCTTCTTCCTCTACCTCGCCTACACCACCCCGCACCAGGCCTTCGAGGTGCCAAGCCTGCAGCCTTACGCCGATCGCGACTGGCCGACCACGCACAAGGCCTACGCGGCGATGGTCACTCGCACCGATGCCGCCGTCGGCCGGGTCATGGCGATCCTCGAGGAACAGGGGCGGGCCGACAACACGCTCGTCATCTTCACCTCCGACAACGGCTACAGTCACAAGGGTGTCGGCGGCGATATCACATTCGATGACCGCTTTAATCACCACGGGCCGTGGAAGGGCGAGAAGGGCAACCTGAACCAGGGCGGCCTGCGCGTGCCCACAATCGCCCACTGGCCCGCGGTACTGGAGGGCGGTCGCACCTGCAACCACCCATGGGCATACTGGGACCTGATGCCCACCGCCGCCGAGCTTTCCGGCGCAGAGTGCCCGCGCACCGATGGCACCTCTATCGTGCCGCTGCTGACCAACCACTCGACGGAGTACGCCCACCGCGATTACTTCTACTGGGAGCACGGGAATGCGCAGGCCGTGCGGATGGAGCAGTGGTGGGCGACGCGGCCACACCCGGACAAGCCGCTGGAGCTTTACGAAGCGGACGCCGACCCGATGCAGGAGCGCGATCTTGCGAAGGCAATGCCGGACATCGCGGCGCGGGTGGAGGAGATCATGGTCGAGGCGCGCGAGCCGAACATCTACTTCCCCGCGCCCGGCCAGCCGCACGATGAGTGGCAAGCGGAGCTTGACCGGCGGGGGATTGAGCTACCGGTCAACGTTGACGTGTGAGGCGTCGCTACACGGGGGACGGCAACGGCAACAGCAACGGCAACGGCTGTTTTGACAGGACGGCGCTTCGCGCCGTACAGGATGGCGGCTTCGCCGCCAACAGGGAACGACTGACGGCAACGACTGGGAATGGGGACGGCAACGGCAACGGCAACAGCAACGGCTGGGAATGGGGACGGCAACGGCTGTTGACAGGACGGCGCTTCGCGCCGTACAGGATGGCGGCTTCGCCCCCAACAGGGAACGACTGACGGCAACGACTGGGAATGTGGACGGCAACGGCTGGGAATGGGGACGACAACGGCTGGGAATGGGGACGACAACGGCTGGGAATGGGGACGACAACGGCTGGGAAGAGGGTACGGCAAAGGGGCCGCCACGAAGGCGGCCCCTTTCGTCATGATCCGGATCGAGCTACAGGACCACCTCGTTGTTGCCCTCGTAGATCTCCTCCACGTGCTGGCCCGGGTCCACTACCACGCGCCAGCCGCTCGCGTCGGCAGGCGCGCCCGTCAGCGTATACGGTAGCCGCACCGGCTCAAGCTCATTCCCGATGCCCGGCACATCCGCCAGTGACTGCGTGGAGACCACGTTCCCCTGCGGGTCGATCAGCGAGATCTGCACCACCGCCGCGCCCTCCTGACCGATGTTGTGCAGCACTCCGAGCACCTCGCCCTCCACCACTTCCGTATCGATTGGCGAGAGCGCGAGGTCCGCGCGACCCACGATCGGCTCAAGCTCCTCAATCTGCTCGATCTCGATCAGCGTCACCTGCCCCGGTTGCAGCGTGATCGGAACGCGTGAATAGCGCTGTAGCTCCATCTGCGGCGCATCCATGACCGGGGCATCGAACTCGCCATCGTCATCAGCGTCAGGCCCCATCGCCACCCGGTAGCGGCCGTTGTTCAGCCGCCATGCGCGCATCGCGCCCTCCATCGGCTCATCTGCGAAGCTGTAGACCGCCACCTTCAGCCGGTCATCCCGCGCCTCAAGCACCAGCGCGGCGAAGTCCGTCCCGAAGCCCTCCCAGCTCACCGCATGGCCGTGGCTCATCTTGTTGCGTGTGGTGTACGTGCCGGTGTAGGCCTTCGCGGCGTTCTGAACCGCGTAGAGGAAAATGCGGTCGGTAAACTGCTCCGCCTCAGTGTACATATACTTGAAGCGCTGCATGTGCGCGATGTCCTCCCGCAGCGCCGCCATCAGCGGAGCGCGATCGCCGCGCGTCAGCACCGGCAGATACGGCTCAGCCTCCTCCAGTGCCCGCAGAGTGGCCTCATCGAGTTCATCGAGTAGCCCATGCTGATAGAACTCCGGGAGGAACTGATTGATGCGTAGCGTGGCGCGGCCCTCGCCGAACATGTCCATGAACGGCCGCGCATATTTCTCATCTCCTGCATAGGCGATCATGCTGAAGAAGTTCGATGCCAGACCGTAGCCGTAGAGCGGACGATCGGTGTAGACGCGTCCCGTCGGTTCCTCGGTCTTGACGTCAATCAGCGTCGGGTAGGCTCCCGGCTGCTGGTGCTCCAGCCAGCCGTCCGCCCACTCGCGCAGGAACTGCTCCACCTGCGGATGCCCGTTATACCAGAGCACCTCAAAGAGCGGATGCAGCATCAGCGGGTGAGCGCCACCGGCCTCGCCAGGCTCACGGTCTATCCGCAGGTCCTCGGAGCCGAGCGTCTGGTTCTTGAAGTGCCGGTGGCCGCGGTCGGTCACTACCGTCAGCGCCGGCATTGACCGTGCAGCGGCGAGCGATCGCTCAAAGTAGACCGGATCGCCGTATCCGAGCCACGTCATGATCGCCTCGTGGTTGACGCCCTCCTCATAGGCGTGCAGCGGGTCGGTACTGTGCTTGTTGAGACCCTCCTCCATGTTCTTCTCCTCAGCAAGCTCGGCAAGCGCCGCAGCACCCTGCATCAGAAGCTCCGAGACCTCATCATCGCTGATCATCGGGAACATCACGTAGTTCTGATACATGTCCGTATCGTCGCCAACGAGGCCGCCGAACTCGCCCGTCGGGACCAGCCGGTTCTCCGCCCACCACTTCGGCACATCGCGCGCCTCCAGCCATGCCTGCCGCAGCAGCACAGCCCACTCCGGCGCGCCCGGCACAACGTCTATCGTCGGTTCATACGGCGGCAGACCCGCATTCTGCCAGACCCACTGGTCATACTGCCGCACCAGTGGATGGTCCGGGGCAAGCTCGACCGCAAACGCAAGTTCCTCAATCAGTTCGCGGATTTTCTCACCGGCGTAGGCGGTCTGCTGCCACTCGTCGAGGTCGGTGTCTCGGCTGCGCAGGCTCATCCATGGCCGCGGCTCACTCAGCGCCGCGAACATCGTCCGGACGATCCAGAGGCGGTAGTCAACGGCCTCCGGTAACGCCTGCTCAACCGGCGCCTGGTAAAGCTCGACCTGCGGCGTGTTCAGCGTCACCGCCGCACCGGTCTTCACCGCCACCCAGATGGGTCGGCCCGCGGGCACTATCTGGTCGAGGTGATCGAGCACCACGTGCGCTACGCCCGGGCCCTCGGCGACCAGTTCGGTGTTGATGACCCGCTGTGCGGGGTTGAACGGGTCCATCACTGCGACCTCTAGCGGGAGTCCGGCGGATGCATCGGGCATGTCCAGTCGCAGGCCGACCGCGACGAGGCCGGTCTGCTGCGTCACCGGCTCAGTGACGAAGTGGACCCAGTCGTCCTCATCCATCGCAATCTGAACCGCCATCTCCGTCGCGGCCAGCCGATGCACCGCGCCCGGCTCAGAGCCGAATTGCACCGCTGCGTCCGCCAGTTCCTCCGGCAGATCTGTCGTCTGCTGAGCGTTGAGCACGAGCGGCTCCGGCAGCGGATCGTCCTCCCCCAGGCGCAGGAAGTAGACGTCGGAGATGAAGCCGTCGCGCAGGTCAAAGAAGCTGAAGTAGTCGCTCATGACGCGTTCGCCGAATAGCGCGCGGGATGAGGAGGCGTTGGCCTGCCATTCCCAGAGCAGTTCGCCGCTGCCGGGTTCGTAGTAGGAGGAGGCATCGCGGTAGAGCATCACCTTGGCGCCGCCGCGAATTTGCACCGCATCCACACCATCCTCATCGCCGAGAGTGATGTGCAGGCCGTTGTTGTTGGCAAAGCTGTAGTAGACGCCCGCTCCCGCACTGCGAGAGCCGTACTCCCACGTGGAACCATTCCACGCGACCGAGTCGAGGCGGCCATCCACGGGCGCGCCCACAAAACCCCGCATTGCGCGGCTGTCGGTGACCGGAATGTCCGTTATCCGCTGCGTCTCGCCCGGCGTCAGGGGGATGGCGGGGCCGGAGGTAGCTATGCTTGCCTCGCGCGATACCGCGAGGTCCGCGAGATGGACGGTGCCCGCGCCAAGGCTCTCAGTAGTGCCGATGATGATCAGGGCGCTCCCCTGTTCGCCGGTGGGGAATGTAACCGACCAGTAGCGGTAGTCGTCGCTCGGCTCCGTATTGACCGAGTACATCTCCGAAGCTTCCTGGTCGGCGGTCCTGCGAGTGCGCGCCCGCAGGTAGATGCCTGCATCGCCTCGGGTCCAGCCTTCGAGGCGATAGAGCGAGTTCGGTTCAAGCCGGATGGACCGCTGCAACGTGGCGTAGGAGCCAGGCGTCTCCCACCGCAGCGCCTGCCGACCGTTGTCCTCTACGATCGCTATGCGCTCGGCGGTGCCTTCGGAGAGCCCCCATCCCGCGGGCTGTCCGGCATCATTGATTTCGGCGAAGCTCGCGTTCGTGAGCAGGTTGCTCGTGAGGAAATATGCGCGGCCGTAGCCCTCCGCGGCGCCGTAGGGCGCTCGTGGGGGCCAGACCGAGAGCGTGGTCATCCGCCCTTCAGGGTCCTCTCGGCCAAGCTTGAGCTGGATCATCTGCCCCGGCTCAGGGACACCCTCCATCCCGATCTCCGTGTAGGAGATGAACATCTCGACTATCCAGTGGTCCTCGCCGACCGAGGTGGCGGCCGGGAACTCCGGCTGAGGGCCCTCGCTCCCGCCGGCACGGCTGCGTACGCGCTGGCGCGCACCAGCGGCGTTCACGATGAACTGATCGCGGGCGGCTGGATCGTCGGTGGTGCGGATCCACACTTCGAGGGCGTCGTCCTTCCACACGCCGCTCCCGCCATCAGGGGCAATCGTCTGCAGGGAAGCCGGATCGGGCTCGGAGAAGCGGACGCCGACATAGATGCCCGCGTCATCGAAGCCCACTCGTGCCGCCGCGGCCTTCGGTGCAGCCTGCGTGGTGAGCGGGATCGTCCAGCCATCCATGATCGGGGCACCGGCCCATGCCGCGTCGGAGAGATCACCATCAATCACCGGGGCCGGATCAAGCCGCGGGAGGACAACCTGATCGGCAGGCGCCTCTCCCTGTGCCAGTGCAGGAAGTGCGCCGACCAGCAGGATTAGTGCGCTGATAAGCAAACGGTCTGAGCGTGTCATCAAAGGCACCTCATATTCAGAGTCATGGTCACGTATGAAATATTCCCCGCGGGGTGGCCTCAGCCCTCTGATTAAAGATTCACTGATAGGATGAAGAAATGGCTGCAAAAGGTGTAACATGTCGCCGCAGTCAGCGAATGCTGTACCAGCAGCGGCGCAGCATGCAATGCCGCTGGGGCTGCCATGAGGAGGCCGCTGAGATGAGCCGCACGCTGATCGTCTTCGCTGTCCTCGGATGCCTCGTATCCTCCGTGCCCAGTGTAGTCGCGCAGGGCGAGGCCACGGTCCTGATACCCATCACGCCGGTTGAGCTGGAGCCGTGGAATCGGGAGACGCTGATTGCCGCTGATGATACGGGCCATGTGATGGTCGCCTTCCTCGCCGAGCAGGATGACGTTCGCAGCGCCAGAAGTTGCTTCTTCTCCGGTGGGGCATGGTCTACACAAGCAATTCCCCTGCCGCCCGGCGATGATCAATGGGCGTCCCACGAGCTGAAGGATCTCTCCGCCGGGCCGAACGGGCGCTTCGCGCTCGTCTACAAGAACGAGGGCAATCACTACTGCTACAGCATCTGGTCGGGCTCAGCATGGCAGACGCCCGAACGCATTCCACCCGGTGATATTGAGACGCCGGACGGCATCTGCTTCGATAGCGCCGGCAATGTCCTTCTGTGGGATGACAACGTGCCCGGCTACTTCGGACGGCACACGGGTGGACAGTGGCAGGTCATCAAGCTTCCCCAGCGCACCGCGGACATGACCGATGATGCCCGTGGAGAACTGACGCTCGGACGGGATAGTGCGGTTCACCTTCTCGGCATCACCCTGCGCAGAGTGCCCACCGTGGGCTCTGTGGCCGCTGGAGCCGATCCGATCCAGCCGGCGAGCTGGGTTTTCCAGCCGAGCGCGAGCAATGATCACACCTCCCCGGTCTACTCGGGAGTGAGCGAGCCTCAGCTTGCGCTCGACTGGCCTCGGCAGATCGTCTGGGCGTGCTGGGAGCAGCGTGATCTGCTGAGGGTCAGCCATGCCCCCATCGGCACGACCACGGTCGATGGGTGGATCACCTGGCCGCTCGACCACGAGGGCTGGAAGGTGTCAGACAAGAGCCTCGCCTCCAGCAGTGGTGGAGCCGACGGCGTGGTCTACAAAATCGGCGACGGTCATGGTGAGTATCAGATTATCTTCCGCTGGCTGCCGCCGAACGGGCCGGGTGCGCCGGTGCAGATCGCACGGCCCGGCTCGCAGACTGAGGCGGCGGACTTCAGCAACTTCAGCAACGGAACACTTTCCCTGTGTGCCGCCCCTGATGGGGTCGCGCACATGGTAGTGAAAGCGAAGAAGCGGGGGGAGTATCCCGAGAACGCTGAGCGGCTCTTCTACTCGCGCATCACTGGTGGCGCGGTCCTGCAGAATGAGCCGGGCGTGACGGGCGGAGGCACGGTCATCGCCGGCGGGCAGACCGGCGGCCAAACGGGTGGCCAGACCGGCGGCGGGCAGGACTGGCAGCAGCAGGGCGGGAAGCCCGACCTCGTCCCCGTGCTGTCGCTGACCACCCCGCCCTTCCTTCGCGATGGAGCCGAGATATACCGCTACGGCTATGGCGACAGACTGGTCCGCCCGAAGGTGGCTGTTCGCAACATCGCCTCCCAGTACTTCGGAGACGTGGAACTGGACCTGATCGTCGATGGCGCCGTGGTGCATTACGTCCGCCATGACGACAGCGGGCACATGCGGCCATTGATCGCGCGCGATGGCACGCTCAACGTGTACAACGTACCGGGCTTTCGGTACGAGTACACCCATCCCGAAGAGCCGTGGTCGGCGCCCGAAGTGAGCATGGCCGACAGCCAGCGGGAGATGGTGCTCGAGATGCGCTCGGGCCTCGGCAGAAAGACGGCCACGCTCATCATTGATCCTCAGAACAAGATCGATGAGGACAATGAGGAGAACAATCGGGTCGAGATCGCCTTCGAGATTACCGACGCGCGCGAGAGCGAAGACCGGATGGACGTCCAAGATGTTCGCGGAGATCGCGTCAACTGCGGCTACAACGACCTCGCGATCCTCGGCACACCGCAGCTTCACGCCAACACCCGCATCGCCGCTCCGGGGCTGATCCAGGCGCCAACTGACCTGCGCATGATCGTTGGCAATCCGCGCGGCGCCACGTTCTTCCGCGACGTGGACGTCGCGGCGCTGCTCGATGGCGCGGAGGTCTGGCGGCACACCATCCCGGTCATGGACAACGAGCGGCGTCTCTTCAACACGCAGACCGAGATGTTCGGATACACCGGACCTCCGCGGCGCACCGGGCCGGAGGTGATGGGTGGCTTCCTCGACGTGCCGGTTGACCTCACGAACGTGCCGGTCGGCGATCACACGCTTACGTTGATCGTCGATCCTGAGGACCGCTGCGCGGACATGGAGCGCGCGAACAACAGCCACACGATCCCTCTGCGCGTGCGCGAACGCGGCGGCCGGCTGATCGTGCTCTCGCGGGACGGCGACACCGGTGGCGAGATTCCGCAGGCCCACGTGCTGCTGAGTAACCTCTTCTTCGACATCGCCGACCAGCGCGGAGCACTCGCCATCGATGACGTGCCCGCGGGCGACTACAATATGCGCGACCTGTGGGTGCATCGGCCCTATCCCGACCCCCGCTACGGCCCGCGGTGCGCCGACAGCGCTTTCACGGTCCGCAATAACGAGAGCGCGCAGGTGGTTGTACTGCTGGAGCAACCGGTGGATGTGACACTCACCGTGCTGGATGCAGTCACGAATGCGGCGCCTGACGCCCCACCCTCTGCGTCGCTGAGTTGGAGCGCCGGCGACGGGCCGTGGGCGATGGACGAGACCGGCGAGATCGCGGGATGGCGGATGGGGAACGGGCGTCTGACCTTCCCGGATGCGCGGCCGGGACCGTGCACCGTACGGGCCTCCGCCTACGCCTATCTCGAAGCGCAGGCACAAGCCGACATACATCGCGACGCCCGTGGCCAGTGCGCCACGGAGATCAGCCTCCAACGCGCTCCGCGCGGCACGGTGCAGGGCACCGTGGTTGACCAGGATGGCCGCCCCGTGCGCGACATGTCTGTGGGGATTCACGACGCGCCACGCTACGGAAGCACGGATGCCTCAGGGCATTTCAACATAGGTGAAGTCGCGGCGGGACGAGCCTGCACCGTCACCGCCTGGGGCGACGACTACACCTCGGCAAGCGCGACCACCGGCGTCGTGCCCGCGGGAGGCTCGGTATCGGTCAACCTGCAGGTCAACCGCATCGTGAGCAAAGAGGCGCAGCTTGGCTTCGACGCGATCACGTGGGCGCAGCTTGAGTCATGGCCGGGCTTCAGCTTCGGGCCCGTTGGCTCCGACAGCTACGAGGTCTCGGCGCAGCATGGCATGTTCAACGCCACGGTCGCGGCCCGCTGGCACGAGATCCAGGGCGCGAATCGCGTGGTGGTGGATGAGGTAGTGCTCGCGACGAAGGGCGGCGCGTTCTGGGAGGAGAGCATAAGCTACACCTACTCTCTGGGCGACATCATCAACGCGGGGATCACTAAGGCCGCGGGGAAGACAATCGGGCAACTGTGCAAGCTCGCCGGCCCAATCAACGATGTCTACGACTACTTCCACGATGACATTGACCCGCAGCAGCTACAGGACGGTGAGGTCGTCGGCACCTACACAAGCTGGACCGGCACGAAGCATGAGTCGGTTGAGCTCATACCGATCCCGGGCATCACCTTCTCGCCCGGCTTCCATGGAGGGCAGACGGTAGTTCGCTGCGACATGGTAGAGATCACTGATGGGCAGACCACCGAGACGATCCGCCAGCAGTGGTACTCACCGGCGATGATGGCTTACCGGGTCGGCAGGGAGATGAACCTTGACACGCTGGAGATACGCTTCTACGTGCAGGTGCTCAATGAGCGCCTCGGAGTGGGACCACTGTATGCGAACTCGCGCAACGTGATCATCTGGCGGCCGACACAGAGCAACTGGCTGCGCTTCGAGCCGCGGCAGTATGATGCGCTGGGATACTGAGCTTCTCCAGTCCTCCGGAGGGGAGGGATGACGTGTAACCCTCCCCTCCAGACGGCGAGGCACTAGCTTTATCCGGGCAACTCCAGCGAGTTCACCAGCTCGATGCACGCCTCGGCGATCTGCTCGCCGGAGCCGGGCGAGACCTTCGATGAACGCGCGGGCGTTGTCTCGTAGCCGCCGGTGAAGGGCTGCCCCTCCTTCGGCAGGTAGGTGTCGGCGTAGGAGTCCTTCGTCGCCACATAGCCGATGCTCCCGTTCGCCAGCGAGACCGGGAAGGTCGGCTCGAACTTGCTGCCGCGCTTGATGTCCATCGCGAGCTTGCAGAAGTACTCGCCCGGGTTCGCCACGAAGGCCGCGCGGCCGATGGTCAGCGCCTGGACCTCCGCGGGGATCTCCGGCTCCTCGCGGTTCATGCGGTCCATCTCGATCCACTCGCGCGCCCACGTCTTGTCCGGGAACCAGCGGCCCTCGACCTCCTCGTCGCTGTCGAGGTGCGCCTCCGCCCAGTCGAGCATCTCCTCGGTGATCTCGCGCGGCTGCAGCTTGATGACCCTGCGCGCGCCCTGCACCGGCGCATGCTCAACAAAGCCCATCTGCACGAGGACCTTCAGCGTCTCGCCCGCGACGGTCATTCCCACGCGGCGTGCGGCGATCGGGCCACCCTGCACGTAGTCGGCGGGCGCGGTGTTATCCACCTGCGTAATGTCGCCGCAGGCGCCGTTGACGAAGACCACGCCGAAGTCCTCGCCGAAGACGCCTTTGAGCGCCGCGCGCAGGAAGTGAATCCAGTCGCTCGAGGCCAGCCCGCCTGCACCGAGACCCGTGGTGCCGTGGCAGGGAAAGTTCACGATGCAGCCGCGTAGTTCGCCCTTCTCATCCGCCGCGCCGACCACGCCGACCGTCTCATCCTGCTCGCAGTGCGGCCGGTCCATTAGATCCGCCAGCGGGCCGCGCCCGGGGTGGCTGACCATGCGCCCGTCATTGAGGTACCAGCGCCGCGGATGCGCCACGCCAGTCGCTTCGCCGGTGCCGACGCCCACCAGCAGTTCCTCCGCTCTGCGGTGTGCGTCAATGACCGCAGTGGCGGACTGCCGCGCGACATGGGTGGCGTAGCCGCGATCGATCTCCGAGATGAAGCCCGCAGCGATCGGACCGCTGGTGTGGGTGTGCGAGGCGCCGAACATCACGCGGTCGGGCGAGAGGCCGATCGCCTCCTGGATGATGTCCCGAGCGGCATCGCAGACCGAGTGCGGCACAGAGAGCGTGTCGAGGCCCACAATTGCGACCGCACTCTCGCCATCGCCGATGTACGCGGCGCTGGCGAGACATGCATCATGCACCCCCTGCACGTATGACTTGCCGGTTCCGCCCGGTTTCTCCATCCCGTAGCTTGGGGTGATATCAGCAGCGCTGAAGCCGATCTGCATGATCTTCGTCTCCTTCTTCTATGCGCCCGCAGAGGGGATTGTGCGGGTCATCAGGAACCTTCTGCTTGCGGATGTCGTGACCGCCGCGCAATTCGCTGCCGCGGCATCGAGGACCTGCGCGAGTGTGTTCCTGTTCGGCAGACGGAGCCGGTCGAAGGGGAGATTGCCATGCAGCCTGCCCGCGTCATCGCCACGACCGCCACCATGCTGACGTTGCTGACCTGCAGCGCGGGCGCCGAGATCGTCGGCTACTGGCCCTTCGAGGCCGGATCGGGTTTCATCGCCATTGACCACTCTGCCGCAGGCAACGACGCGATGCTGCACGGAGCAGAGTGGGCGGAGGGGCGCGTTGGCGGCGGCCTGCACTTCGCCGGCGCTGAGAGCGATCAGTACGCGCTCATCCCGCACGATGACGCCCTGCGCCTGCAGCCTCCGTTCACGGTCCAGTTCTCCTGGCTTCCGGAGAAGGGTGGCACGCGCATCCTCTTCCGCAAAGGCCGCGGCGGCGACCGCTTCACCGCCTACGCCTACGCCGACAGCGCCTTGCGCTTCATGGTCTGCGACGCCTCCGAGCAGATACACAAGCTTGAGGTGCCTCTGCCTGCCGCGGGAGAAGATGGCTGGCTGCACCTCGCCTTCGTCTGCGGCGAGGGCGCGCTCTCCATCATCGCAAACGGCGAGGTGCTCGGAACCAGCGACTTTTCCGCCGAAACGCTCTACTCCGACAACAATCCGCTGCTGATCGGCACCTACTCGCCCGGCTACAAGTATCCGCTGGCCGGCACGCTGGACGACCTGTGCATCTCCAGCGCCACGCTCGCTCCCGATGAGCTTGAGGGCGAACTTGCGCTCGCCCGCACGTATGAGGCGCCTGAGACGGAGGTGCGCGAGTTTGCCGCCGCCGATGGTGGCATCGTGCTTGCGCGGGATGGCCGTCCCGGCGCCACCATCGTGATCGCTGACGATGCCTCGCCGCTGGCGCTGGAGCCGGCGCTGGAGTTGCGCCGCTACCTCGCTGATATGACCGGCGCGCGTCTACCGATCGCCTACGACAGCACTCCGCCCGACGGGCCGGTAGTGCTGGTGGGGCAGAGCGCGCTTACGGAAGACGTCGGCCTGCCGGCTGACTTCAGCGGCGACGAGTACATCATTCGCAGCGAGCCGGGGCGGCTCGTGCTGGTGGGTAATGACGCGCTGCTGCAGGATGACCCGGCGGTGGCGATTGACCCGATGCGCAGCAAGCGCGGCACCTCGAACGCGGTCTTCGCGTTCCTGCACGACCACTGCGGTGTGCGTTTCTTCATGCCGGGGCGACTTGGCGAAGTAGTGCCCGAGCATGCGTCGCTGGAGATACCGGCGCTGGACCTGCGCGAGCGGCCGTGGCGGACGTACTCGCTCGGCTCGCTCTCGCGCAATGACGCCTGGTGTCGGCGGCAGCTTGAGGGCAGCAGCGTCTTCATCCGCCACCGCGGCGGCCACCTGTGGTACTCGCTCGTCCCTGAGGCGGAGCATTACGCCGAGCACCCGGAGTGGTTCGCGCTCTGGGAGGGCGAGCGGATGGGGGAGGGCAATCACCTCTGCGTCAGCAACCCGGAGATGCGCGTTGAGGCGCTGCGGCAGCTTCGTGCGATCTTCGACCAGGGCTTCGAGTGGGTGGAGCTCGGGCAGACGGATGGCTGGCGGCGCTGCCAGTGCCCCGAATGCGAGGCGTTGGATGAGTATCGCCAGAGTGTCGGCTGGTGGGTGCCCGGAGTGCCCGCCGATCGTATCCACCTCTTCCACGACTGGCTGGCGCGGGAGATTGCGCAGAGCCACCCGGACCGCACCATCGTCAACATCTCCTACGGCCCCAGCGGCGAGGTGCCGAATGCCGTCGAGGGCTTCGGCGACAACGTGGTGGTCGAGTTCACGCATGTCCCGCAGTCGCTGGTGGATCGCTGGACAGCCTACCACGACCGCTTCACTGCGTACGTCTACTGGTGGGGTCTCTACCAGCGCATCGGCTATGCCCCGAAGAGTTCGACCGCCCTCGTGGCCTCCGAGGTGCGGCGGATGATTGACGCGGGCGTGGAGGCGTTCTACCTCTGCGGCGGTGGGGAGTGCTGGTCCACCGAGGCGCCGGGCTACTACGTTTACTCCCGCCTGCAGCGCGACCCGACGCTGGATGAGAACGCGCTGGTGGCGGAGTTGTGCGACGGGCTCTTCGGCCCCGCGGCTGAGACGATGGGCGAACACTTCGCGCTGCTCGACGAAATGGCCGACCGGTACAGGGAGCTTGCCTACGGCGCTCGTGAGCCCGTGATCGGCGAACCCTTCACCTCGCCACGCACGCCGGCGGGTGAGCTGCTGCTCAACAGCCTGACCGGCGAGACCGTCCAGCGAGGACGCGACCTGCTGGCCCGGGCGGAGCGAGAGGCAAACTCGGATGACATCCGCGCGCGGATCGCCTACTTCCGCGACGGCTTCGAGTTCCTGGTGGCGACACGTGAGTGCTTCGTGACACTCGCGGCATGGGAGGCGGCGAAGAATGACGCCACCCTGGCGGCACATCGCGCTGCGGTCGAGGCGCGGGAGGCATTCGTGGACGAGATGCTCGCGCGCGACATGACCCGCGCGGGCGACCTCCCGCCAGTCTTCAGCCTCGGCCGCGAGTATCTCCTCAGGGGTGCGCGCGACCTCTACGCGG
>JAAYJW010000263.1 GCA_012522765.1 candidate division WS1 bacterium | reverse complement strand
TCGACTTCTGGGCGGCCAATGACTGCACGCACAGCTACATGCACACGCACTACTACCGCGATGATCCCGAACCGATCTATATAGACGGCTACTCCTCCGATGGCTTCACGGATATCGCGCTTCACTACCTGCGCGAACACGCGGGCGATCCATTCTCCCTGTTCATCTCATGGGCGCCGCCACATAACCCCTACCATGAGATGCCGGAGGAGTATGACATCTACGACCCCGCGGAACTGCAGTTGCGACCGAACACAGTCGAGAAGGCGCGTGAAGACATTGCCGGCTACTACGGGCATATCACGGCGTTGGATCGCAACCTCGGGCGACTGCTGCTGGAGCTTGAGGAGCTTGGCATAGCGGAAGAGACGATCGTGGTCTTCACGTCGGATCACGGTGATATGCTCGGCGCCCACGGTATGCAGCGCAAGCAGAAACCGTGGGATGAGTCGATTATGGTGCCGTTCGTGATGCAGTGGCCGGGAGAGCTTCCGGCGGGGCTGCGGACAGATACGTTGATCAACGTGCCCGACCTCATGCCCACGCTGCTGTCGCTGATGGACGTGGAGATACCCGACACCGTGCAGGGATATGATCTGTCGCTGGCGGCTCGCGATCAGGGAGGCCTGGAGCCGACATCGGCATACATAGCGAACCCGATGTCATGGACGGGGGATCACAACGAGAGCCCCGAATGGCGCGGAGTGCGCACGCACGCTCACACCTACGTGGAAACGCTTGAGGGGCCGTGGCTGCTCTACGACAACGAGTACGACCCGTTCCAGCAGTCGAACCTGATTGATGACCAGGAGAGCGAGGGTGTGCGCGAGGAGTTGCAGGCGGAACTGAAGGCATGGATGACCGAGATCGGCGATGATGGGGCGCCGAAGGAGGTCTGGGCGGAGCGTTTCGGCTACACGCTCAACGAGCGCGGCTTCCCCGGCTACGTGGGCGAGGTGGGCGTGCATGACCCGGACAACGAGGATTGATGCTCGGGGCCGGGGAGGGTATACTGTGGGAGAGAAAGGAGCGTGGAAGTGATGGCGGATACGGCTGCCAGAGACGCAAACGGGACCGATGACGGCGGCACCATGCGGTTGTCACCAGAGAATAGACGCTTACGTGATTGGATCAGGGAGTATAATGCTGCGCCTCTCAGCGAAGATGACAGGGACTACTGGCGCAGGTTTCGTGAATTCGTAGAGGCCCACCCCTTCACGTTCAGAGGGGAAGAAACGAGTTGAGGCCCGTCTACGTTCTCGACACCAACGCGTTCATTGATCTGCTCGCACAGCGTGAAGATGTAACTGAAGGGCTGGACCGCGCAACCGAAGATGATGCGCTGATGCTCTTGTGCCCGTTCGTATACTATGAGATGGAGCGCGGCTTCCGCAAACTGCAGCAGACAGAGAACGAGCAGCGCTTCCTGTTTCTTTCGCGGATAATGCAGTGGCAGGACCTTGAGCTGTCTGACCGGAACCTTGCTGCTCAATTCTGGGCACGGAATGAAGGCATCGGGCGCAGGAAGTCGGATGCTGACCTGGTAATTGCCGCGTTCGCCCGAAATCGCAACGCGTCCGTTGTGACTGCAGACGTCTGCGGCTTCGAAAGTCTGCCCGTGATGATT
The DNA here is from genome assembly GCA_012522765.1 of candidate division WS1 bacterium. Lineage (GTDB taxonomy): Bacteria > Armatimonadota > Zipacnadia > Zipacnadales > UBA5352 > UBA5352. The sequence goes on along the minus strand of JAAYJW010000263.1, from coordinate 5,461 downwards.
GAGAACTGGCGCGTCGAGGGCTGACGCCGCGCCCCCCTCAGTACCTCTCCAAAAGCCCCTCCCACCTACTGCCCGCCAGTGAGCCGCCGTTTTCCTTGAAGAACTTCAGGTCCAGTTCCTCGATGTCAAGCGTATCCTCGCGCGCGAGTGCCTCTTCAATGCCAAGGCCCGGCGCCTCAAGGTTTCTACGCCAGTCATCGGGGATGTAGTTCACCCAGTTGGGGAACTGGTTGTTGCGTCGCAGCGCCGGCTTCTCCACGCCGAAGTTCCTCAGTTCGCCATCCTGCACCGTGCTCTCGGGAAAGCCGTTCGAGATCTCCCATGCAACCAGCCGGCCGCGCATCTCGTCGGCGGTCGCGCGAGCACCTTCGGCGCCCTCAAGCAGCAGGTTGTGCGCCTCGGTAGGGTCGGCATCGAGGTCGTAAAGCTCCTCCCAGCCGTTGTCGCAATAGTAGTTATCCTTCAGCCCCGGGCGCCGCAGTGAGAGCCAGCGACTCGCGCCGGTCCCGTAGCAGGTTACCCACTCATCGCGCGGCTGAGCGTGACCGCCTCCATCCGCGCCGAGCAGGCTTTGCCCCGAAAGTTCCTCCAGCACCGGGTGGTCCATCCCCGCCGCGTCGAGGAAGGTCGGCAGGAAGTCGGTGCAGCCGACAAGATCATCGCACACTCGTCCGGCCTCGATCCGCTCCGGCCAGCGCATCAGCAGCGGTACTCGCACCGATGACTCATACGGGCTCATCTTCTGGCAGGCGTTGAAGTCGCCGAGCAGTTCGCCATGGTCGCCGGTGAACATGATCAGCGTCTCGTCGAGGATATCAAGCTCCTCAAGCGTGTTCAGGATGCGGCCGACCTGGTGGTCTATCAGGCTGCAGGCGGCGTAGTAGAGTGCCACGCAGCGCCGCAGACGGTCCTCCGACGCATTCTCGTAGTTGGCGTAGTACCGGAGCATTCGCATCTGCAGCGGCAAGGTTTCCTCGTCGCGATCAACCTGGATCGGGAATGGCATGTCCTCGAGCGCATACATCGACTCCCACGGCGCGGGCACGTTGTATGGCGGGTGAGGGCCGACGAAGCCCGTCCAGAGGAAGAAGCGGCGGTCGGCGTTGGTGCGGAGGAAATGCTCCATGCGGTCGCCGCACCACCACGTCCCGTGGACCTCCTGCGGCAGAGGTGAGGTCTGCGGCTGCACGTAGAGCAGATTCCGCACGCCGTGGATCTCGCGTTTGTGGCCGTAGCCCTGCGCGATCAGCCACGTGAGGTAGTCATCATCCTGCGGCCATGTGGGAAGCTCCTGCATCACCTCGCGGCGATGGAAGCCGTAGTGGCGCCGGGTAGGGGAGAAGTGCATCTTGCCGATGGAGTGCGTGTAGTAGCCGGCACTGCCGAGCAGAGCGGGCAGAGTATCGTGCAGCGGCTCGATCTGCGGGCGGTTGTTGGCCCAGCGACCGGTCTGGCCCTCACGGCGCCCCGTCAGCAGGCTGTAGCGCGCGGCGACGCAGACGGGCGTGGTGGAGCAGCAGTGGCTGAACAGCACGCCCTCGGCGGCGAGCCGATCGAGGTTCGGTGTGTGGATGGCCGGGTTACCCGCGGCCGCGATCGCATCGGCGCGCATTTGGTCGGCGTAGAGCAGGATGATGTTCGGCATATCGTTGTCTGAACGCCGCTGAATGGCGGACATGGGGGAGAATGCTCCTGATCGGTTGGTGGCGGTGCGATCCAGTGGGGACCATCATTCGCGCAGGGACCTGTTGCGACCTCCCGCGGCTGCGAAGAGCCGTCAGTCACGGATGGTTGCGACCTCAGACGCTGAGGCCAGCTCCGGTCTGCCGATTGAGAACAGAACAGGCCGGGCGACTGTTTCGCCCGGCCTGTGGATTGCGAGTTCCCATTACTGCTATCTCTGCGGCCAGTAAACAGCGTTGCCCTGGACGTCGCCGAGCTTCATGGCCTTGGCATGACCATCAACGAATGCTATGTTGCAGACCTCGTTGTGTCGGGCCCGCAGGTGGCTGCCGTAGATGCCGCCTGTGAGGTTGGTGTCTATCCAGGTATCCGAGTTGTCTGCGAACCAGACCGCCATAGACGGCTGCGTCACCATGGCCAGCTTCATTCCGCCGCCGCTGGTCAGGTAGTGGGCCAGGTCAGGATAAGCGATGCCATAGCCACCGGTGTTGTACTGGTTGACGTCATCGGGGTTGATCCCACTCGTGTGGCTCGGGCAGTCCCATATCTGCCAGTTATTGAGATACGGCTCCATGATCCAGGGGAAGAGCCTGCGCGGGTAGTTGCCCGACTCCGCAAAAGGGACCAGCGTCTCGTCGTAGTCCTGTGCGTACATCAGCCCTCCAAGCGCAATCTGCTTCAGATTGCTCAGACAGGAGGTCTGTCGCGCCTTCTCGCGTGCTCTCGCGAACACGGGGAAGAGGATCGCTGCAAGGATGGCAATGATAGCAATGACCACCAGCAGCTCAATCAAAGTGAAACCTCTGCGTTGCATCTTACATCACCTCTCGTTCATTTCGGGGCGCAGCCATGCCGGGGCACATGCACGCGCCGCTATGTCCTCGTAACGATCATACCCCATTATGTGGGGCGTTCAACATCTCTTAATGGCCGGCTTCCAAACACGGCCCATGCATAGGGTGTTAAACGCAGAGCCGCCCCGATCGCCCGGTGCGAACGGGGCGGCTGCAGAGGATACTCGGAACTGGAAAGCGTCAGAACTCGCCGCTGACGCGGATTCCGACGCCGACGGAGTTGTCGGGAGTTGCGATGATTGACGACGCGGCGGTCGGGCCGGCAGCATTGGTCACAAACAGATCGATGCGAACGTCGCTGTCGATGCCATGCCACGAACCGCCCGCCGACCATACCATCTCATCAGTCGGCTCATTGGTGTCTGCGTCGATGCTGTTGTCGCCGCTGAGTACGATGGCGACATCGGCCATTGCAGACCACTCGACATCGCTGTAGGTGCCGCCGAGACCGAGGGCGATCACGTCGCCAAAGCCGTCAATAGTGGTGCCATTGACGCTCGGCGAATCGTCGAAGCCCACGTACTTCGGCACAGCGCGCAGGATGAGGCCATCCTCCGTGATGTACTCGACGGGCACCGCGAGTTCCAGAATGATGTCATCGGAGACTGCAGTCGCCGGGATGGTGGTGTTGGTCCCCTCCATATCACCGATTGGATACTCGATACCGGGGAGAACCGAGACTGCGATCTGGTCGCCTCTGTAGGCGAGCCACTTGAGGTTGAGGCCTATGAGCGTCGCCTCCGAGTCACGCACTGCTCCGGCGATCGGGTCGTCGCCACTGGTAGTGAGGTGGAACAGCGTCAGTCCAGCCTCTGTATCCTGGCCCACACGTGCCTGCACACCCGCCGAATAGGTCTGGCCGCCGTCGAAGAAGCGACCTTCGCCCCACAGGAGTGTGTCACTGCTGGCCCACGGTTCTGCGGCCGGCAAGTTCGGAGTCCCGTAGCTGTAGACGCCGTCCACTGCCGGCAAGCCGTAGCCCTGGGCGTGTGCGCCGCCGACTGCGACGAGAAGCGTCAGACATACTGCTGCCACCAGATGCAGATCTCTGCTGTTGCTGTACACAATCGATCCCTCCAGTCCAAATGGTGCGTCGCTACGGCTGTCGCCGATCCTACACTCCCGCCCGGGTGGCCTGCCGTAAGCCGCCGGGTGAGTGCACCTCTGATGAAGGGTAATTGGACATCCAACGCCCGTCCTCCTGCCTGTGACAAAAAACATTCTGCTGAAAAGTGCCGGCAGTGTTCTCGATGGGAGCGGCTTCGGGGCTCGCGAGGGAGGGAGCGAGAGGCCGAAGGCGAAGTGGGCCACCTGAAGATGCCGCGTGTTGTCGTCACCTGGACCTCAGTTGATCGATGGAGGCGAGTCCTGAGCATGAGGCCGGCAGTGCTCTTGTCCCTCATTTTAATCGCCGCTTGTGTGGCTGCAGACGCCCAGGTTGTCGAGCCGCAGAACCTCGCGCCCAACCCATCATTCGAGCATGGTGATCGGTACGGACCGTCCTCGTGGGAAACGAGGCCGGCGCCGGGTTCGATCTCGGAGTTTGAGTGGGTGGAGGGCATTGCCCGCACCGGGCGTCGCAGCCTGCTTATCCACAGTGAGGAGGAGTACTCGATCTCCGATCGCTGGCGCGGGGGCTACGACCGCAGCATCAACCTTCAGCCGGGGACTGAGGCCACACTCAGCGCCTGGGTGAAGACGCAGGATGCGACGGGCCAGGCGCATTTGCAGTTGTATATCATAGGGCCTGTGCCACGCGGGGAGCGCGAGGGGGAGATACTCTGCCAGCAAACCGGGGGCAGTGTCAGTGGCACCAGCGACTGGACGCGCATATCTCTGACTGTAACCGTGCCGGAACGAAGCTGCTATGTCATGCCCTATGTGGGGCTGAGAGGAGCCGGGATGGCCTGGTTTGATGACGTGGAGTTGATCGGTACACCTGCCACACCAATGCCGGCGGAGACGACCTACGAGCCGAGGCATTTTGAGGAACTTGAGGGCTATGAGATGGTCATGCGCAGCAATCGTTATGTGCTGCAGGCTCCGCCGGGATTGGCTCATGCGACTGCAAGCGTGCCCTTCTATGATGCCACGGCGAGATGGGATGTCACGTTCCGCTACCTCGATGAACCCGATGGCGCTTCCACATTCCGCGTGCTGGTCAACGGCAATGAGATCGGCAGCGTAGTCGCTGATGCGGTGGAAGGTGGGCCGAATGATCCCGACGAGGTGCGCGAGGTCACGTTCGCCGATGTGGACATACAGCAGTACTCCACCATCACAATCGTCGGTGAGCAGAATGAGGGCGAATATGCCCGCATAGTCGCGCTGCAGTTCCGTCCGGTGGGCACCTTCCAGGGCGAGGAGCTTTCCCCCGAGCGACTGTCCCCGCCGCCGAACTTGCGCATTTACCAGAGTCCGTTCCAGCGCAACGAGGCGAGCCTGATGCTCATCCGGCAGTACTGGCAGCGCGAGGGGCAGGATTTCGCGGCTGTCTCGCGTGAGATCGAGAAGCTGCAGACGCCGGAGGAGCTTCGGGCCTACCAGGAGCGGGTGCGGGCGAGGCTGCCGGAGATATTCGGCCGCTGGACCGGCGAGAGTGGCTCACCACTCAACCCGCAGAAGGTCGGCGCGATTGAGCTTGACTACTGCACGATCGAGAAGATCATTATCGAGAGCGAACCGGGACTCTATGTACCGATCCACGTCTACATCCCTAAGAACAAGCCGCTGCCGGCGCCGGGGGTGTGCGTGACGATGGGGCATTCGGCGGCTGGTAAGCAGTACCGCCTCTACCACGAGTTCGGCCTCGGCCTCGCCGAGAAGGGCTATGTGGTGGTCGCTCTCGATCCACTCGGCCAGGGCGAGCGGACCTACTGGAACGAGCCGCCGGAGGAGCTTGGCGCGAAAGGCGGGCCGGTGGG
>JAAYJW010000262.1 GCA_012522765.1 candidate division WS1 bacterium | reverse complement strand
TGCTGGTGGTCATTGCGATCATCGCGATCCTCGCGGCGATCCTCTTCCCGGTCTTTGCCAGAGCGCGCGAGAAGGCTCGCCAGACTAGCTGTCTCTCCAACCTCAAGCAGTTCGGCACCGCTCTGCAGATGTACAGCCAGGACTACGACGAGGTGACCCCGCCGCATAACGACGGGGAAGACATGGCGGCGGACAATCCCGGACGCTTCATCATCCGCCTGATGCCCTATGTGAAGAACGAGCAGCTTCTCGGCTGCCCCTCCGATCGCGGCTGGGCGCTCCCCTCGCAGGACGCCGACGCGCGCTGGAGCAGCTATCCGGTGAATGTGGACGTCGCGAGGAAGGCGGACGCGGCCTTCGAGGACCCGGCCAACACCATCGTGCTGCTCGATGGCCAGGAGGTCGACCTGGGGCTGGAAAATGACTCGGGCCGACCGGATCATCCTGATTACACTCGCGTGGACTGCTATTACCGCCACAACGGCGGGCTGAACGTGAACTTCTACGACGGCCACGCGAAATTCTACACACCCACGAACCTCAAGACGTCCATGTTCACGCTTGCAGCCGACTGAGGTTACTTCGGCTGCAATGATTCTCAGCGGGCGTCCGGCATCTGGCCGGACGCCCGCCTTGCTTGACTGAGGCCCTCCGCCGCGTGTATGCTGCCCCCATGCTTCACGGGCCCTCGCGGCCCGGCAAGAGAGGAGATTCGCCGTGCGCAGACACCCAGCCGCGCTCTACGCCGTGGCCGTGCTACTGGCGGTCGCGGTCTGTGCTTCCGCCGCCCCGATCCTTGATCCGGCAAAGATCAGCGACCGCACCTTCGACAACGGCTTCCGAGTGGTCGTCAAGGATGAGGACCAGTGGGGACTGGCGTCGGCCTCGCTCTATATACGCGCCGGCTCAGTGCATGAAGCCCCCGATCAGATCGGCGCGGCTCACCTGCTCGAGCACCTCGTCTTTGAGGCCACAGACCCGCGTGACAACCGCCGGGTCGGTCCGGCCATCGAGGCCATGGGCGGCTACGTCAATGCCATGACCACGCGGGACTTCACCCGCATTGAGGTGACGGTGGCAAGCCAGTATCTCCCGAGAGCCCTCGAGTTGATGGCGCAGACGGTCTTTGAGCCACAGATCGAGTCCTCGGCGGTGCTGCGCGAGCGGGAGGTGGTCGCAAGAGAGCTGATCGATCGTATTGACTCGGCGGTCGGCACCCTGACTGATCTCACGTGGAGTACCGCATTCACTCGGCATCCCTACCGGCGGCCAATCGGCGGCACCCCCGAGCAGGTGACGACGCTCACGCTCGACACGATCATGGACTTCTACAACCGCTACTACGTGCCGGCCAACATGGCCCTGATCGTGGTGGGTGACGTGGACGCCGAGGCGGTTTACACATCCGCCGCCGAGCTCTTCGGCGGTCATCCGGCCGCGCCCTACCCGCTGGTGGAGATCGCAGTCGAGCCCGCGCAGACCGATGTGCGGGTCGCGGCTGCAAACGCGCCCTCGCAGGCCCTGCTGCTCAGTTACGCATGGCATGCGCCCGCCGTGGCCGAGTTCGACGATGTGTGCGCCATGGACCTGCTCTACACTGTGCTGGGCGAGGGGCAGTTCGGCCGCCTCTACCGGGCGCTCAACCAGCCGGGCAAAGTGCTGATGTCGAACTGCGAATTCCTGACCCAGCGCGATCCGGGGCTGGTGATCATCACCGCGATGACCTTCCCGGAGAAGGAGATTGATGTGCGCGCTACCATCCTCGCCGAGGTGGAGCGCCTGCGCACCGAGCCGTTGACCGAGGAAGAACTCGCGGAGACCAAGCGGGTGCTGCGCATCAGCTACGCATTCACCAACGAGGCATACAGCGACCAGGCCGGAGCTCTCGGCTTCTATGAGGCGATTGCCGACTACCGCTACGCGGTAGACTACATAGATCGCGTGGAGGCGATCACCGCCGAGCAGCTTCGCGACGTCGCGCAGCGCTACTTCGACCCAAACGCTTACACGCTCGCCATCATCCGACCGCAACCGGCCCCGGGTGAGCGGGAGGAGGCGAGAGTGCCATGTGCAGACTCCTCACTGCAGGGCTGATCGTGCTCGTGGCGGGTGCGGCCTCTGCTGCGCCGCTGCCCTGCACGGTACTTGACAACGGTCTCTCAGTGCTCGCCATGCGCAGCGAACATCTGTCCACCGCTTCCATGGCAATCGTGCTTCCGATATCCGCCGCCGATGAGACAGGGCGGCTCGAAGGCGCTCGTGCTGTACTGCAGCAGACGCTGGCGCTCGACAGCCACAGAAGCGTCAGCGAAAGCGGCGTTCCCGGCTCGGGCCTCATCCGCTCGACTACCGCAGGACTCGATGTGAACACCAACTGGGACTTCGTCGAAGCCAGCTACACTGTGGCGCTCGATGAGCTTGACGAAGCCCTGGCAATGATGGCAGAGCAAATCTTCGTGCACGAACTGACGCCGGAGAGCTTCGAGCAGGGCCGGGAGCTTGTGCAGCGGGGCTATGACGCCTCGCACGATTCGCCCGTGCAGACGACCTTCGACCTCTTCCGCCTTGCGCTTTACGGCGACGCCCCGATGGGCCGGCCGGTGCAGGGCGATCCGGAGGCGCTGGAGCAGATGTCGCTGGAGGCGCTGCAGGCTTTCCGCGCCGATCACTACGTGCCGGGGGGGGCGTGGCTGTGCGTGGTGTCGCCACTGCCGGCCGATGAAGCCGTGGCCGCGGTCAACCGCGCCATGGGCGGCCTGCCTGCCGCCTCGCCTCCTGCCGAACCGCAGGTGTCCACCCCGCCGGAAGAGTCCCTCGTCGAAGTCGGTGAGAGCTTCGACCTGGTGCAGGCCTCGATGGTCGTAGGCGTGCCTCTACCATCGTACGGCGACCCGCTATTCCCGGCCGGCGAGGTCATCGCCGCGCTCCTCGACGGGCCTGAGGGGAGGTTGCAGCGGGACCTCAGCCTGCTGCAGACGCTTGGCCTGTCGCTGCCGACGCGGGTGCTGGAGGAGCACTATCCGATCGGGACGCTCCCGGTGCCGGCGGCGCGCGATCCCTACCTCGCGATCCATGCCCTGGCAGCGCCGCGTTCGATCGAACGTGTGCGGGTGGGGCTGCTTCGCCACCTGCTCGCGCTGCAGACCGGCTCGGTCACTGAGGCCGAGCTGGAGCGAGCCCGGCAGCGGATGATTAACGCCCATCGCCTCTCCACGGCACGGCCTGCCGAGGCCGCACTCTACCTGGCGCGGCGGGCTCTCTTCGGCCTGGGAGACGGGGATGAGGCTGTCGCAGCGATCGAGTCCGTCACGCCAGAGCAGATCAATGCAGTGGCCGCGCGGTACTTCAACCGCCACGCCATCGGCGTACAGATGCCCGCAACCTGAACTCGGGAGGCCGAACATGATCGATGGGGTGCGTATCAAGAAGCTGACCCGGCACGCGGACCCCCGCGGCTGGCTGATGGAGATCCTGCGCGACGACGACGAGTTGTTCCTCGGCTTCGGCCAGGTCTACGTCTCCGCGGCGTTCCCGGGAGTCGTAAAGGCGTGGCACTGCCATGAGATCCAGACCGACAGCTTCTGTGTGCTGGCGGGCAACGCGAAGATCGGGCTGTTCGATGATCGCGAGGGCTCACCAACCTGCGGCGAGGCGCAGGCCATCGTGGCCGGCGAGTTGAATCCAGTAGTGGTACAGATACCGCCGCTGGTCTGGCACGGCTTCATGTCGCTCGAGGGCCGGACGGCCATCGTGCTCAACGTCCCGACAGAGCACTACAACCGCGAGGAGCCCGACGAGCTGCGCAGGGAGCCGTTCGACCCCACCATCCCCTTCGAGTGGATCACCCGGGGCGGATAGATCAGCGGGCGGCGATGCCCAGGGCTCGATGGAGGTGAGCGGGGTTGTCCATCCCCGTTGAACCGAGCGATGTGCGCATCCTCATCGACTACTACCACGACTCGGGTGGGCAGTACCTTCGCAGCAGCCTGCGCGGGGAGTACCCGCTTACCACGATCTGCCGCCAGCGCCTCACCTGGGGTGTGCTCAAGCGATACCACGTGGTGGTGATTGACGCCACCGCTCCTGCCGATGTCTCCGCGAGCGAGTTGCGGGCGATCGAACGTTTCGTGGCTGCGGGCGGCGGGGCGCTCATCGCCGGTTCAGCCCCGCAGTGGGAGCTCGTCACCGGCCAACCCCCCACCGAGATGCCCGCGGGACGCTTCGCGGACATCTTCGGCATAGGACTGCTTTCCGCATCAGAGGCCGAAGCCGCTACCACCATCGACTCTGACCTCCGCATCGGCTACGGAGATGAGAATGTCGAGGTGGTCTCTGACGCGATCGAGGGCTTCGGCCCTCATCCCCCGGCACTGGAGACAGTGACGCCGCTGCGCCTCCCCGACACTGCGCGACCGCTGCTTGTGCATGGCAGGACAGGCGAACCTCTCGCCGCCATCGCAGAACACGGCGAAGGTCGCGTCTGCGTGTGTCCGGCGTTCCTCGAACGCTTCAACCGTCTTTCGCACCTTGGCCCGCTGGTGGAGTGGCTGGCGGGGGACGCAGGCGACCGTCCCGGACGCGACATCCCAACTGAGATCGGCTCCACTCCGGTGCTGCGAGATGTGCAGGGTCTGAAGCTGATCTGCGATCGATCTGTGGCGGAGTCAGCCGAGGAACTCGCCGAACTACATTTGCAGCTTCGTGCTTTTCTGAAGGAGTTGCTCGGCAGCCACTGGGAACCGCCCGGAACCTTCCGGGTAAGACGAAGCTGCCGGCGCCCGCGGCCGTGGGACGATGGGCTCTTTGTCGCCCCGACCGGTCCGGACTGGGCCGTTGCCTACACGAACGCCGTGGCCCTGGCGCAGCATGCACTCTGGGACAGCACGGCGGGCCAACTGCTCGTGAGCCTCTTTCCCGAGTCGACGGTGGCGTGCCACATCGCGCTGCGTTTCCTCGACCACCTCGGCTACTCCGCGGAGGCGGATCGCCTGCGCGGTAGAGCAATGCAGGCGCTTGATGAAGCTGATCCCTCACGCGACAGGACTGACCTTGCCCGCATCTACTGGGCCACCGACAAGTGGCACCCGAAGGGCCACTGGCTGCTGTCGGAGCTTGAACGCCGCTTCGGGCAGGGCCTGTTGAAGCGGCTCTTTGAACTGCTGCCGAAGAAGCGCGAGGACGATCCTCTGCCGAAGACCTTCGCCTGGGGCGGCGACAGGCTTGCCTACTACCTCGGGCTGGCGGCGGGCGAGGACGTCACGGACCTGCTGCGCGAGATCGGCACCACGATCCACCCGCTGCCGCTGGTGCCGCCGGATGACGAGAGCTTCGCCGACAGGATGCACGAGACGCTGGCAGATGCGACGGTGGCCGCGTCATGCCCAGCCAGCCGCCGCATGGAGGCGCTGAGCGACCTCGCCGCGCTCAAGGAGGAGGCGCGGGGCAAGCTCCCCGAGCGCGTCCGGAAGCTCGTGGAGGCTTTCGCTCAGTCGGGGGCATCGGATCTGCGCGCTGTCAAGCCGCTGGAGCGACTTGCCCGGCAGAAGAACGAAGAGACCGCGGCGTGGGCCGCTCTGCAGCTTGTCTCCATGGGCCAGACGCAGTGGGCGGATCGCCTCGCGGAGCTGCTACCGGAACGGGACCTGCGCTTCAAGCTGATGGGCGGCTATGCCCTTCGCCGACTCGGCCGCGATCTGCCGGAGTTCGCGCTGGAGGGCCTCAGCGAAGATGGTCGGCGCGTCGGCGAGATGCACGTATCGACGCGCGACCAGGTGATGATCCACCCGAAGATCGGCGGCTACGAGGTCGCGAACGTCCTCGCCGAGGCCGGGCTCTGCGGCTTCCCCCATGGTCACTTCGCCACGCAGTTCTACGTCTACTGGGTCCACACGCTGCCACAGTGGCGGCGCAGCGGGCTCTCGCGCCTGGCGTTTCGCGTGGCGATGCAGCACCCTGAGGCCCTGCGCTGCTCATGCTTCGCCCTCAACACCGGCACGCGCAACAACGCTCACGCGCTCTACAGCGACTTCGGCTACGTTGACATGGACCGGCGCGAGCGGGCGGTCAAGCAACTGCACCTGGGTACGCCGGCCGTGCCGCCTGATGGTGTCGTGATACGGCCAGGCGCCGACGCGGACCGGGACGCGGTCCGCCAACTGGTGCATGACTATCACCGGGACACCTTCACGCTCGCGCCGCTTCCTGCGCCGCAGCTTGATGAGGGCAGCTTCACCGCGATCGCAGAGCGCGACGGCAAGCTCATTGGCGCGGCGCTGGCACGATACGCCGCCGGTGAGGGCGCCGACCTGCAGGATGTCGTGGTGATCGAGGGCGAGGATCCGCGCCAGGAGATCGGCGTGGCGCTGCTTGCGCGCGTCCATGCTATGCTCGCGGAGGCGGGAGCGCGGCGCGCGACCACTCGCGCCTGCTCAGACGCCGGTCTGCTCATGAACGTCCTCGGTCGGGCGGGCTACTCCCGGGAGGTCAGCGGTGGCGTGAACATGTTCGGCATCCGCGATCTGTCACAGCTTTTTGGCGAAATCCGGCCGCTCTACGAGCACCGTCTGCGCGAGACGCCCTTCGCTGACTGGCGGGGGCGGGTGCTGCTGCTGGGCGAGCGGCTGCAGTCGGGGCTGGAGATCGAGCAGGGAGTAGCGCAGGTGATCGATTCACCTCAGCCGAAGCCCGGTGACATCGTGCTGCACACCGCCGACGAGACCATCACACTCTTCGTGACCGGGCGCGAGACGCCGCTTGAGGGCTACTTGCAGCACCGCACACGGATCGAGCCGCAGGTGAGCCCGGCGGTGATGAAGCTGCTGGAGACGCTGTTGCCGAGGGTCCCGTTCGTGTTGCGCTGGGGCTGGGAGTAGCGGGCGCATCCGGCCGATCCCGCATAGCGGGAGAGGTCGGGCGAGGCGCCGCCTGCCGTGGTCGTTCGGAGCGACGCATCTGCCGTTTAGATGCGTCGGCCGTTAGGCGTTGTCGTATGCCGTTGGAGAGTTCGGCCCCCTCCCGCCCGTGGCGGGACTGTGTCGTTCCCGAACGAAGCAGTTGTCCGAACGGCCCACGGGCGAGGGCGCCCGTGGCACATGAATAACGTCAGGCTGCTGCAAGCCGTTGCTGTTGCCCGTAGTCGTATGTGGCGGCGCTTTAGCGGCGCCAATGTCGTCTTCTACAACTGTCGGAGCGGCTGAAGAGCCTCCGCTCCATACGGCTGGGCAACGGCAACGACGCATAGCCGCGTTTCTCAGCCGCCGAAGAAGCGGCTGATCGGCTCCTGCACCATCGGGAGCCACCATTCGAGGTAGAGGAACTGCACGCGACCGATCAGCAGCGAAATGCGGGCCATGACGGTGTTGCCAAAGCCCGCGCCGAAGGCAACCATCAGGAAGAATATCCCGACCCTGGACGCCGCCCCGAATGCGCCTTTATGCTCGCGGGAGAAGTAGAAGTAGGCGAGGGTGCAGAGCACGCCTGCCACCAGCAGGAAGTTGCTCACCGCCACCCACACCGGCACCTCCATGCCCGGCCAGATCGGCAGCATCGTCGCGTATAGCTGCGGCAGCAGGTTCGCCTGTATTGATGCCGGGATCGCAAGCCCCGAGTAGACGCCCATCACGAAGGCGATCGGCCATCGCGACAGCCAGTCGTAGCGCGGGAAGAAGCGGCTGAACATCAAGAGCCCCAGCACTCCAGGGATGAGCACGATGTAGTTCGGCCCCTCCATCCCTACCGCCTCGGGCCGGAAGAGCGGATCGATCAGCAGCGGCACGACAGCTTCATGCCAGGTGATGACGACGCCGTAGCCGGCCGAGACGCCCACGAAGATATGCTCGGCCATCTTGTAGATCGGGTTATCCCGGTACAGGAAGCTGAAGATCGCCAGCGTCAGGAATGCGGCGATCCAGACGCCGATGATCTCGGTCGAGATTCCCAGGATTTCCGGGACTGCTACCTCAGGCATTATTGCCCTCTTTGCGGCAAGCTACCAGTTGAGCACTAACTACTGACCACCGTCGTCACTTTCGTATCTCCAGCCACCAACCCACGTCCGGCTCGGTTATCAGGCGGCAGCGCTCAATTCCCGCTTCCTGTGCAAGGCCGACCATCCCCTCCGCCGGCCCATCCCAGCCCTCAGGTACATTGCCCTCGGCCCATCGCCGCAGCCGCTGCTCCACCAGCCGCTGCCGTATCTCCGGGTCGAGCAGCGTCCCGAAGCCGCCGTGGCCCACGTATGCCACCCCGCCGGGCTTGAGGATGCGATACACCTCCCGCATGAACTGCACCTTGTCGTCCACGAACGGGATAACCGCGCGGCTGTAGACGAAGTCCGCGATGCCCTCGCGCAGCGGCATATCCAGCGCATCGCCCTCGACGGGGATGACGCGGCCGGTCAGCCCCGCCTCGTCCACCAGGACGCCGCAGAGGCGGATCGCCCAGACGTCAATGTCTACATTGTAGACGGTCATCTGCGTCTTCTCGGCCAGCGCCATTGCGAACGCGCCCGCGCTGCCACCGATCTC
>JAAYJW010000261.1 GCA_012522765.1 candidate division WS1 bacterium | reverse complement strand
GGGATGGATAGCCGCACCTCATCCGCGGCTGGAACCGGAGTGCCGACCGCCACGGGCTTTCCGCGGCCATCATCTGTCGGCGCGAGGATCATCGCCGATACACGGCGCCCCGCAAGCTGCTCCTCCGCGAGCGCAAGCGAGACAATCAGTTCGACCTCATCCACCTGCTGCGTGGCATAGATGCTGTTGCGGTACCACGGCTCTACCATGTCGATCGCAATCGGAGTGTACTCCGCGGTGATCGGGATCGAGCGCAGATACAGCACGCGCTCGGGATCGCGCCGGTCCACCACTGTGAGCCGCAGCACCTGCGCGCCCTGCTCGCGAACCGGGACGCTGAACGACACCTCCCGGCCCTGGCCGTCATCGAGGCCGAGGGTCACTGTTTCGCCCGTGGAGGTGGTGTCGCCGGCGATGAGTTCCGGGCGCAGCTCAAGCAGCCACATCCTCCCGGTGTGGTTAGTCAGATGCGTCTTCGCTGTGTAGACGATCTCCTCGCCATCCGTGCGCACCAGTTCATCGAACGGCTCGCGCATCGTCCACATGAAGCGCTCGAGACCGGCTTCCGGCAACTGAAGCTGCGCGTAGAAAGTGGGCTGGTGGAAGCCTCCCGGGGCAGTGGTGAAGCTCGATAGTTCCGCCTTCCCGGCCTTGCGCTCCCGCGTGACGTTGAGCGCCCAGTCACCCGCAGAGGCGTCCGTCAGACCAAGCTCCACGAAAGGCACCGCGACTTCGACCGTCCACTGATCTTCGCCACGCGCAACAGCGGCCTGCCAGTCGCAGTCCCACTGGGATGCGCGAACATGCCCGCCCTGGCGCAACTGAGCATCATAGAGCGTGGCGCCGGGGGTGGTGGTCAGGTGGTAGTATTCGGTGCGATCGCCGGTGGAGTCGATCATGAACTCGATGCAGTCATCGCGGTGGACCTTGCCATCACGCTCGGTCTCATCGGCTTTAAGCTCATCCATCCGCGGCTCATCGCACCTGACGCCGATGTAGAGGTGGCTGTCATCGAAGGCGACGGCGAAATGCGTCTGCGCTTCCGCCAGCGTCTCCACGGCCCCGAGCAGCGTGAAGCCGGTGTGCCACATGGCCTGTTGCCAGACGGGCTCATCAAGCTGCCCGTCGAGCACCAAAGGCTCCGCAATCTTCTGCCCGACGACCGTGGGCTGTGCCTGACATACCGCCGCACAGCAGATGAAAGTCAGCGCGATACGCGCGATCGTCATACCGACACCTCCGCAGCGATCACAGTTGTGAGCGTAGACCGGACTCCCCTGCAGGCCGTTGTCTGTGCCGTGGCCTGTTGGCGGCGAAGCCGCCACCTGTGCGGCGCGACAGCGCCGCCCTGTTAGAAGCCGTTGTTGTACTCGTCGCACGTCGCAACTGCGGGCCTTGGTTCTGCCCGCCACAAAGCTGTCTCAGGCCTACTGCTCGCCGAACATCCCCGCTATTGTCGCGACCGCCTCGTCCACGATCACCTGCCCGCCCTCGGGCGAGACCTGGCAGCTTGCGGGCACAGCACCGTAGCTGCAGCCCGCCGCCGCGCGTTCGGTGGCGAGGTAAGTACCGCGCCCCGATAGCTGCACGACGAAGGTCTGCAGAGCGGCGCTCCGGCCCTTGATCCGGTCGCCGAAGTCGAGGTAGTACTCGAAGGGCACGCTGACGAAGGCGATGTCCCCGAGGCGGACGACAT
>JAAYJW010000260.1 GCA_012522765.1 candidate division WS1 bacterium | reverse complement strand
GTCTCATCGTAGTCCTGGGCATACATATTGACCGCCAGCATAGTCTGCTTGACGTTCGACAGACACTGGGTCTGCCGGGCCTTCTCGCGCGCTCTTGCGAACACGGGGAAAAGAATGGCCGCAAGAATCGCAATGATTGCGATGACGACCAGCAACTCAATCAGCGTGAATCCTCTGCGCATATTTGCCTCCATGCATGAAGCGATAGTGGTCCTCCAGTCTACATGACGTTCACCGGCGGATAATGTTTGCGGGATCGGTCGCAGGACTGACTCCGCAGGTCTGCCGGGAGTAGCGGCGAATGTTGCGGCGAGGTGATGTTGATGAGATTCGTGCTGTTGTTCCTGCTGTCAGTAACGGCCGTAGAGGCCGATGACACGCTACAGGCCACGATAGATGCTGCGATCGCAGGCAAGGCCGAGGTCCTCCGCCTGCCCGCGGGGGAGCATCGCCTCAGCTCCACGCTCCGGGTGCGGGATGCGCACGATCTGACGATCGAGGGCCACGGAGCCACGCTGGTCTTCACCAACTGGCGCGACAGTGGCCTGCATCTGCTCGGCTGCAGCCGCGTGACGCTGCGCAACCTCACCATCGACTTCGACCCGCTGCCCTTCACACAGGGGACGATCCTCAGCATCTCCGAGGACCGCAGCCAGTGGGAGTTCGAGGTGCATGCGGGCTACCCGTCGCTGAGCGAGGAGTACCTGGCGACGCAGGCGTATGTCTACGATCCGGAGACCTGTCGCCTGCGGCGGGGTATCCCGGACATCTACCCCCGCGGCGTGGAGGCGCTGAGCGAGCGGCGCGGACGCATCACCATCAACCCCGCCGTGCCGGGCACTGAAAACGCCCGGGCAGGCGACCTCGTCGTCCTCAACATCCGCGACGGTGAGGGCGTCTACATGAACCAGTGCGAGGACCTGACGGTCGAGAACGTGACGGTGCTCACCTGCCCCGGTATCGCCTTCATTGCGCGCTACATGTTCGGAGACAACGTCTTCCGCCGCCTGGCCGTCCGACCGGGCCCGCCACCAGCGGGAGCCACGTATCCGCGCCTGATGTCCTCCTGCGCCGATGCCTTCAACTTCGCCTACGCCGCTCGCGGGCCGGTGGTGGAGCGTTGCCGCTTCCGCGCGATGGGTGATGACTCGATCAACCTCCACGGCCCGACCTTCGCGGTATGCGCGGTAAGTGAGCGCGAGGTGGTTCTCGGCAGGCCCTACGGTGGTGAGCCCTACGAGCGCATGGTGTCGCCGGGCGATATCGTTCAGGGGCTGCGCGTGAATACCTTCGAGCCGATCGGCGAGGCGGTGGTGGAGCGCTTCGAGCGTGAGCGCGAGGTGCCCGATGAGTGGCGGACGCAGGTGCAGAGCCTCTGGCCGCGCGTGCAGGTCAACACCGGGAGCTTCTTCCGCGTGCAACTCGCCGGAGCGCTTGCAGTCGACGTGGGCGACTGGGTGGCGAGCCCGACGACCTCAGCGGCAGGCTTCGCGATCCGCGACTGCGAGTTTCGCGATCACCGCGCGCGCGGGATGCGCATCCAGTCCTCCAACGGGATCATCGAGCGCAACCGCCTGAGCGGCCTGCAGGGGGCCGGGATCAGCGTCGGCCCGGAGTTCGGCTTCTGGCGCGAGGCGGGGTGGGTGCGGGATCTGACGATCCGCGACAACGTCATCGAGGACGTCGGGCGCGGCGACGTGATACAGGAGCGCTGGGGCTTCTCTCTGGCAGGAATCACCGTCTTCGGCCGCGTTGAGCGCGAGGCGACCTGCCCGATGGGCAATCGCGACATCGTGATCAGCGGCAATAGCATCGACGGCTGCCCGACCGCGGGGATAAGTGTCTCCTGCACGCGCGGGGTGGGGATCACCGGCAACACCATCGCGCACACCAACTATCTTGCGGGCGCGGACGGCGACGCGGGCCAGCCGATCGAGGTTGAGGGCGCGGAGGACGTGGTGACGGAGGGCAATGAACTGAGCGGAGTGGGGGAGCCGCTGTAGGGCCGGGCTGCGTACAGCGGGCGCCGATCGTCCCGTGGCGCGGACACTCCTCGCCAGGCGAAGACTGTGCCGTTAGTCGTTGTGGCCCCGGCGCCCTCGCCGGGGGGCGCCCACGGGGGCGCCGAGGTCGTTAAGCCTTCGCACAACAGCCACGGTTAGCGGCAATAGCATCTACTCATACGGCACCGGCTCAGTCACGCCCGTCTGCGCAGACTTCTCCGCCGCCTCGAAGACCGCGATCGTGCGGCGGCCATCATGCCCTGACACAGGCACCGGCCCGCCGCGCAGCAGATGGTCCGCGAGGTCCTGCCAGTAGTTGTGCCAGTCGTTGTCGAGGTTCGGCACCTCCATCTCCTCGCGCTTATGCCCACGATCGGAGACGCGGAGCAGCTTCACCGAGCCCTGCGGCGGCGTGGAGATCACCTGCTCGTAACCCTTCGTCGCAGCCGCACCGCTGTCGAGGATCGCGCCCTTCGTGCCGAGTATCCGCCACAGCGGCCTTGGCGCGGCATTGATGCGCGAGTAGGTCACCTCCGCCACGCAGCCGCTCTCGAAGCGCATGACCGCCTTCGCGTGATCGGCGATGTCCACGTGATCCCAGACTTTCTTAAAGAAGAAGCCGGTGACCCCCGTCACAGGCTCGCCGACGAGGTTAAGCACCCAGTCCACCGCATGCGGCCCCCAGAAGTAGAGCAGCCCGCCGCCCTTCGCCTTCTCGGTATACCACCCGTGCGAGGGGTCGCCGTAGCCGCCCGCCTCAAGGTCCACCTGGAAGACCTCCCCGATCTCGCCATCATCCACGAGTTGCTTGATGCGGCGGAAGTTCCCGTCATGGCGGCGGTTGTGATGGACGGCGAGCGTCTTACCCGCCTCCTCGGCGGCCCCGACCATCGCGGTGGCCTCGGCGACGTTCAGGCACATGGCCTTCTCGACGACCACGTGCTTGCCCGCGCGGAGGGCCTCGATGGCAATCGGCGCGTGGGTGAAATGCGGCGTCACCACCGAGACGAGGTCGATATCATCGCGCGCGAAGACCTCGGCGGTGTCATTCCACGTCTCGATGCCGGGCCAGTCCTGCTTCGCGGCCTCAGTGCGTTCGACGTCTCGGTCGCAGACCCCGACAAGCTCGAACTCCGGCGTGTGATCGATCCACGCCGAGTGCGCCCAGCCGAAGTGGTGCATGGCGCCGTAGCCGATGACTGCGGCGCGGATTGTGTCGGGCATGTTTGGCCTCCCGTGTCGTTACGTCGTTCCTCCCCCCTCGTCCCGCCCCACTTCGCGCAGCGAGAGGGGGGATCGAGGGGGGTGAGGCCCCTACCTCGCGATACCTGATTGATTCCCCTGCGAGGGCGCAGGGGCCACGCGGCAACGGCGGCGGGGCACGAGTCCCCGCCCTACAACGGCTTACTCCGCCACCATCGAGCGGATCGCCGCCGCGATGTCGGTGGCCTGCGGGAGCGTCGCGTCCTCCAGTGGCGGGGAGTATGCCATCGGCGTGTCGGCTCGCGCGAGGACGTTCGGCGCGCTCTTGAGCAGCCCGAAGCCGCCATCCTCCATCACGCGCCGGATGATCTCCGCTCCCGCGCCCGCGCGCGTCGGCGCCTCGTGGACGACCAGCAGGCGACCGGTCTTCTCCAGCGAGCCAAGGATCGTCGCGACATCCAGCGGTACCAGCGTTCGCGGGTCTATCACCTCGACGCTCACCTCGCCCTCCAACGCCTTGGCGGCGCGCATGGCCTTCGTCACCGCGTAGGAGGTCGCCACGACGGTGATGTCCGTCCCCTCGCGCCGGACCGCCGCCTCGCCGAATGGGATGAGCCACTCGCCCTCGGGCACCTCCATCTCGCTGCGGCGCAGCAGGCGATGCTCGACGAAGAGGACCGGGTCGTCATCGCGAATGGCGGTCTTGAGCAGGCCCTTCGCGTCGTATGCGTTCGACGGGATGGCGACCTTGATGCCGGGCGCGTGCATAAACCACGCCTCGTGGTGGCCGGAGTGATGCGCGGCCTCACGCGAGCCGCAACCCGCGGGAGTCTTGATGACCATCGGTATGCTGATCTGCCCGCCGGACATCAGCTTGAGCGGCGCCGCCTGGTTGACGATCTGATCGAAGCAGACCGCGACGAAGTCCATGTACATGATCTCTACGACCGGACGCAGGCCGGTAGCCGCCGAACCTGTCCCGACTCCGACGAAGCTGGACTCCGAGATTGGCGTCTGAAAGACCCGGCGCTCACGAAGCTGTCGCCACAGATTGTCGCGCTCCCGGACCGGTCCAAGGTCCTCGCCGATGACGTAGACGCGCTCGTCGCGATCCATCTCCTCGCGAAGCGCCTCGGCGACAAGCTGTCCCCAGCCGGCGGTGCGGGTGCCGGGGATAGTCTCGACGCTCCTGCGTACGGGCGCGATGCTGCGGAACTCATACCGCGCCTCTGCCTCGGCCGGCGGATCGACCGGTGTGCCATCAAGCGTCTCAAGCTCCTCGGGCTTCGGGAACGGGTCGGAGCAGGCCTCGGCGATCGCGCGATCTACCTCGGCCTGAACGCCCTCCCGCATCTGTTGCTGCTCCTCAGCGGTCATGACGCCGTCGGCCTGCAAACGCCGCTCGAAGAGCGCGATCGGATCGCGCTTCATCCACTCCCCGAGGGCCTCCTGGTCGGGATGCGCCTTCTGCCCGCCGCCCGCGTGGCCGACGTAGCGGAAGGTCTTCGCCTCGATCATCGTCGGGCCGCCGCCGGCGCGCGCGCGCTCGACCGCCTCGCGCGCGACCTCGTTGACCGCCAGCACGTCCTGCCCGTCCACGATCCGCGCGGGGATGCCGTAGGGCTCGGCGCGGGGTGCGATGTCCTTGCAGCAGTGCGCGACCTCAGCGGCGGTGGAGGCCGCCCAGAGATTGTTCTCGCAGACGAAGAGCACCGGAAGCTGCCACAGCGATGCGAGGTTGAGGCACTCGCCGAAGACGCCCTGGTTGGCCGCGCCGTCGCCGAAGAACGCGACCGCGACATTGTCCTCGCCGAGGAACTTCGCCTTGAACGCAGTGCCCAGCGCGATCGGGATCTGCGCGCCGATGATCCCGTTGCCGCCGAGCATGCCCTTCGCGTAGTCGTAGATGTGCATTGAGCCGCCGCGGCCTCGTGAGTGCCCGGTCTCGCGGCCCATCAGTTCAGCGATCATCCCGCGCAGGTCGAGGCCCTTGGCGATGGCGTGGCCGTGGCCGCGGTGATAGCTGGTGATGAAGTCGGTGTCGCGCAGTTCAGCGCAGACGCCGGTCGCGACGGCCTCCTCGCCGATGTAGAGGTGCACCGCGCCGCCGATCATCCCGTCGGAGGCAAAGTCGTAGAGCATGCAGGTGAGCAGGTCCTCGCCACCGGCGGCGTGGTCGTCGGTGAGTTCGCCGCCGTAGAAGCCGCGGTAGTCGTAGAGGTGCTTGAGTTGCTCCTCGAAGAGACGAATGCGGTACATGCGCAGCAGCATGTCCTTGAGGCGGTCGACATCGGGCATGGCTTCATCCTCCGGCGAGGCGGCTGTTGATGCAGCGGGAGGGTTCGCGCGGGGAGGGAGGAGTCCTTCAACGAATGCTGACACGGCAACGGCGGCCTCACCCCCCCGGCCCCCCTCTCCCTGCACTTCGCTGCGCGAAGTGTGGCGGGACGAGGGGGGAGGAACGGCAACGGCCCTACCCCGGTCGGTATCGCCTCAGCCGCAGGGAGTTGCTGACGACTGAGACGCTGCTGAGGGCCATCGCGCCGGCGGCGATCATCGGGTTCAGCAGCCCCAGCGCCGCCAGCGGGATCGCCGCCACGTTGTATACGAACGAGAGCACCAGGTTCTGCCGGATGTGCGCCAGGGTTCGGCGGCTGAGGAGAATCGCGCGCGGCGCACCCAGCGGATCGCCGGAGACCAGCGTCACAGATCCCGCCTCAATCGCCACGTCCGTCCCGGTGCCGATGGCGATCCCCACGTCAGCCTGCGCCAGCGCCGGCGCGTCGTTGATGCCATCGCCGACCATCGCCACCGTCTCGCCCGCCTCCTGCAAACTGCGGATCTGCGCCGCCTTCTCATCCGGCAGCACCTCCGCAAGCACACGATCAATGCCGAGCCTGGCGGCGATCGCCTCGGCGGTGCGGCGGTTGTCGCCGGTGAGGAGGTAGACCTGCAGCCCGATGCGGCGCAGGCGCGTGACGGCCTCAGCGGCGGTCGGCTTCACCTCGTCGGCGAGGGCAATCGCGCCCGCGGCCTCGCCATCAACCGCCACCACCAGCGCGGTCTTCGCCTCCGCCTCAAGGCGCTCGAGCGCCTCTTGCACCGGCGCAAGCTCAACGCCGGTCTCCTCCATCAGCGCGCCTGAGCCGATGGTAATGCGCCGCCCCTCCACCGTCGCCTGCACACCGCGGCCGATGGTCACCTCGAAGTTCTCGGCCTCGGGCAGATCGATCTCCAGCGCTCGCGCATGTGCCACGATCGCGCGCGCCAGCGGATGCTCTGAGGGCACCTCCGCTGCCGCCGCAAGGCGCAGTAGCTCGTCCGCGGTGAGTTCGCCCGCGGGTATCACGTCCGTCACGCCCGGCTGGCCGAGGGTGAGGGTCCCGGTCTTGTCGAAGACGACGGCGGTGAGGCGGCCGGCGATCTCAAGCGCCGCCGCATCGCGGATCAGGATGCCGTGCTCTGCCCCGAGGCCGGTGCCGACCGTGACCGCGGTTGGTGTCGCGAGGCCCAGCGCGCAGGGGCAGGCGATCACCAGCACGGAGACCGCCGCGATCAGCGCGGGCTCCCAGCCCCGGCCGGTGAGCACCCAGGCGGCTGTCGTGACAAGGACGATGCCAATCACCGCCGGCACGAAGTAGGCCGCGACGAGGTCGGCGAGGCGCTGAATCGGCGGCTTGGTGGCCTGCGCCTCGCGCACGAGGCGGATGATCTGCGAGAGAGTGGTCTCCGCGCCCGTCCGCGTCGCCTCGAAGCGGAATGCCCCCGCGAGGTTGATGGTGCCGCCGATGACCTCGTCGCCCTCGGAGCGCTCCACCGGCACACTCTCGCCGGTGATCATCGACTCGTCGATGGTGGAGTGCCCGGAGGTGATGACGCCATCCACCGGAACGCGCTCACCCGGCCGCACCAGCACCATCTCGCCCGGCTGCAGCGCCGACGCGGGCACCAGCACCTCGGCGCCGTCGCGGATGACGGTCGCCTCATCCGGCGCGAGGCGCATGAGGCCGCGGATCGCGTCGGAGGTGCGTCCACGCGCGCGGGCCTCCATCCAGCGTCCGAGCGTGACGAGCGTGAGGATCACTGCAGCGCTCTCGAAGTACAGGTGCCCGGTTCCGCGAATGAGGTTGTACAGGCTCAGCAGGTAGGCTGCAGTGGAGCCGAGCGCGATCAGCACGTCCATCGTGGCGCTGCCCGCGCGAAGTGCCTTCGCGGAATTGACGTAGTACTGCCAGCCGAGGATGACCTGCACAGGGGTGGCGAGAGCGAACTGCAGCCATCCTGTGTCGGCGTGCATCATGAACATGCTCACGATCATCAGGGGCAGCGAGAGGATTGTGCCAAGCAGCACGAGGAAGAGTTGTCGCCGCTGCTCGGCGTTCTTCTCAGCATCGGCTTCGGCGACATGCAGGTCCTCCGCGGTGATCAGTTCGGCCGAGTAGCCGAGTTCGTCCACGCGCTCGATCAGGCGCTCGGAGGAGACCCGCTCGGGGTCAACTACCACCTCGGCAGTCTCTTCGGCGAGATTGACCGCGGCCGAGGACACGCCGTCGAGGCCGGTGAGACCGTTCTCCACCGCCCGCACACAGGCGGCGCAGTGCATTCCGCGGAGGCGCAGCAGCAGGCGCGTCTGCGGAATCTGCTCTCTGCGGACGCCGTAGCCAGCAGATTCGATGGTTGCGGCAATATCCTCCACCGACAGGCGAGCGGGGTCATAGCGGACAGTCACGCTCTCCGCCGCAAGGTGGACCGCCGCATCATGCACGCCGTCAACGCCTGTCAGCGCGCGTTCGATGGTGCCCGCGCAGCCTGCACAGCGCATTCCGGTGAGTCTGAGGGTAGACATCTGTTCCAGCATCAGCTACCTCCGTCTGCCGCTGCCCACGGAGTAATCCTTCGCGATCCGTGGGTGGTTTCCTCGCCTGGTGACCCCCGCAAGTTTGTGACTTGCTCCGCGATCTAAGCGGCAGAATCAGAATCGCTGCGCGAGATTCAGCTTGACTTGAGAGTCAATTCGCGAAAAACTTAACGAAGTGGAGGAGGGTGCTGGAGGAATGAGCGGCAAGCACGTCGAACCCTCCGGCACAGGCGGTTGGCAGCAACGGAGAATCACACTTTCGGAGGGCTCTGCCTCCGCGTCGGTCTTTGAACATAGGATGTGGAGCGCTGACAGGTGGGTTCGCTTGCCTCAAGTGCCCCACATCCGCTGTATCTGGCGATGGAGCGCCTTACTGGTGCGCGCCTGTGCTCAACAGACGCGGCCGCTCTCGGAGTCGGGAGAGATGCAGCACGTGAGCACCGACAGTCTCGGTTTCATCACATGTTCACTCTGCGGCTGTGCGTGCGGCATGAACCTGCTGGCGCAGCGCCAGGCCGGCGGGCAGCCGCTGTCAATCACCGTCCTCCCCAGCGCCGCCCCCGGATGGGGCGCCTCGGGCCTGTGCATGCGCGGCTGGCAGATGGGCGAGATCCTCGGCAGCCGCCGGCGCCTTCGTCACCCGATGCAGTGGGACGAAGGTGAGCAGCATCGCGTCGAGTGGGATGGGGCCATCGCTCGGGCGGGTGAACTGCTCGGCCGGCTGCAACAGAGCGATCCCGCGTCCATCGGCATCATCCTTGGCGACAGCCTCGCCAACGAGGAAGTCTTCGCCGCCCGGGCCTTCGCGGACGCCATCGGCACCCCCAACATCGCGACACTCGGCCTCGAACTCGATGCTCCCGTCATTCACGGCATAGAGCAGGTCATCGGCGGACCCTATCGCTCTCCGAAGCCTGAGGAGCTCTGCGACACCGACCTCTTTCTCTGCGTGAACTCGAACTACCAGCATATCAACCCGCGCGCGGCGGGAGCCATGACGCGGCTGCTGCAGGACGGCGCGCGGATGGCGCTCATTGACGAGGTGGATCAGGGCCTCGCGGTCTGGGCGGAGGTATACGCCCGGCACAGGCCGGGGATGCGCGCCGTGGCTCTGCGGCAGGTGGCCGGTGCGCTGGCAGGCGGGGACGCCGCTGCCGGTCCACTTGATGCCGCCGATGTGGAAGCCATCGTCGGCATGGTGGCGGAGAGCCGCCACGTTGCGATCCCCTTCTCCGCCGAGGCCATCGTGAGCACCGATGAGGCGTTCGCGATCGCGCAACTGGCCCGGGCGCTGGAGGACGGGGAGCACGAGGTGGGGATGTACCTCCTCCCATCGGGTGCGAACACCTTCGGCATCATTGACATGCTTGCTCCCGGCGCCGCTGGCTCCGGCGGGATGGGTGCGCTGGAGATGATGAGCCACGGCTCGGGCATCCGCTGCCTGATCGCCATCGGCGAGGACCTCGGGCGGCTCTTCGGCCCGACGGACCTCGCAACGCTGCGCCGGCGGCTTGAGCTTGGCATCTCGCTCTCTTCCTTTGTCTCGCCCACCACGAATCTGGCCGATCTCGCTCTGCCCGTGCAAATGAGCGGCGAGCGCGAGGGCACGATCCGGCGTCCGGGCGGGCGGCTGTGGTGGAGCCAGCCGCTGATCCCGCCTGCCGGCCAGTCGCGGACGATCGAGGCCACGCTGGAGGCGTTGGGGCGGCCGCTCGGGATCGAGGCCGTCTGGAGCGATCCGGAGGTCCTGTGGGGGCGCATTCGCGCTGAGGTGCCGGGGTATGCGCATGTTGAGCTTGAGGCGTTGCGGCGTGGTGAGTTCCCGACCGTTGGCCCGGAGACGCCACGGGTGACCGAGGTAGTTCCGGCGGCAGTGCTGACCGCTCCCCCGGTGGAAGTGCCGCGCACCAGCGAGGAGCGGCCGTGGCTGCTCATCCCGCGTTCGACGCGAGGCGGGTGGACGACGGACCCGCGCTGCCAGGGAGCGCACATCCTCCGCCGCGAAGCCACGCAGTACCGCGAGCCTTACATCCTGCTGGCGCCGGAGGAGATGAAGCCGCTGCAGGTGCGCGAGGGGGGGCGTCTGCAGGTGGTGACCGCGGCCGGGGCCGCCCAGGTGCGCGTGCGTGGCGACAGGGGCGTGCCGCCGAAGATCGCGATTCTCCCGACGGAATTCCCGGGACTGCTCCGGACTCTCGCGGGCGCAGGAGAGGGTATGCCCGAGGAGCCCGGTCTGCCGGCCAGTCCCGTCGCCGGGCAGGTGCGGCCGGTCGAAACGCGGTAGCGCGCAGTCGCAGTGAGCGCGAACATCGCGAAATCGCCGGCTGTCTAACTTATTGACAATATTGCGATGACCTTACTCTGCCGGCTGCTGCGTAGCCGGTAAATGAGGCGTGGCTCCGTGCACGCTTTCACGAAGTCGCATGGACTGGTGATTGCAGGTGGAGCAGGAACACAACCGGCCCCTCCGCACGCTGGTGCTGCGGAAGGACGACATACGAAAGTTCATCGAACTGCTGATCGGTGCAGCGGATCACTTCATCGCGCCACGCAGGGCACTCCACGACGACGTGGCCTTTGCGGAGGTACACTCGGCGGATGAGGTAGAGCTTGATTACGAGAACTCGCTGATCTCGCCGGCCTCCTACGTGCTACCGCAGCGCGAGGCAGTCTTCACGTACGCGATGACAGAGGGCCAGGCGCCTGAGGTGAAGGCGACGCCCGAGCCCGAGTCGCACATCCTCTTCGGCGTGCGGCCGTGTGACGTGGCGGCGATTGAGTATCTCGACCGCTTCTTCCTCGGCGGTGAGTTTGCCGATGATGTATATGCGCGGCGGCGCGAGGCGAAGACGATCGTGGCGCTCGCCTGCATCGAGCCGCAGAACGAGGCCTGCTGGTGTACCTGCTCGAACGCCGGACCGGTGGCGCGCAGCGGCTACGACCTGCAGCTCACGCCGATGGACGATGTCTACCTGGTCGAGGTGGGGACCGAACGTGGCGAGCCGCTGGCGCATCTGGCGCATGAGCTGCTTGAGCCCGCGGATGAAAAGCTGGTCGAGGAGCGCGAGCGGCTCATCAAGGAGGCCTACCCGAAGTTCGAGCGGCGCGGCAACATCGCCCAGGCGATGCGCTGGATGAGCGGCGATCAGACGCCCGAGGAGCTTTGGGAGGAGCTTGGCGCCAAGTGCTTCTCCTGCGGAAGCTGCTCGCTTGTCTGCCCCGTCTGCTCGTGCTTTGACACGCATGAGTACGTGGAGGACGGCGTGGGTGCGCGCATCCGCTGCTGGGACTCGTGCCACTTCCCCGGCTATTCGCTGGAGGCTTCGGGCTTTAACCCGCGTGAGAACGAAGCGGAGCGGATGTACCACTACGCGCATCACAAGCTCTGCGGTGACACCTTCGCCAAGTACGGGAGGCCAGGCTGCGTGGGCTGCGGGCGGTGTGTGCAGGTATGTTCGGCGCAGATTGACCTGCCGCGCATCGCTCAGATGGTTCGCGAGGAAGGCTGGAGCTGCAAAGACTGCAAAGCCTGCCCGCATGCAGATGTGACCGCCGCCGCGGAGAAGGGGGACGGTGAGGACTGATGGAGCGCCAGGGCACCTATGTCCCACGCACAGCCACGTTGATCGAGTCGGTGGAGGAGAACACGCTGGAGAAGACCTTCACCTTCGAGCTTGATGATGGCACGCCGCTGCCTTACAACCCGGGGCAGTTCGTGCTGCTGACAGTCTTCGGCGCCGGCGAGGCGCCCTTCACACTCTGCAGTATGCCGGGGAACGACCCGCGCATTACGCTGACGGTGCGCCGCTATCCCGGCGGACGTGTAACTGAGGCGCTGCATGAGATGAAGCCCGGCGAGCATGCCGGTGTGCGCGGGCCCTTCGGCAACGGTTTCGCGATGGAGATGCTGCGCGGGCGCGATGTGCTGGTGGTGGCGGGCGGGATCGGCATGGCGCCGCAGCGTGGACTGATCGAGGCGATACTGCGGGAGCGCGATCAGTTCGACCGCCTCATCGTCTTCTACGGCATGGCGAGCCCCGATCAGATGCTTTATAACGATCTGATCGCCGAGTGGATCGAGCGGGAGGATATTGACCTGCGGCTCACGATCGACCGGCCGCATACGGACTGGGACGGCCATGTCGGGCTGATCACCACGCTCTTTGAGGAGCTTGACGTGCTGCCGGGGCATACCTCGGCCACGATCGTGGGGCCGCCGGTCATGTATCCCTTCGTGATCGCCGAGTGCGAGCGTCTTGAGCTTGACCCGGAGTACATCTTCCTGTCGCTGGAGCGGCGCATGGCCTGCGGCGTGGGCAAATGCGGGCACTGCGCGGTCAAGGGCACATACGTCTGCATAGACGGCCCGGTCTTTTCGCTGGTGCAGTTGCGGGAGCTTGAAGCCGAGTAGCGTAGAGCGCAGAGACGTGCGGGTGATAAACGATGGATGTGACGGCGCAACAGTCCGCTCAACTGCTCTTCGGCGCACTCGCGGCGGGGACGATCCTCGGCGCGCTGCTCAGCCGCTGGCCGCGCCTGTGCGGCGCCATCTGCGCGCTGTCCGTGGCTGCCGCGACCGCGGGTGCGGGTTGGCTCGGGGCCATCGTCTACGGCTCGGCGATGCCGGTTGACCTGACGCTGCCGGGCACCGTCTTCGTCGGCCTGCACCTCACGAAGCTCAACATCGTCTTCGTCTGGCTGGTGCTGGGCCTCGGCCTGCTCGCGACGATCTACAGTGTGCGCTACATCGAACACGCCGCAGAGCATGCCCCCGCCGCGCCGGTGCTGCGCTACTACCCGGTGCTGATGATCCTCCTCGGCTCCATGGCGGCCGTCGTCTGCCTCCCCGACCTGCTGCATTTCTTCATCGCCTGGAGCATCATGTCGCTCAGCGGTCTCGCGCTTATCCTGCATGAGTATCACAAGCCCGAGGTGCTGGCGGCGGGCATCAAGTTCGCGATCTTCACTCTCGTCGGGAACGCGGCCATCTTCATCGCGATCATGCTCCTGCGCAACGCCTCCGGCAGCTTCAGCTTCGCGGCGGCGCAGAGCACGATGGCGCAGATGCTCGTCGCGCAGCCGTGGCTCGCGCATACCATCTTCGGCCTCTTCGCGCTGGGCTTTCTGACGAAGCTGGGCATCTACCCGATGGGCGACTGGCTGCCCGATGCGCATCCGGCGGCGCCATCGCCCGTCAGCGCACTGCTCTCCGGCGTCATGATCAAGCTCGCCGCCTATGATGTCGCGCACATGTCATTTGAGCTGATGGCCGGGGGCGGGGCGGGCTCGGGGTCGCTGATGGCGTGGGGGATGGTGCTGGCGACGATGGGCGCCTTGAGCGTGCTGCTGGGAGGCTCGGCCGCCGCGGCGAACAACGACACTAAGCGGCTGCTGGCCTACTCGTCGGTCAGCCAGTCGGGCTACATACTGATGTGCCTCGGCGTGAGCATTGGCTTCGCGCTGGTGGATCCGCGGCTGGCGGCGCTGGCCTTCGTGGCGGCGATAGTCTTCGTGATAGCCGACGGTGTGCATAAGTCGCTGCTCTTTCTCACCGCCGGCTCAATCCTGCACACCACCGGCACGCGCGATCTCGTGCAGCTTGGCGGCCTCGGGCAGCGCATGCCCTCCACGACGCTTGCGGCAATCGTTGGCGGCCTGTCGCTTGGGGGCATCCCGCTGACTGCCGGCTTCGTCGGCAAGTGGCTGCTCTTCCAGGCGACCCTGCAGGGCGCCGCGCAGCAGCCGCTGCTGGCGGTGTACCTGCTGGTGGTGGTGATCGGCGCGATCCTCTCGATGGCCTACGCGCTCAAGTACGTTGGCGCGGCTTATCTCGGCGCACCGGCCAGCCCGCGCTGTTGTGAGGCGGCCGAGGAGGTCCCGGCGAGCATGCGACTGCCACAGGTTGCGCTGGCGCTGGGGGCGGTGCTGGGCGGGCTGTGGCCGCTGGTGCTGGTGGGCCCGGCGCTCTCCGCGTGGGAGGCGATCGCGCCGTTCGCGCCGCCTGTCACGGGCGTCGGCGGGGGCATGCTCTTGATCGGCGATCCGCAGATCGGTACGCTGGTGGGCGGCTTTGTGCCTCCGGTGATCTTCGCGCTGATAGTGCTCTCGGGGCTGCTGGTCTGGGGCCTGTCACGGATAGCAGGAGTGCCGACGCGGGTGGTGCCAAGCTGGCAGAGCGGACTGGACCTGCCGCTGGCGCACACGCGCCTGCCCGCGAGCGGCTGGTACTGGCCGTTCACACCGGTACTGCGTAGCGTCTATCGGGAAATACGATTGCCGTTCCTCTCGCGGCTGTCGGAGGCTCCGGCAGAGCAGGAGGCTGCAGAGGCAACGGAGGCGGAACGCCCGGCCGTGCAGCGGGCCGCGAGTGCCTTTTCGCTGATAGACGGGGGCGAATGACGTGCATCGGCCGCATTACACTCAACCCGCGCCGCGGGGATGGCGGGCAGGGCCCCACCATCGGCGCCGTCGCAATGAGGACAGGAGGAGGACTGGACTGTGACTGCCGAACAGGTAACGCAAGGCCTGCGGGAGCGCATCGGCGACGCTCTGCTTGAGAGCGAGCCGCGGGGCGATCGGCGGGTGTACATGACCATCGACCCCGCGGAGGTAGTTGCCGCCGCGGATGAGCTTTTCAACAAGATGGGTGGGCGCTACGTCATCACCGCCGCCACGGACCGGCGGGAGAAGCATGGCAGCTTCCTGGTGACGCACTTCTTCTCGTTCGACGATGACGATCTCTACGTGATCCTCCACGCCAACGTGCCCGAGGACGACCCGCGCATCGCCTCCATCACGCCGACCATCCCCGGCGCAGGCTGGGCCGAGCGGGAGATGCAGGACCTGCTCGGCGTGGAGGCGGTGGGGCATCCCGACCCGCGCCGGCTGGTGCTGCCGGATGACTGGCCGACGGGCGTATTCCCGCTGCGGACCGACTTCTCCAGCCAGGACAAGCCGGAGGCGAGCATGGAGGGCGCGCCGCAGATGACGGCGATCCCCGAGGGAGCGGTCGTGGTGCCGATCGGGCCCTACTTCCCGACCCAGCACGAGCCGGAGAGCTTCGCGGTCTTCGTGGACGGCGAGGTGGTGGTCGGCTCAGACTACCGCGGCTTTTACAACCACCGCGGCATTGAGAAACTGGGCTCCAGCGACCTGACGTACAATCAGATCCCGTTCATCGCAGAGCGCATCTGCGGCATCTGCGGCTTCGTCCACTCCTGCGCCTACTGCATGGCGGTGGAGGAGGCGGCGGGGATCGAGGTGCCGCGCCGGGCGGATTACATCCGCACGATCTTCCTCGAACTCGAGCGGCTGCACTCGCACATGCTCTGGACCGGCGTCGCCGGGCATATCATCGGCTACGACACGCTGTTCATGCAGACGTGGCGAATGCGCGAGCCGCTGATGTGGCTGGCCGAGCAGCTTTCGGGCAACCGCAAGACCTACGGAATGAACATCGTCGGCGGCGTGCGCCGGGATGTTGACAAGAAGGACTTCCCGAAGATTGAAAAGGTGCTCGCAGACATTGAACGTGAGTGGACGGCGCTGCAGGAGGCCGTTCCGGGCGACCGCACACTCACCGCGCGCCTCGGGAACGTTGGCGTCATCACGCCGGAGGAGGTGCGCGAACTCTGCTCGCTGGGGCCGGTGGCGCGCGGCTCGGGCGACACTGTGGACATCCGCGTTGATCACCCCTACGCCGCCTACGATGAGCTTGAGGTGAGCAAGTGCGTGGAGGACGGTTGCGACACTCTCGCGCGCACCTTCGTGAGGTTGCGTGAGACGCCCGTGGCGATCTCGATCATCCGCCAGTGCCTCGAGCAGATGCCCGAGGGTGAGATTCGCGCGGAGATAACCGAGGAGATACCGCCGGGGCTGCAGGGAATTGCGGCCGTCGAGGCGCCGCGTGGGGAGTCGTTCCACTGGGTGCTCACGGGAGAGGAGAACCGGCCGGAGCGCTGGCGCGTGCGCGCGCCAACCTACTCGAACCTGCAGGCGGTTAGCACGATGATCAACGGCGACGTGCTGGCCGACGTGCCGATCGACATAGGCAGCCTGGACCCGTGTTACTCCTGCACAGATCGCATGACGGTGATAGACCGCCGCAGCGGCCAGATGCGCGTGATGACGCGCGAGGAGATGCGGAACAGCCGCAACAGGTAGAACCCGTAGTGCGGGCGCCCTCGCCCGCACAGAGAGCACGGACTAGTGGAAACGCTTGCCGTTGACCGTGCGGGCGGGGGCGCCCGCACTACAGGAGGACCTGTCCGCTACCTGTGCCGGCCGCCCGCACTACAGGAAAACCGGCCAATGTCGCTGACACACTGAGGTCCGATATGACGCTGCAAAGCTACTTGCCGACAATCGGGATCGCCCTCGGGCAGATGCTGCTGGTGCTGCTGGTGGCGCCGCTGCTTGAGGGCATGATCCGCAAGCTCCGGGCGGTCATCCAGTCGCGCAAAGGGCCGCCGATCTGGCAGCCCTACCTCGACCTGATGAAGCTGCTGGCGAAGGAGGATCTGCGCGTCTGCGCCAGCCCCATCGTTACGTGGGGGCCGCCGGTGATGCTGGCGGCGATCCTCGTAGCGGCGGGCATCATGCCGATGGGCGGGGCAGTCCCCGCATCGGAGGTCGCCGATCTCGTGGTCTTCATCGGCCTGCTGGCGCTGGCGAACCTGACGCTGGCGGGGATGGGCTTCTCCACCGGTTCGGCCTTCTCCAGCCTCGGCGCGAGCCGCGAGGTCATGATCATGCTTGCCGCCGAGCCGGTGTTGTTCATCTCGCTACTGGTGCTGGCGATGCAGTCGGGGTCGCTGACCTTCGCGGGGATGCTGGAGGCTCCCTTCAACATCGCTGCGGTGGCGGCCGCGATCACCTACCTACTGGCGCTGCAGATGTACGTCGCGAAGGTCCCGTTCGACATCACCGAGGCCGAGACTGAGCTGATCGGCGGGCCGCTCAGCGAGCTTTCGGGCCCGCGCCTGGCGCTGACGCACTGGGCGATCTTCGCCAAGCAGTTCATCTACAGCTCACTGTTCATCCAGCTCTTCCTGCCATGGACGATGACGGTGATCCCGTGGCTGGGGCTGGCGATCGTCGCTAACGTGGTGCTGGTGCTGGTGCTTGACCTGCTGGTGGTAGGTGTCGCGATGTCGGTCAATCCACGTCTGCGCCTCGATCAGGCGCTGCGCTACGGCATGACGCTGGCGGGCATCGCCGCGGTGGCGCTAATTTACTCGGCGGCTCTGTGAGGCAGAGGCAATGGGTGTACTGAAGACGCTCTGGAGCAAGCTGAAGCAGGCGATCCTGGCGCTGAAGCCGGGACGCGTCACGCTCGGCTATCCGTTCACACCCCGGGAGCCGGAGGAGGGCTTCCGCGGTCTGCCGCGGGTTGATGTGAACCGCTGCATCGGCTGCGGCGGCTGCGCCGAAGTCTGTCCGGCGCGTTGCATTCGTGTGGTGGACACGGATCAGACGACGCGTGTGCTGTGCTTTCTACACGAGCGCTGCACCTTCTGCGGTCGCTGCGCGGAGGTCTGCCCGGTCAACGCGATCGAGATGACGAAGGAGTTCGAGCTTTCCACGGACGACCCGCACGAGGATCTCGTGGGAGAGTATCACATCTGGATGGGCCCCTGCGAGCGCTGCGGTCGGTGCTTTGAGGCTCCGTCGGCACTGGACAGGCTCAAGCGGACCGGGATGCGGTGCGATGAGATAGACGCCAAGTGCGCGATTGCGTGCCCGGCGGGCGTCGAAGCCGACAGCGAGGAGACGAAGAGTTGATCCGTGACTGGCTGATAAAGAAGATACTGCCGCGCGCGCTGTGGATCTACCACGTGAACTGCGGCGCCTGCAACGGCTGCGACATCGAGGTGCTCGACACGCTCACGCCCTACTATGATGCAGAGCGCTTCGGCATCAGGCTCGTTGGCTCGCCGCGGCACGCCGATGCGCTGGTGCTCTGCGGGCCCATGACGCGGCAGACCGCCCCCGCCGTCAGGCGCGCCTATGAGGCAGTGCCCGACCCGAAGGTGGTCTTCGCCATCGGCTCCTGCGCGACCGGTGGCGGCATGTGGCACGACACATACAACGTCCTCGGCGGCGCAGACCAGGTGCTGCCGGTGGACTTCTACGTCCCCGGCTGCCCTCCGCGGCCGGAGGCGATCCTGCATGGAGTGGCGACCGCACTCGGCCTCACGACGAAAGAGGTCAAGGCGATGCGCGCCATCCAGGAGGGGAGCGACGTGGAGATCGAGGACCTGCCGGAAGAGCAGTGGCTCGTGCAGGAGCAGGATTGACGGGCGCGCATGGAGAAGACTGCGGCGGTCACAGATCCTGGCACGGGAGGGACCGCTATGACACGCGCCCGCATATTGCCCCTGACGCTGCTCTGCCTCATCACCATCTGCGGCACACTCTTCGCCGCTGATCTTCCGCGCAAGAAGCTGATCCAGACCGGCTGGGATCACGTCAACCCCGAGCGGCTGGTCGAGCACATCGAAGTGATCGAACAGCAGCCTTTCCACGGCCAGGTGGTGCAGTTTAGCGGTCGCGGAGGCACCCCCGCGTTCCGCGTGGCCTTTCAGAATGCCGACTGGGACATGGAGGCCATCGAGCAGGTCATCGAGGACCTGAAGGCCGCGAAGGCCGCCTCCACCGAGCCGTGGGAGCGTTTCCTGCAGATGAACGCGAACCCCGGCAATGTGGACTGGTTCGACGACGAGGGCTGGGCGAGCATCGTCGAGCACTGGCGCATCGCCGCCCGCGTCGCCCGCGAGGGCGGGATGAAGGGCATCCTCT
>JAAYJW010000259.1 GCA_012522765.1 candidate division WS1 bacterium | reverse complement strand
GGTAATGCGGCGGGCGCCCCTGCATGAGGCGCGTAAGGATGGTGCTGGCCGAGTCGTAGATCGGCAGCCCAAGCGCGAGCAGCGGCACCACAAGGACCACGGCGGCCGGTCCCTTGACGGCGCCCACCACCGAGAGCGACGCCAGCATCAGGCCGAGGAACATGGCTCCCGCATCGCCCATGAAGATGCTCGCGGGCGGGAAGTTGTAGCGCAGAAAGCCGATGGCCGCGCCCGCGAGTGCCGCCACTGCCAGCGCGACGTCCATCTGCCCCGCGGAAGCGGCCACAAGCGCCAGCGTCAGCGCTGCAATCGAACTGATGCCGCCCGCCAGCCCATCAAGCCCGTCAAGCCAGTTCAGCGCGTTTATCACGAAGGCAATCCACAGCACCGTCACGGGCAACTCCAGCAGGCCCATGCGAATGTACTCTTCGCCCCAGAAGCTGACGAATGGGTTCGTAATCTCCTCCACCCGAACCCCATAGATGTAAGCGATCAGAGCGACGAGAAGCTGCGCCCCGAGCCTCGGGATCGGCGGCAGGCCGACCCTGTCATCAATGGTGGAGACCACCAGAAGAATGCTCGAGCCAATCAGCAGGCCGATCAGGGGCTGTTCAAGTGGCCAACTGAACAGGAGCGTGGTGCCCCAGAACGCCACGAAGATCGCATGGCCGCCGCCGAAGGGCGTGGGAGCGGTGTGCGAACTCCGCGCCACCGGCCGATCCATCAGGTCGAACTTGACCGCGAGCCGCCGGGCGACTGGTGTGAGAATGAGCGCGAGCACCAGTGCGACCGCCAGCGGGATGAGGATACTCATCCCTGATCCTCCGCCGACCAGCGGACCAGCTCGACACCGGCCTCCTCCAACATCTGCCGGCTCAGGTCGTCAGGGTATTCAGCCTCGTAGACGATCCGCCTGACGTCGGCGTTGATGAGCATCTTGGCACAGGTGACGCAGGGCATCGTGGTGCAGTAGGCGGTGACGTTCTCCAGCTTGACGCCGTGGACGGCTGCCTGGATGATCGCGTTCTGCTCGGCATGAAGGGCACGGCATAGCTCCTGGCGTTCCCCCGACGGCACCTTCATCTGCTCGCGGTAGCAGCCGCCGAGGTCGGCACAGTGCTTCATGCCCTTCGGGGCGCCGTTGTAGCCGGTGGACAGGATGCGCCGGTCGGAGACCAGCACCGCCCCGACCTGGCGGCGCAGACATGTGGAGCGCTTCGCCACCACATGGCAGATCTCCATGAAGTAGGCGTCCCAGGACGGGCGTCGATCGAGCCCCACACCATTGCTGTCGGACATTCCTCGACACCACGGCCTTCCTCGCGGCGTCTACTCTGCGGATTCGAGCGCCATGATCTTGTCGCGCCGGCGACAGTGCCGCTCATCCTCATCGACCGGCGTGTTGATGAAGTCGGTGACGATGGCCTTCGCCAGCTCCGGGCCTGTCACGCGAGATCCTATGCAGCAGACATTCGCGTGGTTGTGCTGCCGCGCCATTCGCGCGTGATACTCATAGCAGCATGGCGCCGCTCGCACCCCGCGGACCTTGTTCGCGGCCATGCAGACGCCGATCCCGGTGCCGCAGACGAGGAAACCAAGCTCCACCTCGCCGCGAACCACCGCCCGGCCGACCTGTGCGGCCACGTCGGGGTAATCCACAGACTCGTGTGTATCCACCCCGAGATTCACCGCATCCACGCCCATCTGGTGCAGATGCTCAAGCAACTCCTGCTTCAGTTCCACCCCGGCATGATCGTTGCCGATTGCTACCTTCACGCCCAACCCCTCCGATGCAAACAGAATGCCTCCTGCGGGCTGGAGATGGCTCGGCTCCCAGCGCGGGAGGCGCTTTGCGCGGAAAACTGGCCCACTGCCTACTCGCCGCCTACCTCTACCTCTGTCTCTCCCTCGGGATCCTTCGGCAGGCGTACGCTGAAGGTCGATCCCTCGCCGACGACGCTGCGGTCGAGCCAGACTCGCCCGCCATGCGCGTGGGCGAGATGCTGAACGAGGTAGAGCCCGATGCCCGTGCCGCCGATGGACCGGTGATCCATGTCATCATCCACCTGGTGGAAGCGCTGGAAGATCTGGTCGCGATGGCGCTCGGGAATGCCCAGGCCCTCATCATGCACATCTATACGGACCGTATCGCCCTCATCCTCCGCGTTGATCTCCACCTTGCCGCCGTTGGGTGAGTACTTCACCGCGTTGCCCACGAGATTATCCAGCACCTGCGTGAGCTTGTCGGCGTCGGCGCGGATCTGCAGGCCGTCGGGGACATCGGCCACGATCTGATGCTTCTTGGTGTAGGGCTGGTGATTGGCGGCGACGCGCCGGAGAAGCAGCGCGAGATCAACATCCGCAAGCTGCAGGTCAAGGCCGCGGCCCGACTCGATCTTGGAGACGTTCAGCAGGTCGGAGATCAGGCGGGTGAGGCGGTCGCATTCTTCGTTGATGATGATGAGGAATTCGCGGCGCGTCTCCTCATCGTACATACCCTCGTCGTCCTCGAGCAGGGTGGAGATGAAGCCCTTGATCGAGGTGAGGGGGGTGCGCAATTCGTGAGATACGGTGGAGACGAATGCGGTCTTCATGCGCTCGACGCGGCGGATCTCGGTGATGTCGTTGAAGATCGCGACAACGCTCTCGATTTCTGTGGTGTCCTCGCGCGTCATCAGCGTCGCCTGCGCCTGGTAGATCTTCCCGTCGTCCTCACCGGTGGTGATCTCCACCGTCCGCTCTTCCCCGCTCGTTAGTGCTGACTCGAGCAGGTCGCGAACATCGCCGGGCGGGACCACCGTATCGAACTTGCGGCCGCTGTACTGGCCGTCGGTGAGTTCGAGCATCTCCGCGGCGGCCGGGTTGAGCAGGCGCACGGTGCCGTGGCGATTGACCACGATGACGCCGACATGGATGCTCTCGAACGCCTCCTGCAGCTCCTCCTTCTCTTCGGTGAGCTGGATGTAGAGCTGGGCGTTGGAGATGACCGCCGCGGCCTGTTCGGCGAGCATTTCCAGCAGGCGCATGTCCTCGGTGCCGAAGTCCTCATCGAAGCGCTTGTTGAACACGTGCATGACGCCGATGACGCGCTCATCAACGAGTCGCTCATCTTCGTCGCGCTGCTTGATGACCAGTGGCACGCAGATGCCGTTGCGCACCGCGAGGAGCGAGACGACGTTCTTGAGTGTGCGAGGATCGTTCAGCGCGTCATTGAAGACAACCGACTCGCGATTGTGGAAGACCCATCCGCTTACGCCGTCGTCAACACCGATGTTGATGGAGTTCATCTGCTCTTCGGTGATACCCAGCGCGGGCGGCAGCACTGTGAGCTGATTGACTTCCGGCTGGTGCAGCAGCAGGAGGACCTTCTCCGCCTGGATGATCATCGCGAGCTTCTTAACCAGCCGACCAAGGGTGTTGCGCAACTCGGGACGGGTCACAACGACTGAGGGAACCTCGGCCATCGTGGAGGCCGTATCCAACTCATCCTCGAGGCCGCGGATGCGCCTCCGCATCTCCTCCACGACGAGGCGGTAGTGCTCCAGTTCGCGCCTCAATCTTGACGGGGAGTCGGGGGGCTCGTTCTGGTCCGGCACGATATCATTCACCCAATTCGCTCCCCGCACCAGGACGGCGGAGAGTCTAAGCACATGCCCCCTCTGCCCGGCGTTGCCGACGGTCGGACAGCACAGTCGGTCTACTTCAGAGGGGTCTGCGGTAGGAGTAGTGCAAATTCGCCGCGCCCGTCTGCCTCACACCCGCGGAATACCCTTCCCGCCCATTCCTCCACCCGGCAGATCATGTGAGCGTATATACAGAAACGTCGAGCTACACCGGTAGAGGCCCCGGCACTTTCGATGCCGCCTCTGCCAGAGCACGTGATGCCAATTATAGGCCAAGCCCCCCCCTAAGTCAAGCCACGGCCGGTCGGGGTCGGTGACGCCGATGCCGCCATCTCCGGCCTCACGGCAGCAGCAGCAGCACCAGCGTGGCCCCCGCCAGCGCGGCCCCAAACGCCATCGCGACATCGCCTCGCGGGATCGCGCTCCAGTTGCCCAGAAGCACCGCGACCAGCCACAGCAGGCTCAGCAGCACGAGGGTCAGATCGGCCAGCAGCGGTGCGCGACTGTGTCGGGAGATGGCCCTGCGGCACAGGCCGATGCCCAGCAGCAGCCCCAGCACCCCTCCGGCGAGCGCTCCTTCGTACGGTGTACCACCGTTGTGCGCCAGCACATTCTGCAGGTGTCGAGCAACGAACGAGCCCATGCAGAGCACGGGAATGATGAGCACAAATCGAGCCACAATAGCGGCCGGCCGCCCGGGATGGCACCCCGGGCGGCGGCGATCATCTGAAGCTACCATGCCGGAGATCATCCCTGGCGGCGGACCGACTCGGGCTTGCCGCTGTCTGCAGACGCCCATGCGGCCTCCGAAAGCTGAATGACCTTCAGCGCATCCTCCGGCGTGGACTGAATCCGCTCCTCGCCGCGGATCGACAGGATGAAGTTCTCATCGGGGCTCCAGGTGCGGCCGAGATCCTCGCCGGTGATGACCTTCTTCTCCGCGTCCTCGCCCCACTCCCAGACGTCGTTGCCGCGGATGGCCAGTTGGCCCTTCTCCAGCCAGATCGTGGTCTCCTCGAACATCCCCTTCCACGACTGGTAGCCCACTACCGCGAAGTTGCACAGCGCGCCGCCGTCGAATTTCACGTTGATGGCGCTGAGAATGTCCACCTCCGAACCGAGCTTGTCCTGATAGGCGAAGACCTCGGAGGGCTGCAGGTCGGTCATCCACAGCACGATGTCGATCAGGTGCGAGCCCGAGTCGTTGAGCTGCCCACCGCCGGACCACTTCATCTGCGACCGCCACGTGCCGCCGCCTACCTGGCTCTGAAACCATGCCTGCGACTGCAGGGAGTTGATGAAGAGCACGTTCCCCATTTCGCCGGAGGTGATGCGCTCGCGGCAGTAGCGGAATGCGGCGGTGGTGTGCCGCTGGTAGGAGACGCCCATGACCTTGCCGGACTTCTTCCACGTCTCGATCACGCGCTGGGCATGTGTCGTGTTGCAGACCATCGGCTTCTCGCACAGCACGTGGAGGTCCCTGCCGAGGCTGTCCATGATCTGCTCGTAGTGCAACGTGTGCGGGGTGGAGATGACGACGGCATCCATCTCCACCTCTTCGAGCATCGCCTTGTGATTGTCGAAGGTCGGGAGCGCATCGGCCCCCTCAACCTGTTCCCGCGCGGCCTCGATGGCGGCGGCACTGGGATCGGTGATCGCGACCAGTTCCACTCCATCAATGGCAATCATTCGCCTCATGTGCCCGCGGGCATTGCCGCCCGCACCGATCGCGCCTACCCTGATCGAATCAGCCATCTTCAACCTGTCCTTTCGTGACATTGCGAGGTTTCACTGCAGCGTTCAGCCTGTTGTCGGAGCATCTGGAAGCGCTGTTTCCGCGCGTTCATCTGCATACCTCCCGGTATCTGCGGACGAGTGTCAGGCAGCGCTTCGCGCGGGGCTCTCCGGGGCGGCGCCGCCGCTGTGGAAAGCGGACCCGCGATCCGCCCACACAGGGCGCCTGGAGTGCAGATTTGACCGCGCGAACCTGAACAGGGCTGCACAGGGACAAGTGGGACCGGCGGATGTGCAAAAACCCGCCGGGGCGGCCTCCCAGCGGGGCCG
>JAAYJW010000027.1 GCA_012522765.1 candidate division WS1 bacterium | reverse complement strand
GGCTGCGAGTGTAAGCTTTGGTATTCAAGACAGATCTCTGCGCGATAAGTTCCGTCTTTTCCTTGACAATCTTGCGGGGGGGGTACACTCTACCCACGAGACAAGCCGCAACGTGAGTAGTTACCTCTACTCTAAGACCGTCGGATACTCAAGCCCCGCCCGGTCGTAGATGCCTCCCTGGGAGCCGAAGGCGCCGGTGTACTCATACTTCGCATCAAGTACGCCGAGCAGCGCCAGCACCGCATCATCAAGGGCCGCGCCATATTCGCCGACGACCTCCAGCATCGTGATCTCGCCCGTCTCCGTGGAGCCAAACGCGTTTACATGTCCATCCGTTTCGTTGTAGGCATCGCCGATGGAGAGCATGATCGTCGGCGCGGCAGGGTCGCGGTCGGCCATCGCCACGATCGGGATGCGCGCGCGCTCCTCGACCTGCGCCAGTGTGCTCACCGTCGCCCCGAACTTCTGCTGCGCGGCCGTCCAGTATTCAAAGTACGCCCGGATGCGATCCGCCGCCAGGCGCGCCTCCTCGTCATTCGGGTCCATGAGCGCGATCTGGCACGCCGCCTGCCCGTCCTGAAGGAACGGGAAGCGCAGGATTGCCTCCCGGCGCTCGACCGTGATGCGCGGCTGGAAGAGTATGTCCAGCCTCGACTCGCCCTCCGGAAGCTGCGCCTCGAAGGTCGCGAGACCATCCGCGCCGGTCGCCTGCAACTCCGCGCCGCCGAGCTTAACCTGCATCACGCGCCCCTCATCAGGCAGCCACGCGCGCACGTTCACCGTCGCGGCCTGCGGCGCATCGAGCGTCCACGTGAGCGTCGAGACGGTGTCGGCGTCGAAGCCGCTAATTGGCGCGCCCTCGGGGCCGGTCAACCCGGCGAAGGTCACCGCGACATCATCCGCGCCCTCGATCTGCAGCGCCGCCCGCAGCACCTGCGTTGTCCGCGGCTCAAGCGGCAGCGTGACATCTGCCGCGCCATCGCGGTTCTGCGTCACAAGTCCCGCTTCGCCATCGAAGGGCGCCAGGCCCAAGCTTCCGCCGCCGAGGTAGCTCGTCAGCACCTCCACCTGCGCATCAACCGGGTCGGCGGTGATGTTGCCGACGGTCAGCAGCGTGGAGGTGCCCTCACCGAAGCGCGAGAGCCACAGGTCGCCCTCGGCGCGCATGGCCGAAACCGGCCACCATCCGGCTCGCTGCACGGCCAGCATCTTGTCGAGGTGGCGCTGGAGGATCATGTTGCCGCGCAGCCGGTGCGCGCTCGGCGTGACGCCCTGCCAGAGGCAGTACTGCACCCAGAACTCGAAGTTGCGCTGCAGGGCGAGGCGGACCTCGTCGGGGGTCATCTCCTCCCACTTGAGGTCGCTCTCGGGGTGGTCCTCCCACAGGACGATCGGCTTGTGCCCGCAGAGCCGCCGCATCGCCTGAAGGCGCTCAGTGCCGTAGTAGGGCGAGGCCTCGTGCATGGCGACGTCCGTGCGGAAGCAGGTGAGCAGGCACTGCGGCCCGTTCGCGGCTACCATCAGCCGGTGCTCGCCATTGCTCAGCGTATGCACGAAGTCCATGTGGCCGCCGTAGTTAATGCCCTCCGCGGCCCAGACGGCGCCGTTCGCGCCGCCGGTGAAGGCGCGCCCCGGGGAGTTGCTTGGGCCCGGACCGTAGCGCATGCCCGTGCCGGTAGCGTTGTCGAAGGAGATTCCCTCGGCGCCGCGCTTCTCAGCGATTTCGCGGAGGCTCTGCAGGGAGTGCTCCTGTATCGAGTTGCCCCAGTACCAGCCGCCGGTGATGATCTCATCGCGCTTGACGAAGTCGCCCGCGCGCCCGGTGCGGTTGCCCTGCGCGTCAAAGAGGAAAGCATCGGGGAAATGTTCCTCCGCCAGCTTCACGTTGACGAACTGAGGGATGATGTAGTTGAGCGCCACCGCCGCGCGTCCCTCCACCTCGTCCTCGTGGCGCAGCTTCTCATGCCACTCGTCCAGCGGGCCGTACTCGCCATCGTAATACTCCTCATGCGCGTACCAGTCGCCGGTGAAGCGGTAGGGCGCGTAGCCCCAGTCCCAACCGAAGGCGAAGCGGCGCGCCTCCTCAAGCGAGAGGTCGCTGCCATCCGAGCGCAGGTAGCCACCCGTGCCCCATAGTTGCGGATCGGTCCCCTCGCGCGGCGCAAACCACTCGGGATAGGCGCGGTAGTAGGCCTCCAGCGCATCCTGCCAGCCGAAGGTCGGCTCGAAGGCCATCGCCACGAACTCTGCCGTCTCGGTCTCGCCCGGGTCTATCACAAGCTTCACGGTCGCGAAGACCATGCGTCCCTGCACCGGGTCGCTGCCGAGGCGCATGTCGCTGACCATCATCTGCGGCTGGATGCCCAGAGCGAGACCGCGTTCGGCATCCCACACCGCCGCGAGAGGGAAGGTCTTGGCAATGCCCTGCGAGTAGGACGCCTCGGTCACTTCGGGACTCTCGCTGAGGCCGTCCCACAGCGACCATGGAGCCTGCAGCGGCGCCGGCAGGGCCAGCGTCAGTTCGATCCAGCGCTGCTCCTCGCGCGGGTTGGTGACCGACACCGCCAGTTCGACGCGCTCCTGCTCAGTGGCGATGGTCAGCGTCCCCCGCAGGTCGATGAGGCCCCAGCTTGCCGTTGCCTCACTGCCGCCGCCCCAGAGGTCGTCAAAGCGCGGCATCGGCAGCGCATTCCCGGTCTGACCATCAACAAGCTCCAGTGCCCATGGCCCGGTAGTCTCCTCACCAAGTACCGTCACGCTCATCCACTCCGGCGCGGCGCCATCCACCTCAAGCGACAGACCCTCCGTGGTGGCGACAAGGCCGGTGTCAGTGAGCGTGACGGCGGCGTGTCCGACGGATGCACTCAGCAGCGCGATGAGCAACAGGAATGTGCGGCGTCCGCCGTTGCCCCGTCGTGTGGAGGGGAGGGGCTTCAGCCGCTCCCACAGCCCGGTGTCCGCCATCGGCGCCGCTGAAGCGCCGCCGCTCCAGAACGGCACGGTGCCGTTGCCGTCCTCCCCCCTCGTCCCGAGGTCCCGCCCGCCGTTTGGGCGCGACGAGGGAGAGGGGGGCCGGGGGGGTGAGGCAGCCGTCCGGAGATCCGTCCTTCCCTGTCTGATCATCATCATTCAATTCCCTCCGGCGCTTCGGGATACCAGGCTCGGCTGACTGTGCCATCGGTCGCGGTCGCCTCGATGCACCAGTACTCGCCCGGCGGCAGGCCATCGCTCTTGCCCTCGTAGCGCTCGGCGCCATTCAGGGCGCCCGATGTAGCCTGCAACTCGCCGGCGCGGTCGAGCAGGCGCACCTGCGCGAGCGGCGCGCCGGTGACGGTGTAGCTCAGTTCGATCGTCCCGGGGCCGAGGTAGACGTCGTCAATGTACATCGTCCCGGCGGTGAAGTAGCAGCCGATCTGCACGGAGACGCTTGCGGGGACGACATCCCCGCGCGTATTGAAGAAGAGATCCACCGGCGCCCATGGCTGGCGCACCATGTCCACGATCCACTCGGGCTTCCAGTAGGTGGGAGCGAGCAGATGCGAGGCGCGCCGGC
Organism: candidate division WS1 bacterium; assembly: GCA_012522765.1. Taxonomy (GTDB): domain Bacteria; phylum Armatimonadota; class Zipacnadia; order Zipacnadales; family UBA5352; genus UBA5352. The sequence continues at coordinate 3,578 of JAAYJW010000027.1, read as the reverse complement.
GATCGAAGGCGCGCCGGTCGAAGGCCTTGACGGGCTTCCCGTCTGCGTCGCGGCCATCTGCGCGCACGAGGATCGTGCCGTCCTCGATCAGCGCGCGACAGGTGAGGAGGTAGTCCTTACCCGGCTCGAGCGCCACGTCCTGCGTCCAGTAGCCGCTGGCGCTGGTCGCGGTGTTGACGACGCCCGCCGATCGCGCGCCGGAAAGAGCCTCATCAGCCCAGACGCGCCAGATCGTGGAGGGTGGCTGGTTCGGCGACCAGCCCCAGCCATCGGGCCACTGCGTCCCCGCCTCGAAGCCGGGATTGACGATGAGGTTCTCGCCCGCGGGAATGCCGCGGGCCTCGATGGTGATCTCCGGCGCGGCAACCGACACCGCGCAGATCGCGAAGATGCACAGCAGGATCGCCGCCACACGTCTCATCGCGCCTCACTCCTCAGGTTTGTGCACCGGCTCCGGCAACGGCTACGGCTGCCCCTCCCCGCAGCTCGCTTGCGCGAGCTACTTCCCCTCCCCCTTAGCGATGCAAACGACGCATCGCTGGCGGGAGAGGGGAACGGCAGGAGCGCCGAACAGGAGGCTGCGTGGCCAGGGAATGCCCTCTCCGCCACTTGCTCGCGCCGCGAACCACGGGTCAATCAAACGCGCACTTGGCCTCGACCTGCGCGTCGAACTCCTCCTGCCCGAGTTGCTCCGCCATCCAACTTAGCCGGAAGCCCTGGTCGGCCTTGGCGGTGGTGTCCACCACGTCCGGGTTCAGCATCTCGTGCAGTATGCCATCAAGTCCCGACAGCTTGTGATGCGACTCCGGGTCAACCGTCAGGTCCTCAAGCTCGTCAGGGTCGGCCACGACATCATAAAGCTCATGCCCGTAGCCGTGGTAGTGAATGAGCTTGTGCTCGTCCTTGCGCACCATGAACCAGCCGTTGCGCACACCATGCGCGTGATACTGCGACAGCACCACCTTCGGCAGTTCCGCCTCATCGCCGCGCGCGGTCGGCAGCAGGCTCACGCCGGGCAGATCCGCGTCAGCTTCCTCAAGTTCACAGCCCGCGGCCTCGACGATCGTCGGGAAGAGGTTCACCTGCCCGATCGGCTGCTCGATACGCTTGCCGCGCTCAATATCCGGCCCGGCCACGATCAGCGGCACGCGCACGCTCGGCTCAAAGGGCGCGCACTTCCACCACATGCCGTGGCTGCCCAGCATCTCCCCGTGGTCGGAGGTGAAGATCACGATCGTGTCATCCGCCAGCCCCTCCTCGTCGAGCGTCTGCATGAGGCCGCCGACGAAGTGGTCAATGTAGCTGATGAGCGCGTGGTAGCCGCGGACGTTACGCACCCACGTCTCCTCATCCACCAGTTCATCCACCTCGAAGTGATAGCGCAGGTCCTGATTCAGTTGGTCGAGCAGGTGCAGCTTTCCTACCGGAGGCAGTTCCACCTCATCCTCGGGATAGAGGTCGTAATACTCCTGCGGAGCGAAGTGCGGGAAGTGCGGGTTCCGATAGCTGCTCCAGAGCATCCACGGGCCATTTTTGGCCCCCGCGGAGCGCAGGAACTCGAGCGAACGATCGTAGGCCTGCTCGTCTATGTTGCCGGAGATGTCCTTCGGGCCCGCGTTCTGCAGACGCTCCCGCGCTCCGACGCGGCGCGCCAGCGGGTCGCGGTGGAGGCCGCAGATGTCGCCGATCTCCCGGTGCTTGTCGAACTCGGTCCGCTCGGACTCGAAGCCGTGATCGCCGCAGGGGTCAACGAAGTCGATCTTCCCGTAGGTGGTGACCGGCACGCCCTGCCGGTTCAGCCGGTGCGCGAAGGTCTCCCAGCTATCGTCAAAGGGCGAGGCGTTATCCCAGCAGTGGATCTCATGCACGTGGCGGCCGGTGACGAAGCTCGCCCTGGAGGGTACGCAGAGGGGGCTGTCGCAGTAGGTGTTCTCGAAGATGACCCCCCGCTCGGCGAGGGCGTCGAGGTTCGGCGTGTGCATGCCCTCCCACCCCGCGCATCCCATCTTCCGCCCGTCCATCTCATCCACCATGATCAGCAGCACGTTCATCTTTTCATCTCCCGGAACGGGTCACGGCGCGCCCTGCATCTCCCGCGCCCGCCGCTGTAGTTGAAGGCTGACTGTCGGTGTGACTGGGCCTGTTACCTGTCATTTCCGGGCGGAACGGGCAAATCCCTTTGTTCGGGGGCGGCGCTCGGCGGCGCGCCGTGTCGTTGGAGGGCCGGTCGCTGACCGGCCCGCAGCTATGCTCGACGGTCGCGGTTTGCGGAACGGCCCATGGGTTCCGCCCGCAGGCGACACGGCACATAATGTTCGTGAGGCTGTTAGCCGCTGTTGCTTACATGTCGTGGTCGTTCATGTGGCACGGGCGCCCCCGCCCGTGCGTCGTGCCGTGCGAAGCGGTTGTTCGAACGGCCCACGGGCGAGGGCGCCCGTGGCACATGAAGAACACCAGGCTGCTTTAAGCCGCAGAAGGCAAACGGCACAGGTCGTCAGACGTGCAGCGTCTGCCGGGGGCCGACTCCTCCAACGGCCTACGGCAGCAACGCAAGCAATGAAGCAACAAATGCAACGACAGCGACGGCTAACGGCAACGGCAGCGGCGGTGAAAGCCGCCGCAGGGAGGTCAACGGCCCTCTCGTGGCGCACCCTCAGTCTCGTCTCGCTACAGTCAGCCTCTTCACCGGATGGAGGAAAGTGCAGTGAAAGTCACCATAATCGGCGCGGGCAGCGCCTCCTTCGCCCGCCACGTCCTTGTCGATCTCATGACCATCGAGGGCATCATGCCCGACGAAGTCGCGCTCATGGATGTCGCCGAAGATCGGCTGGAGCTTGTCAGGGAGTACGCAACGCGGCTTTTTGCCGAACACGATGCGCCGACAAAGCTGACCGTCACCACCGACAACCGCGAGGCGGTGGCGGATGCCCGCTACGTCGTCATGTCGATCCGCGTTGGCGGCTTTGCGCCCCGCCCGTCCGACATCGGCATCCCGCTGAAGTATGGCATAGACCAGGCGGTTGGCGACACCATCGGCCCGGGCGGCATCTTCCAGGGCCTCCGCAACGCCCCGGCGCTGCTGCACACCGCCGACAACATCCGCGAAGTCGCCGAACCCGGCGCAATGATCCTTCAGCACTCCAACCCGATGGCGATCAACTCGTGGCTGATGAGCATCGCGCGGCCGGATGTGCAGCATTACGGTCTCTGCCACTCCGTCCAGGGCACCTCGCGCGTACTGGCGAAGTACATGGACGTGCCCTACGACGAGCTTGACTACTGGGTGGCCGGGATCAACCACATGGCGTGGTTCCTGCGGCTCGAGCGCGACGGCGAGGACCTCTACCCGCTGCTGCGCGAAAAGATGCAGGACCCGGAGATCTACGCGGACAACACCGTGCGCTTCGAGATTTTCAAACACTTCGGCTACTTCGTCACCGAGAGCACCAACCACATGTCCGAGTACACCCCGTGGTTCCGCGACCGCAAGGAGATCATGGAGCAATTCGGCCTCACGCCCCGCGACATGGAGAAGATGGCGAACCGCTGGGTGACCATCGAGAAGGACATCCGCGACG
>JAAYJW010000258.1 GCA_012522765.1 candidate division WS1 bacterium | reverse complement strand
CGGATGTAGAAGACATCGCCGTCTGAGACACGGTAGGGGTTGATCTGGAACAGGTACTCGTCAGCGGTGGCCTCGCCGGCATCACCGTCGGTCATGTAGAAGGCTGCAGCCGAACTCGCGACATCCAGGTCCTGCGTGAAATAGCTGTGTGTCGCAGATGCGCGCACAGAACCCGGGGCAATGACGAGGAAGCGCAGGCCGTCGTTGTCGGCGACCAACTGCTGCGGGCCGGTGGTGAGGCCGCTGGCCCTGAGGGTAACCCACGATGCCCGATCCTCAGGCACAGGGTCCACCCACGGCGAGGCGTTCCAGTCAGGCTCCGCATTTGCTCCCGGGTGGAACGGCCGGCCCACCAGCGGGTGATCTTCATCGACAGTTGCATCCTTGCGTACAAGCAACTCGCCGAGGACGCGGCGATTGGGATTCGTAACGACAAGGTTTCGCACGCCATGTCCAGCCACGCCCCACGGATTCGGGCACTCCTCTCCCTGCGCGAGAGCACTGGTGCTGTAGCCACAGTAAGGACAGGTGACGAGATGCCGGATAGCGGTGTAGTTCCACGTATAGGTCGCATCCGTGTAGGTGGACAGATACGCCCGCAGGTCCCATGGCGGGGCATCCACCTGCCCCAGCACAGGGATCGCTGCGGTCAGAGCAAGCAGGATCGCAATGATCGGCTTAGCACGCATGCAATGGCACCTCTCCGAAACTCCGCCTCAAGGTAACGCCTGGTAGGTTCCCGGCGCCCCTATCTTACCTCCGCATACGCCGGCTGGGTGAATGGATCGGCCCAGCTCTCACCCGGCGCCGGCACGGAACGCTCGTTTGGTATGCTGTGGAAGTCATCGTCAATGTTGTCAGCCGCGCCAGACTGCGTGACTACCTCAAAGATGTGGCTGCCGAGGACGCCGCGGCCTGCCTCGGCTCCCGTGACCATCAGGTTCTGATAGGTCGCGCTCTCGATCTCGGTGAGGCTGTTTACCATCAGCACGCGGTCGTCTGAAATCCGCTGCGCGCAGACCGGATACCACGGCTTTGTGAAATCGTCGGCCTCGGTGACGACAGTCGTCATCGCCGGGGCAGCCGCGTAGTAGCTCGCGCGCGTGAAATACCAGTGCGGGTCATCCGTCGGCCACGGAGCGCCACCGTAGTCCTCCAGGCGCCACGTATCGGGCGTACCACCCACGTTGATGCGGAACTCGAACACCCCGGCCCCCGCCGCGGCGAGCCTGTGCGGCGTATCGGCACCTGCGCGGCCTGTGTAGCGACTGGCCGTTACGGAAACATAGATCGTGTCGCCGATGCGCCGGTAGTCCACGTGCTTGATGTTCTCGAACTGCAGCGGCTGGTTCGTGACGTGGGGATCAGCGGCCGGATCCTCATCGTAGAGCCACGCGAAGTGCTGCCACGTGCCACCTGAGCCACCCGCCATGGTGATGTTCGCAGGCGGGTTGACGATGCGATTCTCGGCGGTTACCACGAGAAGCTGATTCAGGTTGCTGGCCGCGCAGAGATAGCCTACGAGGACGCTGTTACCCGGGTCGCGCAGCGGGATGGCCGAGGTGTAGCGCACGCGGACAAAGCGTCGCGGCGCCGCACCCACCTGCACGTAGGCGGGGGTAACGGTGCGGATCTCGTGCCGCTGCCGGCCGTCCTGCACGAAGGTGGTCCGGTCATAGAAGGTCGTGGTGATCTCCAGCACCCGCGCATTGCCCGAATCGGCGATGATCGTCCGGACGGCGGGGAAATCGCTATCCGGAGTATCGTCGCCATTCGTATCGACTCTCACGTTTGTATAGTAGCGATGTGCGTCGGCGGGACGCGAGAGCGACAGGTTCGTGTTGTCGGTGCTGGTGTAGTACTCATAGCCGAAGGTGTCGAGTGGCCAGATGACCCGGCCCGCGCGATCTATCTCGACCACGCGGTTGTTGCCGCTGTCAACCACGAGGATGTTGCCGGTCTGCAGGCGTGTGGCCTTGGCGGGCCGGCTGAAGGGCCGCCGCACATCCTCACCGACGAACGACTGCGCGCGCTGAGGCGCCGCCGTGCCGGTGCAGACCCATGAGGGGTCGGAGCCGGTGGTCTCGACGATCCTGTCGGTGTCACACAGCAGCACGCGCCACGGCTTCAGCGCACTCACGTAGCCGAGGGAGATATCCGTCTCCGCGGGTGTCGCCATCATCCTCGAGCCAACGAAGACGCGGTCGTCCGCCACTGATGGCGAGCCCATCACTACAGGAACGTCGGTTAAGCCGCCTTGCGGGATTGCGGGCGTCGTCAGACCGCTGCGCACAAGGCCCGTCGAGCGGTTCCAGATCAGCGAGAGCATGGAGTCTGTGATCCGCCGGTCAGTGCCGGCCGGGATGTCGAAGACGTTGTTGAGGTCCGCGTCAAGGCCCTGCGTACCGAGGTGGATGGTATTGCCGGCCACCACGGGCGATGACAATGACGCGCCGAACTGCTGGGGCGCTTCATGCCGCTCGGCGGCGATGTTCAGGTTCGCGTTCGGGATGTCAATGAAGCCGCCGTCGCGCTCGGACCAGCCGCGGTAGCTCACCTGCAGTTCGTCACCGGGCTCGATAGCGGTGCCGGTGGCGTCCTGCGCGGCTGCGATGCTGATCCAGCCATCGAGCGACATCGCGACGCCGCCGACGGTGGTCGGATTGGCCACCGCCCATCCGTTGACCAGCAGGCCGTTGGGGCGACGAATGACGAGGCTGGCGCTGAGGTCCACCGGGTGTCGCTGCAGGCGGATGAAGCCGGCGGTGTGATGGAAGCGCTCGATGTCGGGCACCGCGTGCATCTCCAGCGCACCGTTCGGCCAGGTCACCATGATGGCGCGCCCGTAGATCGGGCCGAGTGAAGCGCCGGTGGTGCTGAGGAGATTCGCGCCGCCTGCCGACGGGAAGGTCAGGCGGCGGGTCGCCGGATCAACACGGTAGCTCGTCGGAGCGATCTCGTCCGCCCCACCCGCCCGAAGCAGCTCTACCGCCGCGGGCTCGTCGGCCACGCTCAGCAGCACCGAGGCGTCAACCTGCCGCCGCAGACCGATGATAGAGTTCGCGACGAGATCCCAGGGAGGCGCGATGCCCGTTGCGCCCACAATGACGGTGTCGCCAGCGACTGCGGAACCGGTGACGCTTGCGGTCACCGCTCCGCCCGAAGATGTCGGCATGCTGGTGACCGGGTCGTAGCTCCAGCGAACTGCGCCGGTGGCCGCGTCAACCTTGTTCACGGCGCCCCCACGTGGCGGAAGCCCGCCGGTGGGGCTGATCGAACTGCCGACGGCGATCTCGCTCGCCGCCATGCCCGTCGGCTGCACTATCTGCTGGCCAAGCGGCAGCGTCCTCCGCCAGAGCACCGGGCCCTGAAGGGTGTGCGGCTCCTCTGTCACCGGGCCAAGGTCGTCGCCCGTGTAATCCACCAGCACCGGGACGCCAAGCTGGCTCTCCATCGGATCGGCGCCTGCGGCGTTCGCTACGGCGATGGCCTCGCGAACCGCCCCGGGCGCGTATGCAAGGTGGCGCACGTCAGCGATGTAGATCTCGCCAGGCACAGTCTCCCCGGTATCTATCTCAAGCAGCGTCCGAGTATAGGCAGTCATGCCCTTGGTGTCGTTGGTGCGGACAAGATGGTAGTCGTGATTGAGCGCGACGCCAAAAGGCCTCTCCGCCGAGTCGAGTCCGGGCCGCTCAGGAGCACTATCCGTTACACGCAGCGGGGTCGG
>JAAYJW010000257.1 GCA_012522765.1 candidate division WS1 bacterium | reverse complement strand
GGGTCAAGGTACTCTGCTCAATGTGGCGCAACGGCACGACCTACGACGAACGACTCCATCAGAACAACCGAAACCGCAAGGCTGCATGAAGAACTTCACCTGACAATTGACATACACAGTCCGTACGACGAGCGGCTTCGGCCGCGCTCATGCTGTTCCTCGCGCTCCTCGCCCTCCCCGCCTCCGCGGAACTGCAGATCACCATCACCGCCGACCCGCCGCTGCCGGTCGCGAACCTGATGGAGAACGCGGAGTTCGAGGCGGGCGATGAGCGAGCGCCTGAAGGCTGGGGCGCGAGTACTAGCGTGCCCGGGGCGGGCAGCTTCGCGCGCCTGACGGAGGGCGGTCGTAGCGGGGCATTCATGCGCGTCGAATCCTTCACATCTACTACGAACGCGTATCTCTCGCGCACGGCTCATGTGAAGCCTCAGACCCTCTACCGCGCAGGCTCATGGGTGCGACTGCGCGGCGGGGCCATGGTCATGTGGCTGCACGCGTGGGTGGACGGTAAACGCTTCGACGAGCGAGCCTACCTGCGCTCGCTCGGCCTCAATCCGCTCGTCCCGGAGTTCGTGCGGCTCGAATGGACGCAGAGCCCTGACCCGGACTCATGGCAATGGGTTGAGCATGAGTTCAGCACCTGGCCGAACCAGGGCAACATCAACATGCACCTCGGCGCATACTTCGACCGCTCCTCGATGGACATAGACGGCGCGTTCCTCGGCCTCGCGCGCACCACGCTCACGATCTCGGTGACGCGCGGAGGGATCGCGCGCGTGCGAGTGCTCAACGACGCCGGAGACGAACTCTGGAATAGCGGCGAACTTGCGGGGGGGACGACCGTCGTGCGCCATGAGCTGCCGGACCTGCCGACGGACGCGCGCTATCGGGTCATCGCCACGCAGCCTGACCGGACGGAGGTGGCGGCATGGTATCCCGAGGAGCAGTAGTCGTCGCGTTGCTGGCGGTTGCGATCACGCTCGCGACCGCGCAGGAGGACCCGCCGCGTGATCCAGCAGAACGCGATCCATGGGTGCATACACAGGTGCTGGGGCCGCCGGAAGCAGTGACGCTGACGATCGCGGAAGGCCCTGAGTTGACGCCCGTTGACCTCGGTGAGCCGACCGTTGAGGCGCAGAGTGCCACGTGGCGCACACCGGGGATGACAGTCATCCGGGTCGTCACCCCGCGCGAAAACATGTTCGCCCGCGACATAGAGTTGAGCTTCCGCAACGACGGCGACGCGCAACGTCTCCTCGACGTGACCTGTTCGATCCCGGCGATGGTGGATGATGCGCGGTGGTGGGATGGGCGCGTGGACCGAGCGCCGGCGTCAGCGGAGTTCCTGCGCAACGACTCCCTGCGCGCACCTATCAGTGCGGCGCTTGTGGGTCAGGCAGGCATGGCCCTCGCGCTCAACCCCGAATGTCTGCTGTCTACATTCGCCATCGGCGCGAGCGGCGATGACGCCGTTGATGCGCTGAGCTTCCGCACGCGGATCGTGCTCGACCAGGGACAGACGCTCACGCTCCCGCTGGTGCAATACGCGTTTGTGGGTGTCGGCGGCTACCGCACCGCCGTCCAGGCGTGGTACGAGCTCTTCCCCCAGTACTTCAGTGTCAACCCCGGCACTCGGCCGTCGTTGATCGGCGGGGGCGGCTACCTCTTCTCCGGCAGGCCGACGCGCGAACTACAGTGGGAGGAGGCGCGGCGTCTCGGGATGGGCTGGGAGTGGGCCTACTGCCCGGCGCAGACACCTGGCGACTGGTATCCAGACGAGCGCTTCTACGATCCGGAGAAGGGCTACGCTGGCGACATGGATCGGCATCGCAACGAGGTGAAGGGTAGCCTCGATGACTACCGCCGCGACATGCGCGAGCGCTTCCAGCGCGGCTGGTGGCGCACCAGCAACGCCTACTACCTTCTCCCTCACGCCGCCGACATCAGTGTGCTCGAACGCTTCCCCGACGGCGCGATCATCGGCCCGACAGGCGAGCCGACGAACATCAAGGTCGGCTGGATCAAGACCGACGCACAGACGCGGATGTCCTACCCGTGGGGCAACGCCTACGGGCAGGAGGTGGCAGCCGACATCGAGCAGATCGCCTCAGATTTCGGCGCGGCCGCAATTGGCTTCGACGAAGCTTACGGCGCGGACCGGCAGTATGGCGCGGGTATCGAGGACGAGCCCGCGCGAGCGTGGGACGACGAGGGCCGCGTCTACGCCTCAACGCAGGTGGCGCTCTCGCGGCTGGCCGAGCATATCCACGAGCAGACCGTGCGGGGCTACACGATGGGCATGGTGATGAACAAGCCGACGAACTACCAGACCGCGACGCGCACCGACGTGGCCATGCACGAGTTCGTGCCGTGGATGAACACCGAGGCGATCGAGCCGATGCGGCTGCTCCTCGGGCACAAGCCGATGAGCTGGTGGTCGCCGCCGCGCCCGGAGACGATCCTCAACTGGCAGGAGATCTCACCCGAGGAGATTCGCGAGGGGATCAAGGGCCTCCACGACTACATCCGCCTCGCGAGCCTGCGCTGGGGCGCGTTCCCGATGAACATGCAGCTCTGGGGCGTGGAGGAGCTCATGGAGGTTGTGCGGGTCCTGCGCGAGATGCTCACCGAGGGCTGGCAGGCCGATCCGGCTTTCACCACCGACGAGCGCCTCTGGACCGCGCGTTACGGGCGTGGAGCCGGTGCGTTCCTCGTGGCGGGCAACCCGACGCGCGAGGCCGTGGCGACCGAGATCCGCCCGCTGATGGAGGGCGCCACCACGCTCTACTGCGCATACGACGGAAGTGACCGCTCCGTGCAGACCGACGAGATCACCGGGCAACCCTCCATCACGCTGGAACTCGGGCCGAAGCAGCACGAGATCCTGCGCACGGCGGTGCGCATTGGCCTGGCTCTCAGCGGCTCAGGCACCGCGTCCATGGAGCTCCATGGGCTGACTGAGGGAACACTAAAGGCCAACTGGACATGCTCGCCTCAGACCCGGAGCGGGGAGGGCGCCATCGCTGCACGGGTCCCACGTGGCGCAACGGTGACATCGTTCGTGCTCAACGGCGAGGAGCGGGAGTTCGAGGCGTTCGATGGCGAGGTTCGCTGGGAGGGCGTTCTGCCGAGAGAGGGCAGCCTGCGCGTGAGATGGACGCCGGCGGTGGTCGTCGAGGCCACGCGCGAGCAGATCGCGGACTTCCCGTTCGTGGAGGGCGATGCGCTCGCGACGATCGTGCTTCCGTCCGATCCGAGCGAGCGCGACCGGTACCTCGCGGAACACCTGAGCGTCTACTTTGACTACTGGCAGCGGCGGCAGGAGAAGCCTGAGGTGCAGGTCAGTTCGCTCGCAGAGGTGGAACCGGGGCCGAGACTGCCGATTGCTGAGAACGCCGCGGATATCGCTGGCCCGCGCATCGTGCTTGCGCAGGCCCAGCGACCGGCAGTGCAGATTGTCGAAGACACGCTCATCATCGGCGGACGGGATGACCTCGAGCGCGAAAAGGCAATGTTGCGGCTGATGGGATTGATGGACGAGCACTACCCGCACTCTGGGGCATTCCCCGATCACCCGATGTATGCGAAGGCCGGGATGGTGGGGCGGACACTCGAGGCGGCCATTCGAGACGCTGGAGGGACCCACTGATGAGGCGCATCTGCCTGATCTCGCTTACACTGGTGGGCATCGCCGGGACCCTACAGGCGGCGACCATCACGGTTACCACAGACGGCGCGCCGGCATCGCGCATCGTGATCGGCGCTGAGGCCGCCGAGAGCGTGTCTTACGCGGCCGAGGAGTTGCAGACATACATCAAGAAGATCTCCGGCGCTGAACTGCCGATCGTCCATGAGACGCCGGACGATCTGCGTGAGGGCATTGCCCCGGGCATCTACCTCGGCGACAGTCGCGCGGCCGCGAGGCTGCGCATTACCGTGGATCGGCTTGATCCCGACGGTTTCCGTATCGCCACACCAGAGCGTGGCCTGATGATCATCACCGGGCGCGACCACAAGGGCCCGCACCTGCCCGGCCGAAGCGGCTCCCTCCGCCGCAGCCTCTCCAGCGACGGAAGGCTCGTCCCGTGGGGCGAGACCGGTACGCTCTACGGCGTATACCACCTGCTGCGAGAGCTTGGCTGCCGGTGGTTCTTCCCGGGCGATATCGGCGAAGTAGTCCCGCAGCAATCGACCATCCGCTTCAGCGACTACGCCGTCACCGATGCGCCGCACTTCCACTACCGCATGTGGTACGCCTTCGACTGGGACAAAGACGCTGAGGCCGCGCGCTGGTACAAGCGCGTCGGCTTTGGCGGCGAATACTACATCAACCTCAACCATTCATTCACCGACTGGGCAGCGAAATACGGTGACACCAACCCGGAGTACTTCGCCACCGTTCGGGGAAAGCGCGACATCTACAACCACAAAGAGCCGGGGCGCGTCTCGATCAACTTCACGAACCCGGACGTGCTCGACCTGACCGTCCAGCAGGCGCGCGACTTCTTCGAGCAGCCGCCGTGGCAGACCGATGAGCCGATCGACTGGGACCGGCAGATCAAGAACTTCCCGATCTACCCGATCGTGCCCAATGACTCATACACCGACGCCGGGCAGGAGGCGCGCGATGCCGGTTGGGTGACGGAGGAGCGCGGCACCTCCGGCATGTTCTCCGACCTCGTCTGGAACTTCGTCAACGAGGTCGCGAAGCAGGTCAAGGACGACTACCCCGACCGCTATATCGGCAGTCTCGCCTACGCCTATCAGTTCCTCCCGCCACAGCGCATCGAGCGGCTTGAGGACAATGTGGTCGTCATGATCTGCAAGACCCGGCGCAATCACTGGGATCGTGACTACAAGGAGAAGATCCGCGCTGCCATTGATGGCTGGCTGGCGCTCAAGCCGGCGAAGGTGTACGTCTGGGAATACTATAACGTTTGGTACAATCCGGCGATGCGCGGAGTTCCGGTAGTCTTCCCCCACCTGATTGATGAGGACATCAAGTTCCTCGCCGACATCTCCTCCGGCGAATTTGTCGAGTCCGAATCAGAAACGCGCGATAACTGGGGGCAGTCGCGCGTGGCGCAACACGTCGGCCTCCAGGGGCTGAACTGGTACGTGACGGCCCGCCTGCTCTGGGATCCGCACCAGGACCTCGACGTTCTGCTCGATGACTACTACACGCGCTTTTACGGCCCGGCGCAGGAGCCGATGCGCCAGGTCTTCACCTACCTTGAAGGCCTCTGGCTCGATCCCTCGCGCCACTCCGACCAGCCATGGCGGACGATGATGACGCCGTCGGATGTGACGCTGGTCTTCCGCTGGCTGCGGGAGGCGCGGCGGCTGGCCCATGGCACGGAGTATGAGCCGCGAGTGGAGTGGATGCTCGAAGAGTTCGAGATCGTGCGCAATGAGAGTGAGCGTGCCGCGCGGTGGGAGGAGCCGCCGACGCTCATCGCACCGAAGATCGCGGCGCCGGAGATTGATGCACAGGATGCGGACGCGGCGTGGCAGGGCGTGGAGCCAATCACAATGGTCGGCAACAACACCGGTGACCTGGAGGAGCTGTCGCCTCAGTTTACTATCGGCCACGACAGTGAGCGGCTCTACCTGTCCGTTCGTATTCCGCGCACGCCCGGCAAGCCGGTGATGGCGGAAGTGCATGAGGATGGCGGCGCGGTCTGGATGGACGAGGGTGTCGAGATCTTCTTCGAGCCAACCGGCACCTGGGGGAAGACCTACCAGATCGTCATCTCCGCGACCGGGGCCGTCTATGACAGGTCGCCGAAGGATGCAGACCTGTGGTCCTCCGGGGTTCAGACGGCCACCCGGGTCGAGGATGACGAGTGGCTGCTGGAGGCCGCAATCCCGCTGGCTGCGATAGATGCCCCGCTGCCGACCGCGGAGAAGCCGTGGCTCTTCGACGTGATGGTGAATCGCTGGGAGGGCGAGCCGAAGGCCTACTACCACGCCTGGGCGCCGACCTTCGGGCTATACAACTCCCCCAGTCGCTTCGGGAAGCTGGTGCTGGGGGAGTAAAGCTTGCGCACAGATTGTCGGAGTGCCGGCGACTGCCGTTGTCGTAGGAGGGGCCGCCGCGCGGCCGCTGTCGTTTAGCGGCGCGCGGTGATCCCGCCCGGCCAGGGCGGGATCAGGTTCCACCCCGGCCCGCGAAACTGGTTTTCAGGAACGAGCCAACACTCAATACCCCAGTGTGCGCAGAAAGTCCCGGTTGGCCTTGGCCGTGATGGCCGGATCGCGTCGCGAGCGATCCTGCTCGATGCCGATCCAGCGCTGATAGCCGGATTGATCGAGGGTCTTCATCAACTCGCCGATGTCGAAGCCGAAGTTGCCCTTGCCAAGCTCCTCGAAGTCGCCATCCTCCATCCACGTGCTCGTGGCATTGTCCCACGTCCGGGGGTCGCGCGCCCAGAAGTCCTTCAGGTGCACGTGGCCGATGCGCCCCGGATGTGCGCGCAGCACAGCCAGCGGATCGGCTCCGCAGGCCAGCAGGTGTCCGGTGTCGAGCAGAAGCTGCAGGCCCGGGGCTGCGCGGAGGATCATGTCCACGTCCTCGGCGGTCTCGATGATTGTCCCGCGATGGGCGTGGTGGAAGGGGGCCATCCCGAGCTTCATGGCCAGTTCGATCAGGTCGTCGAGATCGGCGGCAGCCCGGCGGAAATCCTCCTCCCCCATCTGCTCCCCACCGTAGTCCTTGCGTACAAGCGAACCTACTTCGGCGGCGTCGTTGCCCAACGCGCAGTTGAAGAGGACGCGCTGGCGCTTGTCCGGCGTGGCGACATTGACGATCTGAAGGCCCCACTCGGCCGCAAGCGCCGCGAGTTCAACCAGTTCATCGGCGCTCTCGGCTCTGACTCCCTCAACGCCGTCGTATCCGCACTCAGCGGCAACGCGGAAGCAGTCCTCCGGGTGTTCGTGCTGTGCTCCGCGCCAGGTGATCAGGTGCAGCGCGATCCTGAAGCGTCCGGCCATGGTCAGCTTCCTCCCTCGCAGCATGCAAGCGATTGTACAATCGATTCGCCTCCGGCATCGGGGCACCTCCGGCCGGATACACAACAAACGCGGCCCCGACCCGGGGCCGCGTTATCTACATTCACCCGCAAGCACCCCTCAGGCGATGCGATAGCCACCGTCTGCGCTGAGGATGTACTTCGGGTCGTGCGGATCATGCTCGAGCTTGTGTCGCAGGTTGGCAATGTGCGTCTGGAGCACCATCGGGTCGCCCTCACCCTCACTCCAGATCATATCAGCGATCTGATCGGACGAAAGCGCCTCGCCGCGCGCCCCAATCAGCGCGGCGAGAACACTCGCCTCTACCTCGCTCAGCATCACCTCGCGCCCGGCGACCGTGGCAGTCCGCTGCGAGGGGTTCAGCGACAGATCTCCCCGCCCGATCTCGGAGGGTTCCTCCTGCTCCCGCATCCTGCGGCGGCGCAGCAGGGACTTCACGCGCGCTACAAGCTCTCCCATCGAGAGCGGCTTGGTGACGTAGTCGTCGGCGCCCGCATCCAGACCGGCCAGGCGATCCGTCAGATCGCGCTTGGCGGTGACCATAATGATGCTGACGTCTGAGTACTGGCGCACCTCGCGGCACACCTGCACCCCGTCGCCATCGGGCAGGATCAGGTCGAGCAGAACCACATCGGGGTCCTCGCGTCTTATCGCTTCAACGGCTTCTGCAGCGGTACCTGCCTCGAGGATGTCAAAGCCGCTCTGGCCCAGAGCGGTGTTGATCATCTTGCGGGTCGCTGCATCGTCGTCAACAACAAGTATCCTGGGCTGCATTGAATTCGCCCCCGAGCGAAGACTGTAGCGATTGCACTGATTGACGCCGAATCGCAGATGACCTACCCAAACCAGACCCCGTACCTGCGGAACTGCTCGCCACCGAAGGTGCCGACGAGACCGTACAGTACGCCTGCTGTGAAGAAGTGCCCCAGAGCCAGGCCGATGAAGCCCGGGATGAGGGCGCGGTAAGTTGACATGCCGCCCAGCCGGAAGACGAGCGTCTTTATCAGCCATACCGTAAACAACGGCGCCCAGAGCTTGTGCCCGAATGACGTCGCGATCCCGTAGGCCAGCGGGTGCAGCGGGAAGCGCAGGAAGATCGTGCGCAGCAGCGTCAATCCCAGCGCCACCACTCCGCCCGCGATCATCCCCATCGTCCGCGGCCGATCGGGCGGCGCATCACTCCGCGCATAGCTGACCAGCGCGGAGTACTCCTGCTCCGCTGTATCTCCGCCCCATCCCGACAGCGCCGTCAGGCCGCCCGCCCCGAACTCGTAGTAACTGCGCAGATGCAACCACATTCCGACCAGGAAGCCGATCAGCAGCGCCACGATCAGCACCCACGTCATAGCTGAGCGTCGGATGCGAGTTGAGCCGGCCAGCCGCCATCCCTCAACCTGATAGCCCACCAGCGACGGGAAGTAACCTCGCGACATGAACAGGAGCGTCGAGAAAATCGTGGCGTTCGCCCACGACGACTCGCCCGGATGCAGCCATCTACTGCCGAAGACCTGCGTGATCGCCTTGTGATGGGCATTGTATGGAAATGCCCAGATCATCGGTACGCCGGTCTCAGCCCGGATACGGGCATAGACAATCGTCGAGAGCAGCAGCAACACCAGGTAGACCAAAGCCGTGCGGAGGTTCATCCCGGCATACATTACCCACGCGACCCAGCAGATCAACCCTCCGAAGAACATCAAGAAGGCGGTGCGGTAGCTCATCGGCTCGTTGGCTTCAGGGTCTGCAGGCGCGCCTCGCACGGCGCTGCGGAAAGCCTCCGCAATCTGGAAGCGTCCAACCCACAGCAGCCCGAGGCCCAGTATCACGTAGGCGCCCATGCTCTGCTCTTTGATGAACGGGAAGCCTGCGGGCTCATGCCCGGCCGCTGCAGCGGCAACCGACACGAGGCGGATGACCACGTAGAAGACCCACGTGCTCAACGCGATCTCCGTGCTCATCAGATAGCCAAAGCCGACCACTGCGGGACGGTAGTGGAACTCGAGCGGCCTGATCGCGCTCCACGGCCGCTCCGTGAAGAGCGCACCGACGTCGTAGAGTTTGCCGAGCGCCTGCACCGAGGGCATGTAGGCGTTGATTATGTTGGTTACGTTATACACGAACGCGATGCCAAAGCCGATCCACATGACCGGGTTCCGGAAGAAGTCGGCGACGAGCTTGCCCGATCCCAACCCGCGGGTCATCTCCAGCGGCAGATACTCCAGCGGATAGGTGAGCTTCTCCTTCTCCGACCACTGGCGCCGCAGGATCGCCATCGCCCCGAGCAGCATTATCCAGAACGCCAGGAAGAAGATGGACCACGCGATCAGCGGGGTGCTCCAGGCGCCCCACGGGATGGCCCCATCCTCGGCTCCCTCATAGAGCGTGCGCAGGACCTCGGTGTCGTGCGGCACCATCCATTCGGGCATGAACTGCTGGTACTCGGCGAAGTTGTTCGCCGGGTTCGCCATGTAGAACAGGACCGGGAGCGTGTTGATCAAAAAGCGCACGATCCCCGGCCCTGCCATTGCGGTCGAGACCGTCAGGAAGACGTAGACGATGATAATCTCGCGCCGCGTGAGCGACAGGTGGCGCGAAATGCCTCCCAGCAGCGGCACCGCCAGCACCAGGAGTACCAGGAACGCCACCGCCGGAACCGGTGGGACCGACTCGGTGATCTGCGCAAAGAGCGTGATCACCTCGGCCGTGTCGATCCAGTAGCTGGCGAGCACCGTGGCAAGTACGGCAATGATCATCGCCCGCCACGAAAAGCCGACAAGCCGCTCGACCTGTGTCTGCGGCTGCGTCGCGGCGGTTTCGTCACTGTGATGCGTGGCCGACATCAGTCAGCTCCTGCTCGTATGCATGGTCAATGAACTACCGCACGGCGGTACAGCGTCACCTGCTCCCCGCCGCTACCAGGACCCGCTCGGGGGAGGTCGAGAGGTACGGCATCACGTCGCCGGCAAGCCACAGCGCGAGGTCCTGTCGCGGCTCCACCACGATCGTCCACACCTTCCCCGCCTCATCCGGTCGGACCTCCACCGGAAGCTCCACGCCATTGTAATTGCCTTCGGACTCAAGCGCAACCCGCCCGGTAGGCGACGTTATCACGAAGCGTGCGCCCTCCGTCGGCCCACCGTCCTGCGCGCCGAGGAAGAAGCCTTCCGAGCCACCCGGCACGAAGAACGAGCGGGTGATGGGGCTGCTGAATAGCTGAAGCTGATCCAGCCGCGTCGCCACCTCCGCCGCCGGGCGGTTGGCTATGATGACATCCGCCGACCCGCGCTTCGGCATGACCTCGAGGTAGTGCGTTCCCGTCTCCTCGGCCGCATGTGACAGCTCGGTCTGCTCGTCCACCGCCACATCGCCCTCATCAAGCAGATCAACCGTCGGGCTGAGCAGCCGCCACGAGAGGGTGTCCGAGTAGGTCGTCACCCGCACGTTGCGGATCGTGGCCTCAATCGGCGTCCCGGCCTCCGCATAGATCGCGAACTTCGACGAATTGCGGATGCGCGCGCGCTGCTCCTCAGCCGGACGCTCCCACTCCGCCACATCCTCCTGCAGCGGAACCAGCGCATCCATCACACTCACCGGCTGCAGTGAGATGAAGCTCGCATCCTCCCCCGTCGCATGGTTTGTCACAACGCGCAGTATCTGACTGCCGCGTGTGGCATCCGCAGGGGGCGTTACTATGATGTCGAAGGTTGTATCCGAGAGCGCCGGCGCATCGATCGTCTCAGGCTGGAACTGCACCTCCCAACCCTCAGCGACCGATCCCTCCACCGAAAGCGTCAGGTCTATCGGCGACCAGTTTCGCACCACCATCTGCGTGGTCCTCGCCTCGCCGGCCACCATCGTCACCGGGTTCTGCGGCTGATACATCACCTGATACGGCCGGTTGGCCTCGAGGCGCAGAATGTCGCTCACCACGAACTGATGGCCGTCGCGGTTGATCAGGCCCGCGCCGATGACCGGCACAACGCGCTCCACGTAGAGGCCGTCGTCAAGCCGCACCGCGGCCTCGAAGACCGCGGTGTCCTCGAGCACGGTGGCGCCGGCGGGTTGGCTGACCTCGAAGTTGCCGGCGCGCCAGACCCCGATCGGGCGGATCTCCACGGCATCTGCCGCGGCGCCCTGCACCAGGAGCCGCAGCGACTTGTCAACCTCAGGCGCGAGCCATCTGTCGTCGGCCTGCACCAGCACTCGGCTATTGAGGTGCGCCACTACCAGCGCGTTCAGACGCTCGTGCAGCGTGGTAAGGGGGCTCATCGGCGAGAGCATCCCCGGCAGCTCGTTGAACGAACCGGCAATGCCGTAGAGCTGGCGGCTCGCTTCGGCCAGTGCCGCCGTGCGCTCTGCTGCCGGAGTGCCCGAAAGCGCCAGTAGTTGCTCTGCCAGCGGCGCCATGCGCTCGGAGATGCTCGGATCGCCGAACTGCAGCAGATCGGCCATCTCGGTATTGTCAAAGCTGGCCCAGCCGACCATGAACATCCCGTCCGCCGGAGTGGTGATGCTGTCGGTCATTGCCCCGTCGATCCCGCGCACAACCTCGCCCGTCTCGGCGTTCGAGACGACCGCCAGCCCCTCGCCCGCAAAGTTGATGCTGGTGCCTCCGGGCACGATCGCCAGCAGGTGGTGCTCGTCGCCAGACACCACCAGCACTCCTGGCTCGCCGATAGTAGCTGTGTGCGGCAGGCGGCGGATCAGCGCAAATGGCTGCTCGTCGAGGGCCCGCGGAAGACCCCGTCCCTCAGCCTGTGTGCTTGTGACGGCGGCCTGCCGCCCCTCCATCCGGACGAGGTTACCCTCCGCGTCCCACTGATGCATCGTCGCCTCTACCCCACCGTCCTGCCCGACATTAACCACCGGACCGTCACTGGAGGCGAAGAGCGCGCCCTCGGGGCCGCTGACGGACGGTATCGGCCCTTCCTGCACGACCTCAAGCTCCCACGGCATCTCCTCAAGCTCATTGAGACGCGCAACCGCCGCAGCCGTGTCGTTCGTGATGCACAGTACCACGCATTGCCACGGCTCAAGCTCCAGTGTCCGCTCGCCCGCGGCCGGCCCCATCTCCTCAACCTCCGGCCACAGGCGCACCATCTGCTCGCCCTGCAGGCCCAGCACGTCGCCGCGCACCGTCAGATCAACAGCCTGCGCCTCGCCGGTGACATTCGCCATCACGATGCCGATGTCGCCGTGTCGCTCCCACGCGGAGGCCATCACGGCGGGCCCGGTCCAGATCTTGTCACGCTGGTTGTACGTGTAGTTAGTCACATGCTGGCTCGAAGCAAGTTCGATGCCGCACCGGCCCTCAGGGGCGTCCTTGGGGCGCACGGCCATCCTGAGCATCCGCCCGCCCATCAGCCACGGCTGCCCGGCGACATAGTATGCGCGGGTGTATTCGCGCAGGATCTCCGAGGAGGGATCGCCCTCGACAGGTTCCAGGACAACGGCCGCGGAGTTCAGCGGCTGGCTGCCCCAGATGAGCTGGCGGCCGTAGATCACCGCGAAATGCTCCGGCTCCAGTCCGAGGTGCGCGTCCGAGCCGAAGTAGATCGTGTGCGGATGGTAGACCGCGTTGAAGATCGGCCAGACCTGCTCCCCGCCGGGCGTGTAGTTGCGCGTGATGTCCAGCGTCAGGAAGCCGTCCATCACGTCTATGAGGTGCTCGCCGATCTCCTCGGTGAAGAAGCAGGCGTCCGGGTCAAGACGGCGAATGTGCGCCCGCAGATCGACCATCAACTGGCGCGCCCCCTGCCCCCAGTAGTTCCCGCCGCGGACGCTGTGCCCGTGGGTTGGATCGTAGCAGGGTTTGGGCGAGCCCGCCGCGAGCACGTCAAGGTACACACCGCTCATATCGTGTTCCCAGATCAGCTTCTCGCAGATCTCGCGCATCTTGGCATGCCACTGCTCCTGTGACATGCACATCCACGCGAAGACGTTCGAGCCGATGTTCCACGGGATTATCTCGCCGCTCTCGGTCTTCACCGCGCTCTGCAGCGCGTTTTCCCGTATCCACGACTGCGTGTCCGTGTCCCAGATCGTTGCGAGCACGTAGGGCATCGGGTCAACGCCAAGCTCTCGCGCAGCCAGTACGCCGTCAAGCACGTAAGGATCGGGCGGCAGGTGCTCGGGGTCATTGTCATTGAATCGCGCGATGTTGTACCGATACCAGTGGCTCGCCACCGGCACCCCAAGCCACTTGCGGTACGCGGCCCATTCGGGGAGGATCTTCGCAGGCTCGTGGTAGTACTTCGCCCAGAAGCCGATGTTGCGGAACCACGGTGGGATCCACTGAGCGAGTTCCTCGGACCCGGGCGTCGGCATCTCATCCGCCCACTGATCGGCAGTGCCGCGCTCCGTCCACTCCTGCTCGTCGGCCCACTCGGAGTAGATCTCCGCGCCCTCATGCCAGTCGCCGGTGAAGACCGCCACGACGGCCTCATATGGCATCTCGTAGCTGACCTCCGCCGGCTCATCGAACTCGGGCATCGGCCAGTCGGGCAAGCCGGGGATGTTCTCGATGCGCCACGTAAGCTGTGTCCCGGCATGCGTCGAGCCCCAGCCGAAGCTCTTCATGTAAAGGTCGCTATCCTCAGCGCCCCAGTAGAGTGCCGCAGCGTCGGAATAGTCAATGGACCAGCCGGTCTCAGGATTGCGTCCCTCTTCCTCGGCCAGAGGCGGGTCGCGATCCTCATCAACACCCCAGTAGGCGAACCACTGCATCGACGCCGGTTCGGGGTAAAGCAGCGAGGCGTTGCGCCCAAGCTGCTGTGGCTTGCGCACAAGCCGTCCCCAGTAGTAGGGCAGCGACATCTGGCAGTCGGCGAAATCGCGGATGCCAAAGACCCGCGGGAACTCGAACTCCCACAGCCACCCGGACGTTTGCCCGGAAACACTCGCCTGCCAGAAGGCCTTGCGCGAACCCTCCGGCAGACGGACGGTCGCCACGACGGTGAGATCGCCTGCGGCGGTCACGGAGGCGATCCGGCTCCACGTGATCGTGAGCGTATCGCCCTCGATCTGATGCGTGGCCTCTCCAGCGTCCTCGGCGGTCAGAGCCGCGCTCACGTTGGGGCTGCGCACGTCAATCTGCCACAGCGACCGGTTCTCCTCCGCGCCTTCGGGGCGTTCCTCAATGAAGTTGATATCGTGCGCATGATTGACGATGCCGGAAACGGCGTAGCCATCATCCGGATCGAAGCTCAGGGTCATGTAGTCATTGGAAAGCTCAACGGGCTGCGCGTATGCGGCGCCCGCAAGCAGTGTTACCAGTGTCACAATCGCGACTGCAACGCGTCTGGTCATCATTATCTTCCCATCTGCTCTCACAGCGTGGTCGCCCGAGGCCGTCACTCCCCGAGGGGATCGTGTTCAATTTGCATAGTTCGCCTGCCATCGCGCGAATCCTTCGCCGCGCAAAGATGCGACGGCGCCTCGGTATGTGCTCTTGACAGAAGAGTTAGCCTGTGCTAACTTGATAATGCAGGAGGACGGCGCACCATATCATGACTGAAGCCATCGCACTCAGCGAATCGCTGGAGGACTACCTGGAGGCCATCTACCAGCTTCAGCGCGCGACCGATGCGGTCCGCGTGAAGGAGATCGCCGACTTCGTTGGCGTGAAGATGCCCTCCGTTACCGCCGCGCTCGGGACGCTCAAGGAGCGCGGCCTCGTTGTGCATGAGCGTTACGGCGAAGTCGCACTCACGGAAACCGGACGCACCACCGCAGAGTTCCTCCACCGCCGGCATTACGCCCTCACCGCTTTCCTCCGCGACATCCTTGGGCTTGATCCGGCGCAGGCGGAAGAGGAAGCGTGCGGCGTCGAGCACGCCCTCAGCCCCGAGACACTTCGCCGATTGCTGGCGCTGATTGACTTCCTTGAGCGCTGCCCGCGTGGTGGCGACGACTGGCTGGAACACATGGCTCACCGCTGGGAGGACATCCCGTGCGCGCGGGACTGTGCCGCATGTATCAGCGCCATCGAAGTGCCGGATCGCAATCCGTTTGCGGCGCGCAAGGGCACTGAAAATGCCACCACCCTCGACAGGCTCAGTCCCGGCATGCGCGGCAAGGTCCTTCGCCTTGGCGGGGAGCCGCAGATTCGCCGCCGCCTGATGGACATGGGAGTGACGCCCGGCGCCGAGCTTGAGGTCGAACGCCTCGCGCCGCTGGGCGATCCGATCGAGATCGAGGTTCGTGGCTATCATCTGTCGCTGCGCAAGCGGGAGGCGGCTGGAATTGCAGTCGAACCTCTCTGATCTGCGATCAGGCCCTGTGATGACCCTCGACATGATGCGCCGGGGCGAAAGCGGCGTTGTCGCCGATCTGCGGGGTGGCCACGGCGTCACGCGCAGGTTGATCGAGATGGGGATTGTCCCGGGCGTGTCGCTGAGGCTTGTGATTGATTCAGGACGGGCCGGCCCCGTGATCGTCCAGGTGGGCGATGCGAGGGTAGGACTGGGCCGCGGCATGGCGCGACGCGTGCTCGTGCGGCCGGACGAGGCGTGAATGCAGCGGGTGGATGGACCGCCCCGGGAGATGCCCAAGTGACCACTGAAGCAGCGGCAACAACGGCTCCAGCAGATATTGTAGTAGCCCTCGCAGGGAACCCCAACGCCGGCAAAACCACCGTCTTCAATGCCATCACCGGCGCACACCAGCACGTCGGCAACTATCCCGGCGTGACGGTCGAGAAGAAAGAGGGCGGGCGGCGCTTTGATGGCGTCGCAATCCACGTGGTGGACCTCCCCGGCACCTACTCACTGACCGCGTACTCGCTTGAAGAGGTCGTGGCGCGCAATTATGTCATCGAAGAGCGCCCCGATGTCGTCATAGACGTCGTGGATGCCTCCAACCTCGAGCGCAACCTCTACCTCACCACGCAGTTCATCGAGCTTGGCGTACCTGTGGTAGTCTGCCTCAACATGGTGGATGTCGCCGAATCGCGCGGCCGATCGATAGACACCGAGCTGCTCAGCGAACTGCTGGGGGTGCCGGTGGTCCCGGCCGTCGCGAGCCGCGCTGAAGGCATTGAGGAACTACTGCGTGTCGCCGTCGAGACTGCACGCGAGGGGCGGGTGCCGCAGCGGCAGGTGCGCTACGGCCGCGAGCTTGAGAGCCACATCGTGGAGATCGCGGACCTGATCGTGCAGGCCGGAGGTGGCACGCGCGAGGTCCCGGCACGCTGGATGGCGATCAAGCTCCTCGAGGACGATGATGAGGTTCGCCGGGAGGTCGAAGAGGCGCTGGAGGATGGCGATAATCTGCTCGCGCGAGTAGATCGCGTCCGCGCGCACCTCGAGTCGGTCATCGGCGATGATGCCGAACTCGCGCTTGCGGACCGCCGCTACGGCTTCATCAACGGCGCCTGCGCCGAGGCGGTCAGCAGCAGCGCTGAGACGCCCGTTGACTGGTCCGAACGCATTGACGCAGTGGTGACCAGCCGGATCCTCGGTATCCCCATCTTCCTGCTGCTGATGGGCGGGATGTTCGAACTCGTCTTCCGACTCGGCGCGCCGCCGATGGGGTGGCTGGAGACGGCTTTCGGCTGGCTGGGTACCTATGTGTCGGCGCTGCTGCCGGATGGACCCCTGCAGTCGCTGATCGTTGACGGCATCATCGGTGGCGTCGGTGGCGTCCTCGTCTTCGTACCCCAGATAATGCTGCTCTTTCTCGCGATCTCACTGCTCGAAGACAGCGGCTACATGTCACGCGCGGCCTTCGTGGTGGACAAGCTGATGCACCACATCGGCCTGCATGGCAAGAGCTTCATTCCGATGCTGATCGGCTTCGGTTGCACCGTCCCGGCGATCATGGCCACGCGCACGCTGGAGAGCCGCCGGGACCGCCTGACCACCATGCTCGTCACGCCGCTGATGAGTTGCGGTGCGCGCCTGCCGGTCTACGTGCTGCTGGCGGGGGCTTTCTTCGCGCCGCAGGTGGCCGGGAAGGTGATCTTCTCGGTCTACCTGTTGGGCGTGCTGCTTGCCATCGTCATGGCGCGCGTCTTCCGCTCGACGATCCTCCGAGGCCCGCTGACGCCCTTCGTGATGGAACTGCCGCCCTATCGCATGCCGACTCTCAAGGGCACGCTGCTGCACATGTGGGAGCGGGCATGGTGTTACGTCAAGAAGGCCGGCACAGTCATTCTCGCCGCCTCGGTCATCATCTGGGCTCTGCTCACATACCCCCAGCCCCCGGCGGGTACCGACCTCGCGGGGGAGCCGGAGATCGCCTACACTGTGGCCGGGCGCATCGGGCATATCCTCGAACCAGCTATCAGGCCGCTGGGCTTCGACTGGAAGGTCGGCATCTCGCTCACCGCGGGGTTGGCGGCAAAAGAGATCGTGGTCTCCACGCTTGCGACCACCTACTCGATCGGCGAGAGCGAGGAAAGTGGAGCCCCTGCGGTGCGCGAGGCACTCCGCCAGGACCCGATCTTCAGCCCGCTTGTCGCCTATGCGCTGATGATCTTCGTGCTGATCTACCCGCCATGTATCGCGTCCATGGTTGTGCTGTGGCGCGAGGCCGGCTCATGGAAGTGGCTGGCTTTCGCGGTGCTTTACACTATCGCACTGGCCTGGCTGATGTCGTTCATCGTCTACCAGGGGGGCCGCCTGCTCGGCTTCGGGTAGCAGCGCCTACAGCTTGTAGCGCATGTTCAGCAGCGCGACGCCGGGGATGTTGCGCAGGATCACCTGCAGCCACAGCGCGGAATGGTTGTGCAGTAGCGCCTCCCACCACGTATCCACCACGAACTCGGGGATGATGACCGTCACTGTGTCGTAGTTCTCGTCCTGCTTCGCGCTCTCGATGTAGTCGATCAGCGGCTCGATCATGCTTCGGTAGGGCGAACTGAGGACTATCAGCGGGATATCCTTCTCCCAGTCGGTCCACATGCGCTTGATGCGAGGCTCCGGCTCGCCGCCTATTTCAAGATGTATCGCGCGCCCCTCGTCAGTCAATGCCTTCAGATATTCCAGACCCTCAAGTGTGCCTCGATGCATCCCGCCCACCAGCAGCAGGTTGAGGTTCCGCCGCGGACGTACCTCGCCCGCCTGGCTCAGGCTCAATCGCTCCGCCACGTAGTCATAGTGTCGCCGAATGGCGCGAAACACCCCGATCATCAGCGGGATCAGCACGACGACGATCCACGCGCCCTCAGTAAACTTGGTGACGGCAACAATGAGTAGCACCATGCCGGTGATTACCGCACCGATGGCGTTGATCACCGCGCTCCTGCGCCATCCTGCATTGCGCTTGCCGAGCCAGTGCACTACCATGCCCGCCTGCGAAAGCGTGAACGCGGTGAAGACGCCGATCGCATACAGTGGGATGAGCGCGTGGACCAGCCCCCCGAAGAATGCCAGCAGAAGCGAGGCGGCAACCGCGAGGAACACGATGCCGTTCGAGTAGACGAGCCTGTCGCCAAGGTTGGCGAACTGGCGCGGCATGAAGCCGTCACCTGCCATGAACGCGGTCAGTCGGGGATAGCCCGCGAAGCTGGTGTTCGCCGCGATGACGAGGATCACAGCCGTCGCGACCTGCAGCGCGTAGTAGAACCAGCCGCGCCCAAACAAGAGCGCCGCGAGCTGAGAGAGCATCGTCTCCTGCTCGCTCGGCATGATCTCCGTGGCATGCAGCAGCAGGGTGGTGCCGAAGAACATCGTGCCGAGCAGGATCGCGAGGATACCAAGCACTCGCGCGGCGTTGGGGCCGGACGGGTGAGTGAAAGCGGGGACCCCGTTAGCCACCGCCTCAACTCCGGTGAGGGTGGCGCCTCCTGAGGAGAAGGCGCGCAGGATCAGAAACATCGTCAGCGGCGCGGCTGCCTCAACGGGCTGGGCCTCAATCGGCTGGAGCGCCCCGAAAGCGAATCTCCCGACACCGACCGCCACGAGCGCGAGCATGAGCGTAATGAATGCGTACACAGGCACTCCGAAGACCGCCGCCGATTCCCGCACCCCGCGCAGATTCACCAGGCCCATGAAGAGGATCCAGCCCGCGCCAATGGCGACGCGGTGTTCGTGCAGCGCCGGCCATGCGGAGGTGATCGCGGCCACACCCGCAGCGACGCTCACCGAAACAGTGAGGATATAGCTGGTCTGCAGCGCCGCTCCGGCCACCAGCGATGGGCCGACGCCGAGGTTGTCGCGCGCGACGACATACGCGCCGCCGCCTGAGGGGTACTCGACCACCGTCTGCCGGTATGAGATGACGACGACTATCAGCAGGGCCACGACCGCGGCGCCGATCGGGACTACCCACGCAGCCGCCGCTGATCCGGCAACCACCAGCGCGCGGATGATCTCCTCGGTGCCGTATGCAGTGGAAGAGAGCGCGTCAGCCGCGAAGACGGCCAGACCACCAAGTATACTAAGGCGTTCCAGAGAGAGCCGGTGGGTGGCGAGCGGCTCCCCGATCAGAATGCGGCGCAGCGACGGCAGCATGATGAATGTGCGACCTCCGTGCCGGTTGTCTCAGCGGTATAGGTGCGGGCGGCGCTCTGCCCAGGTGCTGTCGCGGAAGCTCGAGCCCCGGAAGGTGTGAAGCTCCTCGCCGAGGTCGCACTCGGCCACGATGACCCGCTGGCGGCCATCATTCCACGCCAGTATGTCGCCGCTGGGCGAGATGATGCAGCTTCCCTCGGCGTTATTGCGCGCCACGACCATCCAGATGTGGTTCTCGATGGCCCGCGCGCGCATGATCGTCTTCCAGCGATCCGGCGAGAACTTGTTCGGCGCCCACTGCCACTCCACCGCCCGATGATCGCCCATGATGGACAGCAGCATGGCCTCAATCCCCCGCTCGGCGGGAATCCTCGTGCTGTCGAGCAGCGAACTGTCCTTGCAGATGGTGCAGCCTAACCGGCCCAGCGGTGTCTCGATCACCGGCAGATCATCACCGGGAGTGACACCCTCCCAGCCCTCGGATACCGCGAGATGCGTCTTTCGATATGTGCCCACGATCTCCCCATCCGGGCCCCATAGGACCATCGTGTTGTAGTAGAGATCGCCGGCCACCTCCATCAGCGAGAACGCGATCATCATCTGATACTCCGCGGCGATTGCGCCGAAGGCATCAGTCTCAGGACCGGGGATGGTGCAGGCATGATCGTAGTAGGGCGTCGGCAGGCCCCACTGCAGAATGACCTCGGGCATCAGCAGCAGTTCCGGCTTGTAGTCAGCGGCATCCCGCGCAAGCTGGGCGTATTGCGCGACATTGTCGGCGACGCTCGTCGGGTTCTTCGGCCTCTCGGCGGCCACGGCGATACGATGAACCCGGCGGGGAGGCGCCTCTGCAGGGACAAGCGACGGGGCGCTGAACTCGGCGCGCCCGGTTGCGGTCCAGCGGACGCCAAAGCGCAGCACCGCACGCGTGGCATCCTCGGGTGCGTGCAGCAGGCGCTCGGCACGGCCCTCCGCGGGTGCTTCGTGGATCAGCAGATAGTCGTAGTCCACCCG
>JAAYJW010000256.1 GCA_012522765.1 candidate division WS1 bacterium | reverse complement strand
GAAGATGGCCTCGGCGATCGGCCGCTCGATCCCACGCTCCACGCAGCCTTCGATGAAGGTCGGCTTCATCTTCTGCATCTGCGCTTCGTTCTTCTTGGCCATCGCGCGCATGATCAGTTCCGCTTGCGGCATCGTGAAGCCCGCAAGCTCGCTGGCCGTGCGCATCACCTGCTCCTGATAGAGGATGATCCCGTAGGTCTCCTCCAGGATCGGCTCCATGCTCGGGTGCTTATACGTCACCTCGCCGCCATGCCGCCGCTCGCAAAGCGCGTCCGCGTGCTGCATCGGCCCCGGACGATACAGAGCGATCATCTGAATGATGTGCTCGAACTTGTTCGGCTTGAGCTGCCGCAGGATCCGGCGCATGCCCTCGCTTTCAAGCTGGAAGACGCCGTCCGTCTCCCCGCGCCCGAGCATCTCGTACGTCTTCTCGTCATCCAGCGCCATCGTCAGTGGGTCAATCTCCACGCCGTGACGCCTGCGGACCATCTCAATCGTCCGCGCGACCACCTGCAGGGTCTTGAGCCCCAGGAAGTCGATCTTCACCAGCCCGACATCCTCGACCGGCTTCATCGAGTACTGCGTGACCGGCATCGTTTCGTCCTGATCCCGCTTGAGCGGCACCTTCTGCATCAGCGGCTCATCGGAGACAACCACCGCCGCCGCGTGCACCGAGCAGTGCCGCGCAAGGCCCTCAAGATGCTCCGCTGTCTCGAGCACCTCCGCAAGCTCCGGGTCCTGCTCGATCAGCGCGACGAGCTCACGCGCAGTCTCGCGCGCCTTCGGGATCGTGGTCCCCGGAGGCACGAGCTTCGCCAGGGTATCCACGCGCTCAAGCGGCACCCCCAGCGCCCTCCCCACGTCGCGGATGGCCGCCCGTGAGCCGAGAGTATTGAAGGTGATCACCTGCGCGACGTGATCCTCGCCCCACTTCTCCTTGCAGTACTCGATGATCTCCTGCCGGCGGTCATCAGGAAAGTCGAGGTCGATGTCCGGCGGGCTCTCGCGATCGGGGTTGAGCATGCGCTCGAAGATCAGCCCGTACTTGATCGGGTCAAGCTGGGTGATGCCGAGTGCATAACCGACCATCGAACCTGTCGCTGAGCCTCGGCCCGGTCCGATGAGCATGCCTCGCCGCTGCCCCTCATTGCACAGGTCCGCGACGATCAGGAAGTACCCGGAGTAGTTCTTCTGCCGGATCACATCAAGCTCGTAGTCAAGCCGCTCAAGAACCTCCGCCGGCTCATCGCCCGGCGCGCAGTCAAAGCGCGTGCGGATGCCCTCCATGCAGCGTTCGCGCAGGAAGCTGTCGAGCGTGTGCCCCTCCGGCACGTCGAAGCGCGGCAGCCGCAGCGTACCAAGCTCCAGTTCGACATTGCAGCGCTCCGCGATCGCCACCGTGTTGCTCAGCGCCTCAGGATGGTCGTAGAAGCGCTCCGCCATCTCCTCGACCGAGCGCAGGTGGAACTCCTCGGTATCCATCCGCAGCCGCTCTTCGTCGCTGACGCAGGAGTTGGTGCCGATGCACATGAGCACGTCATGGTAGCGGTGATCGTCCCGGTTGAGGTAGTGGACGTCATTGGTGGCCACCAGCGGCACATTCATCTCTCGCGCGACGCGCAGTATCTGCGGCGTCACCTCGCGCTCGATCTGCAGGTCGTGGTCCTGTATCTCGATGAAGAAGTTGTCCTCGCCGAAAATCGCGCGGTAGTGGTCCACGAACTGCCGCGCGCCCTCCTCGTCGTCTCCCGCCAGCAGCTTGGCAAGCTCCCCCTGCGGGCAGGCGGTGAGGCAGATCAGCCCGTCGCTGTATTCGGCGAGCAGTTCGCGGTCCACGCGCGGGTTGTAGTAGAAGCCCTCCAGCGATGCGCGGGACGCGAGCGCGACAAGGTTGCGGTAGCCCTCATCATTCTCCGCCAGCAGCACGAGGTGGTAGGCCGAACGATCGCGGTTTTCCTTATCGAAGCGTGTGCGCGGGGCGACGTAGACCTCGCAGCCGATGATCGGCTTGACACCCGCCTCCTTGCAGCCCTTGTAGAAGTCGATGGCGCCGTACATGACCCCGTGGTCGGTCAAAGCGACCGACTGCATCCCAAGCTCATGCACACGCTCGGGCAGCTTCGACAGGGCGATCGCACCATCGAGGAGGCTGTACTCGCTATGCACGTGCAGGTGTACGAACTCGGGGGTCTGATTGCTCATCGCACATCAGCCATTCCTGTAATCCAGTGCGTCAGGCATCGCTGTGATCTGAGGCAGTAACGGGTCGAACTATGAAGACAGGCAACGGCCCGTTACGAGGCCGTTGCCTGCAGCTTGCTGATTTCCATCAGACGCCCTCAGCGCGTGGGCTGAGGAGCGGTGCCGGCACCCGGAGCGGGCGTGGCAGCCGGTCCTGTGGCGCCGCCGGCATTCTGAGGCGTCTCGGCTCCTGCGGCGGCCTCGCCGGTGGGAGCGGCCGCTCCCTCGGTGGCACCCTCGGCGTTAGTCGGCGTCTCTGGCGCCGCCGCGCCTGCTGTAGCGGAGCCTGTGGCGGTTGCTTCGTCCTCATCGAGCAGCCAGCGCTCAGTCTGCAAACGCGAATCAAAGTCGGTCAACTCGCGATGTACCTCGAAAAGCTCCGCCTCGACAACCGGCCACGCGCCCCGGTCGAGCGCCTCACGCGCACCCACAACGCCCTGTGCGATGCGCTTCATCGTGGCCATGCTCTCATGTGCGCGACACTTCTGCAGCACCGTCTGGACTACCGTTGCAGCCTCCTGCGGCCGTGCGGCGGCAACCTGACTGCGCGCGTTGGTCTGGATCATGTCCTCTACGCCCGCCGGAACCAGCGTCGCGAACTTCGACTCATGCGCCACGTCATACGCCTGCGCCAGCTCCTCGGCGGCCTCGTTGAGTTCATTGCTGCTGAGGTAGGCGAGGGCGCGCTCGCAATGCACGGAGATCATGTTCGCCGGCAGATCGGCGGTTACAGTCGCGACCAGCGGCTCGAGGCGCTCGAGTGCGGCGCCCACCTCCGTGGCCTTCTGCGTGCGCGCGGCCTGAATCGCATCGCTGAGCACACGCTTGGTCGGCCACATATCCTTCGCCAGCGCCGGAGGACCTGCCTTCGCGCGCTCCTGGGCCTCCAGGCGGGCAATCTTCGTCTTCAGGGTCTGAATGTCATCGAGCCCGAGTTCCTTCAGGGTCTCCCGGACAAGCTCCTGGCGCTCCTGTTCAGTCAGCGCAGCAGTCTCTTCCCCGTCCGCCGTTCCGGTGGGGGAAAGCGGTGAGCCGGTGGGGGACATGGTCTGGCAACCAATGAGCATCAAGAGCGCCATCCCACTGCAGATCGCAAGCAGACGCCGCAAGGTGAATCAGCCCCTTCTGGCAGATCCCCGGCGCAGGCCGGAGGTCAAAATACGGGCCGCCGAATGTCTCTGTGGCACCGTCGGCGATTATACGGTACGCTCCCCCAAAAGGCAAGGTGACCACCGGCACGGTTGGGCAGCCGTACATGAAACAGGGCCCGAAGATCGGGCCCTGCGGAGGCTGGCTCACGACGCGCCTCTCAGTCGAACTCCACGCCCAGCCTCATGAGGGCTTCCTCGGCGGCGGCGACAACCTTCGGGTCGTCATCATCGAGCAGCTTCTCAATGTGCTCGATCATCTCTTCATCGCCGAGTTCGCCCAGCGCCTGTGCGGCCGCGCTGCGCACGAGTTCCTTCGGGTCGTGGAGCAACTCCGCCAGCGCCTCAACGGCGCGCTTCTTGATCCCGACCCGGCCAAGGGACAGGGCCGCATGACGCCGCACACTCCACTCCTCGTCCTCAAGCGCCTCCAGCAGCGGTTCGACGCAGGTGCGTGAAGCTATCTCGCCCAACCCGACCGCCGCCGTCATCCGCACTACCCAGTCGGGGTCCCTCAGAGCCCCCGCAACCGCATCCACCGCCCTGTAGCTGCAGGTGCCCGAGAGGCCCTCCACCGCCGCATAGCGGATGTCTTTGTTCTCGTGTTTTAGCAGCGGCTCGAGGTACTTGATGCTGGAGTCCTTGCCCAGCCGGCCGAGCGCCACCGCCGCGTAGCGCACCACGCGCTCATCGTGATCGTCCAGCGACTCAACCAGCAGTTCGAGGGCACGCTCAT
This sequence comes from candidate division WS1 bacterium, assembly GCA_012522765.1. GTDB lineage: Bacteria > Armatimonadota > Zipacnadia > Zipacnadales > UBA5352 > UBA5352. The sequence goes on along the minus strand of JAAYJW010000256.1, from coordinate 2,251 downwards.
CGGCGATCTCGCCCATCACCTCGACGCCCCAGCGCCTGAGCAGCGGGTCGCCGCCGCGCACCGCCTCGATGAGGCTCGGCACCGCGGCCTTGCCCACCCGCTGCAGCGAATTGGCCGCCGACTTGCGCACGTCCATGCTCGGCGACGCCAGCGCCTCGATCAGCGGCTCGATCGCCACCTCGCTGCGGATCTTGCCCAGCGCATCTGCCGCGGCCTTGGCGAGGTCCACGTTGTCGTCGCGCAGCACCTCGATCAGCGGATCGATGGCGCGCTTGCTGCGCAGGTCGCCCAGCGCCGTCACCGCCGCCCGCTGCACCTCAATGTTGGGGTCATTGAGCCGCTTCATGAGCTCCTGGGCCACGGAGGTGTCGCCGATGCTGCCGAGCGCCTCGGCCGCCCATTTGCGGGCGGCCTGATCGCTGCCGATCAATGCGTCGAGGAGCGCGGGCACCGCCGAACCGCCGATCTGCGCCAGTGCGCCGGCGGCGGCCTCCTGCGTGTTCTTGCTCGAATCGCTCAGCGCCTCAATCAGCGGGGGAATGGCGCGCTCATCGCCGAGACTGCCCAAAGCCTCCGCGACAGCCATGCGGACCTTGTAGTCCTTATGATCGAGTGCGTCCATCAGTGGCTGTACCGCGCTCGGGCCAAGTTCCGCCAGTTCTTCGAGGACACCATCACGGGAGGCGGAGCTCTTGGCGCGGAGCTTGGAGATTAATGCTGCGGCCTTCTTGCTCGCTGCGCTCATCTGTAGCCTACCCTCGGGGGATGACTGGTTCGGCACACTGCTGCGGCCGTGTCAGGATCTTGTCAGGAACCACAAACACCGACACCCTGCCTGCTCCAGCAGGCGGTGCCGGTCGAAACCTCAACCACACTCAACAGGCGCGGCGCTGCAAGCTGGCAGGCTGCCGCGCCTGTTGTATAGCGGCATTATCTCAGGACCACCTAGGTTGCGGGCACAGGCTCGGCGGGAGCCGCATCCTCCACAGGCTCCTCGGCGCCGGGGGCGGTCTCGTCCCCGACTGGAGGCGCCGCGTCAACCGCCTCGGGAGCGGTCTCCGCATCCTCCGGAGCCATCTCCTCCGCCGGCGGCGGGGCCACGTCGTCCTCGCCTTCGCCGGCCGGCTCGGCAGCGCTGTCCTCGCCTTCGCCCATGGGCTCGTCGGTCGGGCCCGCAACGCCAAACTCGCCGCGGATCGCCTGCAGGCGTTCCTGCGCGCGCTGCTGCAGTTCCGCCTGCTGCGCCTTCAGTTGGTCATATAGAGGCGCAAGGTCGTCGATCGAGCCTTTGACTACCGCGCGCTGGGCGCTGATCCGCTGCGCCGCCTCGGAGTCGCCGGCCTGATTCGCGGCCGTCGCGATGATCTGCAGCTTCTGGTCCATCTGACGGAGGCTGTCGATCATGGCATCCATGTCGCCGCGCTCGAGCGCCGCCTCGGCGTCAGGAACGTCCTGCGCCACGCCACGAAGCTGGGTCTCGCGGATCTGCTCCCTCGCAGCCGCTTCCTCAGCGCGCTTTTGCGCCACGCTGCGGTCCCACTGGTACCACGCCAGGCCGATCAATGCGATGACCACCAGGATGATGATCACCCAGATCCCCGCGCTGCTGCCTCCGCCGGAGCCCGAACGATTGGTGTCGTAGCTGTAATCGTCCGTCTCTTCGGTTTCTTCCTTACTCTCGTCCCGGGTCTCTTCACTCATTTCGTCAGTCCGCTCCTCATTCGACATCAGACGACCCCTTTCAGGAGTGTTGGGGGGGTGCCGGCAGCGAAGATCGGCAGTTAGCCTCCACGCTACCGAGCGCTGGCAACAGTCCGACACGATCGATTGGATGATGTCGAGACGCCATTCGTCGTCCTTCAGTGCTTCCCGCCCCGGGACGGCGCGGTCACAACAGGAACCAACACACGTTGAGTGTGGTGTTGATTATAAGGGAAGCGGCACGCATGGTCAAGTTATGACAAGGTACGGCAGAGGCAGCCGCCCCGCCGCCGCGTCAACTCAATGTCCGCGTTACAACCTCGCAGACGCGGTCTATCTGCTCGTTTGTCAGCTCCGGATACATCGGCAGCGAGAGCACCTCATTTGCGGCGCGCTCGGTCTCGGGCAGTGAACCGCGTGGATAGCCGAGATCGCTCAGCGCATCCTGCAGGTGGCAGGGGATGCGATAGTGGATGGCGTGGCCGACCCCCTGCTCTCCCAGCGCTGCGGCCAGTTCATCCCGGCGGGCGCTGCGGATCGTGTAGACATG
>JAAYJW010000255.1 GCA_012522765.1 candidate division WS1 bacterium | reverse complement strand
GGTCGCCCCGAGGACGTCGCGCAGGCGAGTGACTCGGCCACCGCGCCTTTCCTCAGCGAGGCGCTCGCGCGCAGTCATCGCGAGGAGCTTGCAGTCAAGGAGATAGCGCCGCCGCAGCGTGGTGGGCATCGTGAGGCGCTGGAGGCGCTGGCCGAGGACGCTCGCCGGCCGTGGGAGGCCGATGGTCGCGCGTGGCACCTCTCAGAGACGACCCCCGGCGGCGACCCGCGTGAGTGGGAGCCCGCCGCGCTCGAGGCGTTCATCGGCCTCGCTGCCGACGCGCTGGAGGCACCTGATGCCGATTGGGCGGACCGGCGCTACGTGACGCTGGGCCGCAACGGCGACTGGCTCGCGCGGGCGTGCACCGATCAGCGCTGGGACGTGCGACTGCAGATCCGCGCGCCGAAGGGTATCTTCGACCAGGCCACGCTGGAGCGGCAGCTTGCGCTGCCGACATGGGATGAGATCGAGGGCCTGCCGCGCTACGGACGCGGGCCGCGTGTGCGTCTGCACACTCGCTCGCGCGACTACGACCTCATCACCGTCTGGGGCTTCTACGAGCACGAGGTGCGCACGGCGGCCTTCCAGCGGATGGTCGTCCGTGCCCTTGCAGCAGCGACGATGGACGGGGAGGTGGCGCCGGAATGAGCGAGGGAAGCTGGGAATTCCCGCCCGGCGCGCTCTTTGCGACGATCCTGCGCTGCCCGTGGCGGGGGAAGTCGCCGCGCATTGACGGATGCCTTAGCGACTGGCCTGAGGAACAGCGCATGCCGCCGCTGGGGCAGCTCTCCGGCGGCGAGCAGTTCGCGGACGTCTTCATGGCGTGGAACGAGCGCGGGCTCTACCTCGCCGTCGAGGTGCCGAAGGATGCGCGCGTGGTCACCAACCGGCAGAACCCGGCGGCGGGCGACGCAGTCGAGCTCTTCATTGACACCCGCGGCGCGCGCACCAGCCATCGCGCGTCGCAGTTTTGCTACCACCTCGTGCTGCTTCCTGCCCCTCCGGGGCGAGGCGGCGATGAGCCGCAACTCATTCACAAGCCGCTCCGCAGGTCGCTTCAGCACGCTCCGGAGGTGCGCTCAGAGCGTCTGCGCCTCGCGTCGGACCTGCGCGACGATGGCTACGCGCTGGAGCTTGCGATCGAGCCCGAGGCGCTGCATGGCTACGAGCCGGTCGCGGGCAATCGCATCGGCCTCGCGCTGGTAGTGCATGACATCCAGCACGGCCGGCAGCTCTTCGGGACATCAGCCGACGTCCCGTGGGAGCGCGATCCTTCCACGTGGGGGCTGGTCGAGCTTGCGCCGGAGGTCGAACGGTAGCAGGTGACGCTGCGCGCCCGGGCGTACAACAAGAGCGGCGGCGTCCCTGAGGGCGCCGCCGCTTCGCTTCATCGCGAGCTTCCTTGCGTTACATCTCCTCGCCTCGTGTGCCGAAGCGCTGCTCCGCGCGGCCCATCCGCTGCAGGGCGCGCTCCGCGGCGTTGGCGACCATCGGGCTTCGGTCGCGCATTGCCTCAACCAGCGCAGGGACTGACTCCTCGTCACGCAGGTTACCCGCCGCCACGACGGCCGCCCAACGCACATCCTCGCTTGTGTCGTTGAACAGCTGCAGCAGCGCCTCCAGGCTGGCGGGGTCCTCGAAGCGCCCGAGCTCCTCCGCCGCCGCCTGGCGAACCGCGGACGATCGGTCGGCGGTGGCACGGATCAGCGGCAGCACCGCGCGCTCGCTACCCGTCCACCCAAGGGAGCGGACCGCCGCCGCGCGCACGCGTGTCGAGGCATCCCGGTTCGCTGCACTCGCAAGTGCGGCGACGGAACCCTCGGAGGGCACCGTCTCCAGCGCCAGCGCCGCCCACCAGCGCACCTCTTCGTTCGGATCGCTCAGCGCCTCGCCAAGCAGACGCGCCGAACTGTCCTGACCGAGGTAGCCGAGGCCCTGTGCAGCGATGGCTCGTACGCGCCATGACGGATCGCCCGCCAGCGCCGTCTCAAGTGGCGCTACGCCATCAAGATTGGCCGGCTTGGGCTCGGGGATACCCTCTTTCATGATGGCCTGCGAGAGCTCAGCGAACTCCTGCTGCTTGGGGCTGGTGCCCGCGCAGATGCACATGATCACGCAGGCGGCCGCCGCACGGGCGTTCTCATCGGGAGCCTGCTCGAGCACCCGTATCACGACCGGCAGGACCGGCTCGGCACGCGATACGAGCTTGATCTGAAGCTGGGCGCTCGCATCATCCCTCTGCCTCGCCAGCAGCCGTGCGATCCACTCCCACGTCTCCGGCGCAAGCGACATGTTCATCCGCTGATCCATCTCGGCAAGCAGCGCCGAGTAGCGCACATCCGGATCCGGCGCCGCCTCAGCCTGCTGCAGCGCCGCAAGTACTTCGTCCGACGGAGACGCCTTCGCCAGCGAGTCGATCGCAGCCTTGCGCACCCACTTGTCGCTATCATTGAGTGCCGCCGTGGTAAGCGGCCCGACGGCGCGATCGGCGGCTGCGCTGAGCGTGTCAGCGGCCATCCTGCGGGTATCAACGTTCCGGCTCTGCTGCAGAAGGGCCACCAACACATCCACGGCCTGTGCCTTGTACTGCTCGGAGCCGGTCCAGAGCACGTTGCGCAGGTGGTCGAATGAAGTCTGCGGGTAGGCGCGGTCGGGATCAATCGTAATGTTCAGCGCGGCCTCAGCCTCTTCAGCAGTCAGAGGCTCCACGCTTTCCTCGGTGACCTGGCCCTCCGTGGCAGACTCCTGTGCCTCGGCCTCGGCGTGCTCGTGGGCGTCGGCGTCATTCTGCACCGCGCTGTCCTGCGCGGCCTCCCGGCAGCCGTACAGCGTCAAAGCCAGTGTCAAAATGAGCGCAACCATCAGCCAGACGGCTGGCCTGATCCTCATGCTCATGTTCCTCTCATCAGCGCTTCGCACAGATGAATCGACCTCCGCGGCGCTCGATCCCGCCAGCGGAGCATGTATCACCTGTTTCAACGCACCGTTCACGGCGGGAGTTCCCGATCCGATGCAGGTCTTCGCGCAGTCTCGGCGAAAGTGTCTGACGGTGCCCCCCTGTGAGAGTGAGCGATTTCGACTACCAGCTTCCCCCCGAACGCATTGCCGGCTACCCGTCCGAGATGCGCGATGCCTCCTGCCTGCTTGAACTGCGAAGATCCAGCGGCGAGATCCGCCACCACCGCTTCCGGGACATCCTCACGCTGCTGGAGCCCGGCGACGTGCTGGCGCTCAACGACACCCGCGTGATACCCGCGCGGCTCATCGGACATGCCCCCACGGGAGGGCGCGTCGAACTGCTGCTGCTTGAGCCGGTGGAGGGCGATCTGTGGCGCGCCATCGGCAAGCCCGGGCGGAGGCTGCGGCCCGGTGATGTTGCGCATTTCGGCGAGGACAAGCTCCGCGCGCACGTTCGCGGCAGCGAAGGTGACGAGGGCATCCGGCTCGTCGAGCTTGAGTACGAGGGCGATCTGCTGGTGGTGCTTGATGATGTCGGCCTGCCACCGCTGCCGCCCTACATCGACCGGGAACCCGAGCCGACCGACCGCGAGCGGTACCAGACAGTGTATGCCCGGGAACCCGGCGCCGTGGCGGCGCCCACCGCTGGGCTGCACTTCACCGAGGAGTTGCTCGATGAGGTGCGTCGGCTTGGCGTCGGCGTCGGCTACGTGACGCTGCACGTCGGTCTCGGCACCTTCCGCCCGGTGCGCACGGAGTTCGTCACCGAGCACCGGATGCACGCCGAGTTCTACCGCGTATCACCCGAGTTCGCCGCGCTCGCCAACCAGCGCCGGGGGCGCCTCGTCGCCGTTGGCACCACCGTCTGCCGGACGCTCGAGAGCGTGGCCGACGAGCAGGGGCGCATCGAGCCCGGCTCAGGGCACACCGAGATCTTCATCTACCCTGGCTACCGCTTCCGCGCCGTGGAAGCCATGGTGACGAACTTCCACCTGCCGCGCTCGACGCTGCTGATGATGGTGTCGGCCTTCTGCGGCAGCCGCGAAATGCTCATGCGCGCCTACGAGGAAGCGCTGGAGCACGGGTACCGCTTCTACAGCTACGGCGATGCGATGATGATACACTGAGGACGTGACGCAGGCATGACCTTCGAGATCAGGCACCAGTCGGCCGGCGGCAGGGCCCGCACCGGGCTCCTGACGCTCGCGCACGGGGTGGTCGAGACGCCCGCGTACATGCCCTGCGCCAGCCGCGCGGTGCTGCGGGCATGCCCGCCCGCGGAGATCGCGGCTGCCGGCGTGCAGATCCTCGTCGCCAATGCCTACCATCTGCACCTGCGCCCCGGCGAGGACGTCGTCGCGCAATGCGGCGGCCTGCACCGCTTCATGTGCTGGGATCGCCCGATCCTCACCGACAGCGGCGGCTTCCAGGTCTTCTCGCTCGCCGACCCCGGCGACATCACCGAAGAGGGCGTCACCTTCCGGTCGCCCGTGGATGGCACGAAGATATTGCTCACACCTGAACTCTCCGTCGCGATTCAGATGGCGCTCGGCAGCGACATCGCGATGCCGCTGGATGAGTGCTGCCCCTGCCCGGCGGAGCGGGAGTACGTCGAACACTCCGTGGAGATGACGCTGCGCTGGGCCGCGCGCTGCCTGGAGGCGCACTCGCACGACTACCAGCAGCTCTTCGGCATCGTGCAGGGCGGCCTGTACCCGGATCTGCGCGAGCGCAGTGCCCGCGAGACCGCCGCGATGGGCTTCCCCGGCTTCGGCATCGGCGGCCTCTCGGTGGGGGAGGAGCGCGAGGACATGATGATCGCCCTTCGCGCGGCACAGGAGGCGCTGCCGCCGGAGCGGCCGGTGCACCTGATGGGCGTGGGTACTCCGCTGGACATCGTTGACTGCGCCGCTGAGGGCGTGGACCTCTTCGACTGCGTTCTCCCCACACGCAACGCCCGCCACGGCAGCGTCATGACGTGGGAGGGCGTGATCCGCATCGGCGGAGCCGCACACGAGACCGACACGCGCCCGCTTTCTGAGGAGTGCGACTGCCCGGCATGTGAGGGCGGTTTCTCCCGCGCCTACCTCCGCCACCTGCACCGCATCAAGGAACCGCTTGGCTGGCAGCTTCTGAGCCTGCATAACGTGCGCTTCTACACGCAACTGATGCAGCGGGTGCGCGAGGCGATTGCCGCCGATGCGCTGCCGGAACTGCGCGCGCAGGTGACCGCCTGGAGCGAGAGGGACCGCGCCTGATGGAGATCATCGAGCCCCCGGTCGGACTCGAGGCGGCGGATGGCGAGCCTCTCTACTTCGCGACGATCATCGCGGGGCTTGAGTCGGTTGTCGCCGATGAGATCGCCGAGCGCATCCCGGCGGCCGAGCTGCGCGCGGCAACTCGCGGCAAGCTCTTCTTCGCCGCTTCCGCGCCGCCCCAACAGGCGCTCGACCTGATGACCATCGAGCACCTGCTCGGCTACCTCGGAGAACTGACCGATCTTCCCGCAGGACGCGAGGGGCTGGCTGTCATCGAGGAGTGGGCCGCGGGCCTTGAGCTTGACGCGGCCCTGGCTTCTTTCCACCTGCTGCATGGTGAGCCCGCGCGGCCGAGTTTCCGCATCACCGCCTACCGCTCCGGCAGCCACGACTACAACTCGCAGGAGGTCTCCGCCGCCGCAGGGGCGGGCGTGATTCGCAGCCGCGGCTGGGGCGTGGACCTCACCGGCTACGACTACGACATCCGCGTCTACGTCATCGGCGGCACCGCGCTTGCGGGCCTCAGACTCTCGCCGGAGCCGCTACACCAGCGCGCGCGCGTCCGGCATGCCGCGGCATCGCTCAACGCCACCGTCGCCCATGCGATGTGCCGCCTGATAGCAGCAGGCCCCGGGGAGATCGTAGTGGACCCGATGTGCGGGGCAGGGACGATCCTCGTCGAGCAGGCCAGGTTGCAGCCGCCGCACCTGCTCATCGGCGGCGACTTCTTCACGCAGCCGCTGCAGGCGGCAAGGGAGAATCTCGTGGCCGCGGACGTTGACGGCGCGCTGCTGCAGTGGGACGCCCGGCGGCTGCCGCTGCGCAGAGGCAGCGTGGATGCGGTGATCTGCAACCTCCCCTGGGGCCGCCGCATCGGCTCGCACCTGGTGAACCGGCACCTCTACCCGGGCTTTGTCCGCGAGCTGCGACGCATCCTCAGACCTGGCGGGAAAGCGGCGCTTCTTACGCAGGAGAGGCGGCTTCTGCTGCGGCTGCTGGAGAAGAGCCGCAGGTTGACGCTGTTGGAGGAGAGGTTGCTGAGC
>JAAYJW010000254.1 GCA_012522765.1 candidate division WS1 bacterium | reverse complement strand
GCCAACCAGTGCGCGCTGATCTGCGTGCCGAACCAGCGCCTGCTAAGTGATGAAACGGTCGCCACGCTACGGGCGCATCTCGACAACGGCGGGTCGCTGCTGCTGACCGGCGAGCCGGGGCGCTTCGATGAGAACCACCGTGAGCGCGAGGTGGACGCCTTCGCCGATCTGCGCGATCACGAGCGGGTAACGTGGCTGGAGGACACGCCGGAGCGTTGTCCCGCCGGGCCTGAGGGACGTGTCACGCCGCTGCACCCGTATCTCCCCGAGGGGCATGCGGAGGTGGCGATGGCAATCATGCGCGCGGTGCCGGGTGGCCTGCCGGTGGATGTGACTGCCGGCCTCTACGTCGGCGTCGGCGTCTACCGCACTGCCGATGGCGGCGTGGCGGTGCATCTGCTCAACTACGCGAACAGGGAGCGCGCGAAGGTCAACGTGCGCCTCGGCAGCGACGTGGCACCCTCAGGCCGGCCTGAGTTGATCACGCCGGACGAGGGCACCACGCTTGAGACCGCCCCGGATGGCTCCTGGGACGTGCGGGACCTTGACACCTACGCGGCGCTGCTCTTCCGCGGAGAGTAGAGCGGTCCGCGCTCAGGACGCTTCAGCGCAAAGGCGCGACGTTATTGACCCCGGTGATCTCCGCAAGCGAGTCATCGGGGTCGATGCGTACGCTGGCGGCATTCGGCGCGGCGATCCGGACCTCTGCCATGCTCGGTGCGCAGTCAACCGGCGCGGGTAGCGCAGGAAGCGGTGTCCTCGCGACTTCGCGCCCATCGGCATCCACGGCCACGATGGGAACTCCGGCCGGAGCATCGCTGCCGCCGATGTTATGCACGACAACGACCAGATCGTCGCCCTCGCGCTTGAGGTCGAACGAAGAGATGGCGAGATCTGGCCGCGACCGCACATCCTCGCCGGCCTCCAGCAGGTCGGCGGTGATGACGGTCGTGACACCGGGCGTGAGAGTGACTGGAACCGGGGAGTAGCGGATGAGGTCCATCTCCCGGCTCTCGCCTGGCCCATCGGCGATGCCATCGCCGTCCGCGTCGGAGGCGACAGTCACTCGCCAGACGCCCGGCTGCAGGCTCCAGGCGCGCATGGTGGCCTCGATCGGCTGATCGGCGAATGAGTACGCGAGCACCTGCAGGTGCTCCGCCGTGCGCTCCGTCACCAGCGGTGCGACATCATGCCCGATGCCCTCCCAGCTTACCGCGAAGTCCGGATAGCTTGCGCGGACTTCACCGCCGTTGCCACCCAGCGCCATGAACGGCAGCAGCCTGTCGCCGGGGATGTAGGCGCGGTCGGTGTAAGGTTCGGCCTCAGTCAGCAGCCAGCGAAGCCGCTCCATGTTGCGGCACTGCTCCTTGAGGCCCTCGACGAGGTAGTCCGTGTTGCGCGTCGCCCACCACGCCCAGTAGTACTGCAACTCGCTGTACATGCTCGTCGCAGGCCACGAGTTCTCCTCATCGCTGCCGTTGAGCCGCTCGTTGTCGGCGATGGTCGCGTCGGCCATGGCGACAAGTTGCTCATCCCGCGCGGTATCACCTGATACGATGCGCCATGTCATCTCAGGCGCGCGCAGGCCCTGCGGGTAGCGGAAGGGCGCGAGGTAGCTGTCATCTCCGGTCCAGTCGAAGGCGCCGAGCAGCAGGTCGCGCACGTGCGTCTCGCCACCGGGCATGTAGGCGCTGCGGCTCCAGCGGTCGGTGTAGGGCGCGATCTCTCCGGTCTTCGCGTGGATGTCCGGCGGGATGGCTCCGGCGGGCTTGTCCTTTTGCGTGCTCATGGCCGCGGCCAGCCAGCCGCCTGCCCACTCGGTCAGCCAGCGCCGGGGCTGCTCGTTCGCCGAGTACCATGCGGCATAGAGCCCCGGCTTCATTGCGTAGGCGTTGTGCGCGTTGTCGAAGTCCTTGCCCTCGGCGTCGTTGATCGAGGTCGCATTGAACAGATACGAGCGGAAGTGGCGGTGCCCGTGGTCGTTGATGAGCGTCCACCACTCCATGTGCTTGATCATCTGCATGCAGCGTTCGACGTAGAGCGGGTTGCCGTAGTCGATCAGCATCATCTGCGGCTGGGAGAGCGTGACGTACTCAGCGGCGTGCTCGGCATCCATCGTGCGCGGGCTGTATCCGCCATCGCCGACTATCTCCCAGACGCGCTCGGCCACCAGCGCCAGCGAATCGCGCACCTTCGCGTCGCCGGTCACCAGCGGCAGGAACGCCCACTCGCAGGTGAGTTCGGTATCGTCCTCAAGTATCCCGCCGAGTTCCCCGTTCGGCAACTGCCGGTTGTCAATCCACCAGTGCGCGATCGCCGTGTACTCGTCCATCAGCTTCCGCTGCCAGACCGCCCAGTCGGGTGCGTTTGCGGGGCCGGGTCGCTCGATGTCAACGCGCTCGCGCGTCCGCAGAACGCGATGCGCGATCTTGTTCGCCGCGAAGCTGCCGGGATCGAGCGCCAGCACCTCGCGCGTCAGCCTCACCAGCGCCATGTCGTCGCGCTTTCCCAGCGCGCCATCGTAGACATGCGCTTCCGTGCAGGCGGCGTAGGCGTGGCGGAGGATGCGCTCAAGATCGGGCAGATACTCCGGCAGCGCCACCTCCGGCGCAACCTCGTCCCAGCCGACCGAGGAGGTATCGCCGATCAGGGTCTCGTCCTGAAGCGGCGTCACGCGCAGCCAGACCCGCTCGCCGGGGCGGGCGATCGTGTCAGGAATATCTACGCTGAAGCGAGCGACGGCATGGTCGCCGTCAGGCGCGAGAGGGACTATTGTGCGCGCAAGAGCCCGCAGGTCAACGTTCGCCGGCGGGGCATTGCCCACCGCGAAGCTCCCGGTGAGGAAGCGGTCGCCCAGGTGAATGAAGTTCAGGTTGCGGTCGCGGATGTTCGGCGACATCACAGCGATCTCCACCGCACGTTCGGGCGCGGCGCCATCGAAGACGAGGTCCGCCGACACGGCGGTGACACCGACCGACTGCTCACATGCCTCACCCAGCACCTCGAGGGTCTGTGCGGCGCGAAGCTCGATCGCGCCCCCGGGCCTGCCGGCAAGCGCCACCGTGCTCTCTGACTCACTGCCTGCGACGCTCCGCAGGATCTCTGTGAAGTCATCAGGCGGATTCTGCGCGAGCGAAAGACCCTGTCGTGCGGTGGTCGTCGGCGGCGTGCTGAGCGGCTCGAAGAACTGCACCTCATTGACGCTGATCGTCTCGTCCTCGGGGCGCTTGTATATGCGCAGGCGCATCCGCTGAGTAGTGACAGGCTCGAAACTCGCCGCGACAACCGAGCGAAGATCATTATCTATCTGCGCAACCTGCACCCACTCATCGCCAACCTCCGCATGCAGCGTGGCGCGCTCGAAGGGACTGGCGACGGTGTGGACGATGCACGCCCCGACGCGCTCTGCACCGTGGAAGCTGAAGTCGAAGTCCACCTCAGTCCGCGGGTTCGGACGATCGGCGTAGGGGCTCATCGTGGCGAAGGTTTCGACTTTGCCATCATAGGGGTCGTTCATCGACCACGGGATTCGCACCACCGCGAAAGAGTCGCAGTCCGCGATGGAGATCGCCCGCAGCGGAGAGTCGGACACGCTGAGGACCTCGGGGGCGACCGCATCCAGCCTGCTCGACCGCACCAGCGTGAGTTCGTCGAAGTCGAACCAGTCGGTGGTCTCGTAGGGGCCATCCACGACAAGCTGGATGCGCGTGCAGCCTTCGGGGATCGCGATGAGGTGCGAGAACTGCGTCCACGTAGATCCGGCCGTGTGACGGAAGTCGGTATTGCCGCTGACCTTGCTGC
>JAAYJW010000026.1 GCA_012522765.1 candidate division WS1 bacterium | reverse complement strand
TTCGCTGAGGCCTACCCCGAACATGCGAACATCTCCCTCGTGCTCTTCCGCGCCGGTGAGTGTCATTTCCGCCTGGGACGCTACAGCGAGGCGGCGCCGTGGTTCGAGCAGCTAACCACGCGCTTCCCCACCAGTGAGGAGGCAGAACCGGGTTGGCTGTGGCTGGGCGACGCGCGCTTCAAGGCTGGCGACTACGAGCAGGCGCTGGCGGCATACGAGGCGCTGCTGGGCAGGTTCCCCGACGGGCGCCATGCCCCGGCGGCCTCATACTGGCGTGGTGAGAGCTACTATCATCTCGATCAGTACCAGCAGGCCGCGCAGGCCTATGAGGACGCGCTCCGGCGCGGTCTTACCCGGCAGGAGATGCCCTACGCTCTCTACTCAGTCGGCCTCTGCTACCTGCGGCTGGATCGCCCGCAGGAGGCGGTGGAGCCGCTGAGTCGGGTGGGCCAGGAGTTCCCCGACAGTCCGGTGGCGGGCGAGTCGCAGTATCTCCTCGCTCGCGCCCTGCACCTGCAGGGTGACATACCCGGAGCGTTGGCGGCTTACCAGGCGGTTATTGACAGGCACGGGAGTGCGCCCTTCGTGTCGGCGGCGAGGATGGCGCTCGCCAACTGCCACTTCCAGCAGGAGCGCTACGAGCAGGCGCTTGAGGCATACCGGACGCTGACTGTGCAGCACCCGGGGCATGAGCTTGCCGCAGAGGCTCGGCTGCGAGTCGCCGACAGCCTCTTCCACCTCCAGCGCTGGGATGACGCCGCCGCCGCATATCAGGCCGCGGCGGTTGACACCACGTCGAAGCTGGCGGGGGAGGCGCTCTACTGGCTCGCCATGACGCATGAGCGGCAGGGGCAATCTGACGCGGCGCTCGCCGCATACCTGCGACTGATCGAGGATACCCCGGACGGGCCGCAAGCCGGGGACGCATGGCTGCACGTCGGGCGGCTCAAGGCCGCTGCCGGGGACGTCGAGGGCGCCGTCGCGGCATACGAGACGGCCGCGCAGAAGATCGCGGACCCCGACCGCCGCCGCGAGGCGCAGACGGCCGCGCAGTGGGCGCGCTACTCGCAGGCACAATCGCCGGAGGCGCTGGAGGAGCTTGCGCAGACCGTGCGCGATGATCCGGCAGCCGAGTCAGCGGCCGAATCGGCCTACCGCGTCGGCCGCGCCTACTTCGACGCCGGGCAGTATGAACCCGCGCTGGAGATGCTCGGGCTGCTGCTGGACAACCACGCCGACAGCCCCCGACGCCCCGAGGCGCGCTACCTGATGGCGGCCTGCTACGAGCGGCTCGACCGTCCCGCCGATGCCCGGCGGCTCTACGCTGAAGTCGCCGCCGATGAAGAGGCCGCGGAGTTCGCCGCATGGGCGAGGGCGTCGCTCGTTGGCATGCACGCCGCAGCCGCTGAGATCGACGAGGCCCGGCGGCTTCTGAGCACGCTCGAGCGCGCGGAACCGCCGGCAGGCGCACTTGGCTTCGCGGCATACCGGCTAGCGGAGGCGCTTCGCGGTGCAGAGCGCGGTAACGACGCGCTGGAGCTTTACGAGAAGTCGCTGAAGGCCGACCCGACCGGGGAGAGCGCGCCGTGGGCACTGGTAGGCGTGGCGTGGTGCCGGATCGGGGACCCCGATCGTGCCCTCGCCTCGTTTGAGAAGGTACTCGACGATTTCGGCGACTCGCCGGCGGCGGCATCGGCGCTGGAGGGCCTGCTGGCGGTCGGGCAGGCGCAGTTCGAGGCGGAGGACTACGACGGCGCGCGGAGTACGTGGCGGCGCGTGCTCGTGCATCAGGCAGAGGGCAACTCCGCCGGCCTCGCGCAGTACGGCCTGGCATGGGCGGCCCTGCGGCAGGAGCAGAGCGCGCAGGCGCTGGAGGCATTCATCGCCACCTCTCAGGCGCCGGTGCCCGCCGATGTGCTCGCCGACGCTCGCTATCAGGCGGCACGGTTGCTGGCCGATGACGGGCGGCACGATCGCGTCGTGGAGATGCTGGAGCCGCTGCGCGACGAGACCGATGATGATGACCGGATCGGTTGGGCGCTGACGCTGCTGGGCGAGGCGTATCTGCATCTCGACCGCCCGCAGGATGCGCTCGGGGCGTTCACGGCAGTCACTGAGCGGATGGCCGAACATGATGCGGCACCCGCGGCATGGCTCGGCAGGGGCAAAGCCAGCCGCACGCTCGGGCAGCCGCAGGAGGCAGTAGCGGCGCTGCGGCAGGCGGCTGCTCTGGGCGGTCCACGAGTGGCGGCGGAGGCGCAGTATGAGCTTGGGCTGGCTCTGCGCGCTGCGGGCGACACGGCGGCTGCGGCGGAGGAGCTGCTGAAGGTCGCTATCCTGCACCCGACGGCGGAGTGGGCCGCTCCTGCGCAGTTTGCCGCCGGGGAGTGTTACGAGGAACTGGGGCAGACCGAGAACGCGATCCGCAGCTACCGCGTCATCGAGCGGCAGTACGCCGATCAGGCGCAGTGGGCGCAGAAGGCTGCACAGAGACTGCGTGAGCTTGGGCAGTAGATCGAAGATCGGGATCATGCGTTAGCAGCATCGGAGGAGATCACGGATGGGTGAGCTTGCCTGGACACCTGCGCTGGTGGATTACTTCGTGCGCGGCGGCTCGTGGATGTGGGCGCTGCTGGCATGTTCGGTGATCGCCCTCGCGATCATCATTTACAAGAGCATCACGCTCTGGGTGGCCGGGCGCGGCGCGAGGCCACTGGTCGCGGACACCATCCGGCTGGTGGAGGCCGGAGAGATGGAGCAGGCCGCACGGCAGGCGAGCCTCTCCTCCTCATCCGTCGCGGCGGTACTCGGCTCGACACTCGCCGCCGCCCAGGCGAGCTTCATCAGCCCGCGGGAGGCCGCTGCCGCCGCGGGCGCCGAGGAGATGGCCTCGCTCGAGGCAGGCCTGCCGGCACTCTCCACGGTCGCAAGTATCGCACCGCTGATCGGCTTCCTCGGGACGGTCAGCGGGATGATCCGCGCCTTCACGGCGATCGCCGAGCACGGGATGGGCGAGCCCGCCATCGTCGCGGCGGGCATAGGTGAGGCGCTCATCACCACCGCCTCGGGGCTGATCGTC
Organism: candidate division WS1 bacterium; assembly: GCA_012522765.1. GTDB lineage: Bacteria > Armatimonadota > Zipacnadia > Zipacnadales > UBA5352 > UBA5352. Next base: position 17,291 of record JAAYJW010000026.1, on the reverse strand, counting down.
GCCATCCCCTGCTTCATCGCCTACAGCGTCTTCGTGGCGCGCGTCAACTCCATCGCGCTCTCGATGGAGATCGCGGGCAGCCGCGTGGCGAGCATGATCTCCGGAGATGAGGCGGCATGAAGCTACAGCGCCGCCTGCCGCCGATCAACCCGCTACCGATGGCCACGATGGCGGATGTGGCCTTCCTGCTCATCATCTTCTTCATGCTCACCAGCACCTTCGCGAAGGACACCGGCCTCGACATCACGCTGCCGAAGGCGCTGTCCTCGGAGAAGCTGGAGAAGCGCGAGGTGACGATCTGGGTGAGCCGAGAGGGCAGGATCCGGGTCAATGAGGGTTGGATTGCCCCCGGAGATCTGCGCGAGGTGCTTCGCGGGGAGTTCTCGAAGGCCGATGTAAGCGGTGTCACGATTCGGGGCGATGAGGGCGTGCCCTACGGAACCATCGTTACGGTGATGGACGTGGCGAAGCTGCTGGGCGCAGACATTACACTGGCGGCCGAGGTGGAGGCGGGGCATCCCGGCGCCGTGGTGGGTGAACCGGGCGACCGCTGAGCCTGATGACCATGGAGACAGGGCCGGTGCGGCGGAAGACGGGATTTGCCTGGGCGCTGTTTTGCTCGGTGATGATTCACATCATCGCGTTCCTGACCGTGCCCATGAGCGGCAGCGTCGGGGAGTTCCGCGACGAGACGGTGCGGCGCGTGACTGAGACCGCAGTTGATTTTGTCACCTACGTCAAGCCCCCTCCCCCACCGCCTCCTGCACCAACGCCGCAGGTGACCCAGCGGCGCGTCGTGCAGCGGGTGGTCAGGAGACGCCCGGTGCGTCGCGCGCCAAGACCACGTCCGCGACCGGCGGCGGAAGAATCACCGGTGACCGAGGCCGAGCCGGAGCCCGAGCAGGCTGCGCCTGAGCCGATGCCGGAACCGGCTCCTGTCGCCGAGCCTGAACCGGCGCCCGCTCTTGCGGTGCTGCCCCCTGAGCCCCAGCCCGCGCCGCAGCCGGTAGCTATCTCAGCGCCGGCGCCCGCGCCGCAGCCGGTGGTCATCTACCCCACGCCGGCAGCGCATGAAGAGGAGGCTCCGGCGTCCGAGCCGCTGGTGGCGTCGGCGTCGAGTCTCGATCTCCCCAAGGCGGTCCCGTCAACCACCGCGAGCGCCCCCGTGGCTGCTTCGTCGGAACCCGCACCTCTTCCCGGGCCGGCCGCTCCGGCGCCGGTTGTGAGCGCCTCGCTGGGCGGCGGGCGAGCTGAAGGCCGCGCGAGCCCCGGACCGGTGATCGCGATGGCCCCCTCGGAGCAGACCGCCACTGCCGAAGCGCCGCGCGCGGCGCAGGGCGCAGATGTCGCGAGCGGGGAGAAGCTCTCCCCGCAGATGGCGGATGCCCGCGCGGCACTGCCGGGCGCGGGCAGTGGCGCCCCGGCTCAACAGCAGGCCGGTACGCGTCCCGGAGATGGTAGCCCGCGCTTTGCGAGCGGATACTCCCCCGGCGCAGGCCCGGTCGGACCTGCGTCTTCTGCCCCAGCGCGCTCATCCGGCACCTCAGGCGCTGCAGATCGCCCGCTTCGAGCAGGGGAGCCGGGGCCGCGCGCTCCGAGCGGTGCTGGCTCTGACGGTCCGAAGGCCGCTCCGATCACTCTGGCGGGGACTCCCGTAGCGGCGGGCTCGGGTGGTGCTGGAGCGGGTGGTGGCGGGGCGTCGTCCGCGGCGGGTCCCTCGGGTGGAGGCGGACCGGTGCGGATCGCGCTCAACCGCGGAGGAGATGGGCCTGCGCGCGTCGGGTCATCATTCGGTGGCGCGACCAGTGGTGGAGGCGGTGCCGAGGGCACGCCTGGCGGGGGTAGCCGTGGCACCGAGGCACCCCGCGGTGGCAGCGGCGATCGTGGCGATGGCCGCTGGCAGGGAGCGAAGAGTGCGCCGGAGGGCTGGCAGGTGATCGCGACGGCTCCGGGAGTGGGTGGCGAGGGTGCCGGTGGCGGCCAGGGAGGCGCAGGCGGCCTCGGCAGTGGCAGCGGTGGCGGCGTTGGAGCCGCCACGGGCCCCGGTGTTGGGCCGGTCGGGCAGTTGGCGGAAGGCTTCGGCACTTCGTCGCAGGTTCCCGCGCCTCTTCAGGGCGTGGTGCCCGAATCGCTGTGGGGCGCACTGGTCGGCGCTGTCGGGCTCGGCCCGACACCCGGTGGCGGATCGGCGGGCAGTGGCGGCCCCGGGGACGGGAAGCTGATCCCGGTGATCGTGCACCAGCCGACCGGCGGCGGAGGCGCAGTGGGGTCGCCGGGAGGCGGCATCGCAGCAGGCGCCGGCGTGGACACCGTGCCGGGAGCAGGAGGCCCCGTTGCGGGCGGCCTGCCTGCTGGGGGTGGTGGCGAGGGTGGACCGGGACTTCCTCCCCTGCCTGCGCTGGGCGAGCGACTGGCACTGGCGGGCTCTGCCGATGGACTGCCGGGTCTCGGTGGACTCGGGCCGGGATGGGACCTGAGCGGCGCGAAGAGCACGCCCGGCGGCCTCTACACGAACGTCAGCGGCAGCTTCGACATGCCGATGGGCATCACCACCTCGGACTATCACACAGACGCCGAGGGCATGCGCAATCTCCTCGGCGAAATGCGCCAGCGCACGAACATCCGCGTCACCGTCCACGACCGCTACGTGCCGCTGACGCTGGAGAACGTGCAGCACTCGCCGGTGCTGCACCTGCGCGGCCATCGCGCCTTCTCACTCACCGAGGAGGAGCGCGAGACGCTGCGGCGTTACGTTGCCAGCGGAGGGACGATCTTCGGCGAAGACTCCCACGGTCCGTTCGGCGAGTGCTTCCGCCGCGAGATGCACAAGACTTTCGGGACAGGCTTCGGGAACCTCGGCGTTGACCACGAGATCTACCGCACACACTACGTCCTCGACCGCGTCCCGGCGGGCGACATGGGCGAGCGCTATCCGCTGCAGGGCATCGAGGTAGAGGGCGGGCGTCTCGGCGTGATCTTCTCCCGCAATGACTACGGGGACTGCTGGGAGGGGACCGGCGAGTGGGTGCGGCCCGAAAGCCGCGAGCCCGCCTTCCGGATGGGCGTGAACATCTTCACCTACATCGTCGCACAGTGGCAGCGAGCGCGCGACCAGCAGGCCGATCGGTAGCCCGCTCAGGGCTGCGGGCGCCACGAGACGGGCACGTCGAGCACCGGGCCCCCGCCGACTTCGATGACGCCGGAACCGTCTGCGTTCGCCACGTAGAGCCGCAAGTCGCCCGCTCGGTCGGAAATGAAGGCGATCTTCGCACCATCGGGCGACCAGCGCGGCAGCCACTCATTGCTCGACGCGTTCGTGATGTTGGTGAGCGCGCCGGAAGCCGCCTCCGCCACCACGATCTCGCGGTTAGCCGCGGGGGAGGAGGCAAAAGCGATCCTGCCGCCGTCGGGTGACCACGCGGGAGCCTCGCTCCAGCCTTCGGTCCCGCTGATATTGCGCAGGCCTCCGGTGGCGAGATCGCAGATGTAGACGCTGATGTTCCCGTCGCGATGGGTGCGGAAGGCAAGCTCGGCGCCATCGGGGGAGAATGTCGGGTCGCCATCCCACGCGGGATGCGGCGCAACGAAGCGCATCTGCGATCCATCCGGCGCTGCGACCACCACCTCCTGGTTCTCCTCGCGATCTGTGACCCACGCGATCAGATCCCCTCTCAGCGACCAGGCCGGATAGCCATCCCACTCCCGGTCGGCCGTCATGCTGCGGACGTCGCTGCCATCCGCCGCGGCGACGTAGACCTCGAGGTCGCCCTCACGGTCGGAGACAAAGACGATCTGCCTGCCATCAGGCGACCAGCCGGGGCTGTCCTCGAAGGCATCGCTACGGGTGATGTTGCGCACCCCGCGGCCGCGCGCGTCGCAGATATGCACGTCGGGAGTGCCGTCGCGGTCGGATAGAAAGAGCATTTGAGCCCCGTCAGGAGACCATGCGGGGGAGGTGTCGTACGCCTCATGCGACACGAAGTGCCGCAGGTTGGAGCCGTCGTCGTTCACAACATAGATGTCGGCGCTCCCGTCGCGATCGGAGACGAACGCGATCTCGAAGCCTGCCGCGGAGCCACCGGCCGCCAGTGCGACTGCCAGGCAGATAGCGATCTGCCCGGTCCGGATGACCATCGCCAGACGACGCTCGCGCATTACAATCCTCCCGTGCTCGATCTGCCTGCGGCGCAGGTCCTTTCGTGGCCGCCATCGAAGCATCAGCCACTGTCAGGGCTGCAGTCTGCGACGCGATGGAGGCGACTTTCGGATGCGTGGCATGATCGGATTTGTGTTGGTGCTCTCGGTACTGACCGCCGGCGCGGCACACTGTGCGCCGCTCAAGCTGGACTTCACGCCCCGTACCGACTGGGGTGCATGGACCTCGACGACCCCGACGCTGCTCAAGATCAACGCCTGCGAGGTCGCGCCCACGATTGACGGAAGCCCTGATGACGCTGCCTGGGAGGCGGCGACTAAGGTCACCTTCCCCCGCGGCACCACCACGTATCCTCCTACCGAAGTCGCAATCTGCTTCAGCGATGAGCAGCTTTTCATCCGCGCGCTATGTACAGAACAACCGGGGCGCGAACGGGTTGCACCGGAGCGCAAGCGGGATGATGGCGCCTACAGCGACGACTGTATTGAGATCTGGTTCGACCTCAAGGGTGGGGGCAGTGAGATTTATCAGTTCGTCATCTCCTCCGCCAACAGTATTTATGACGCTCGCGCCCAGGAGCGAGCGACCTTCAACCCCGAGTGGCAGCACGCGGTCGGCGATACCGCGGACGGCTGGTGCGTGGAGGTTGGCCTGCCTGCCGCGGCGCTCGACCTGAAGGCATGGCGGCCGCAACTGCGCTTCAACATCGGCCGCAACGGCCCCGGCCTCGGCAACCGTGGCTGGGTAGGCTCCTACGGCGACACCACCGCCGGCACACTGGTCTTCGAGGGCGTGCCCGAGCCGACCACTGCAGACGCGACTGATCCCGCGGCGGTCACTGGCGAACCGATGACCGTCCGCTTCGATCGCACCGCCGCCCGCCCGGGTGAGCGGTGGATCGAGGGCGAGGTGTCGGTTCGGCCGGACCATGTCGCCGCCGGCGCGACTGTCCGCGCGGTCCTGCAGCGCCGGAACGGAGGCGAAGAGCTGGCGCGGATGGAGGCGCCCGCCACTCAGGCCTCCGGACTCGTCTCCGCCGACCTGCGCAGCCTCGATCTCATAGAGGCGCAACTGACGGTTGAGCTTGTCCGCAATGGCGCCGCGGTAGCCACGGAGACCGTCGGCCTCACCGCTGCCGCGACGACACAGCCGCTCACTCCTGACACGCGCATCCCGATCAACATCGATCCGCCCGCCGGCGCGGCGCCGCTGGCAAGTTGGCCCGTCACCTTTGGCGTACCGTTCCCGGCCGGGGCGCTCTGGGACGCCGATGCGGTGCGATTGGTGGACGACACCGGCGCAGAGGTCCCCTCTCAGCGCGAGGCAACCGCTACCTGGGCGCCTGAGGGGGCGATCAAGTGGCTCCGCTTCGACACTTCCGTCAGCAGCGGCAGGCAGTACTTCATCGAGGCACGACCCGCCGGCGACACCTCCGGCCCGGTGATAACGCTGGTTGAGGACGACGGCACGATCACGCTCAACACCGGCGCTGCAACCTACGTGCTTGGGCCGGGCAGTTCGCCGATCCGTGAAATTCGCATCGGCGACCGCACCCTCGCTACCTCCGCCGGCACGCGTGGGCTTTACGTCATCGATCAGCAGGGGCGCGTCGCGAGCCTCTCCGCCGAGGACGAGATCATTGAGGTCGAAGCGGCCGGGCCGCTGGCGGCATGCGTTCGCTTCGAGGGCGACTACCGCACCGCCGATGGTGAGCCACTGGCGCGGCAGATCACGCGCATCGAGGCTAACGCCGGGCAGGCGGCCGTGCGCGTCATTCACACCTTCATCATCACTCAGAACACCAACGAGGTCTGGTTCCGCGACATCGGCTGGGAGTTTGCCGTCGCGCCGGGCGCTGATCCGGCAGCACTGCTTGGCGTCTCGCGGGAGGATCCGGGGCAGTTTTATCGTGTGGCGCTGGGCGCTCAGACCCCCGGCGCGAGCCTCTTTCAGGACCAGCACATGCGCTTTCAGGTCGGCGAGAACCACTTCGCCGCCGGGGCGCTGGATGCGCAGGATCGCCTGACCCCGCAGGTCGAGGGCGAGGAGATGGGCGACTGGGCGGCGCTACGGGGAAGCGCTGGCACACTGCTGCTGTCCTGCCGTGAGGCCGCTCGCCAGCACCCCAAGGAGTTCGAGGTCCGGCCGGACCGCGTGGTGTTGCGGCTCTTCAGCAACCGCGCAGGTGAGGAACTGGACTTCCGCGCCGCCACGCTGGTGGGGAAGTGGGACCTCGGGACGTGGTATGAGAACACGATCCCCTCGCGGATACGCAAGTCGCGCGAGGAGGTCATCCAGCAGGCGTCGGCGCTCGACAGCAACGCCATCGGCTGGGCAAAGACGCACGAGATGCTGCTCGCGCCGATGCCCGCGAACGCGGATCCCGCTGATATGTCGGAACTCTCGCGTCTGCACAGCGCGCAGGTGCATGTCATCGCCGACCCGGCGTGGATCTGCTCCTCCGGCGCAGTGGGCGCAATCCATCCGCGCGACACCGAGCGCTTCCCCGAGGCCGAGGCCGCCATTGATGCAACGGTGGATATGTGGGCGGGAAAGAACGACATGTTCGGCGAGTTCGGCTTCATGGATTACAACATGGGGCCGCACCTTGGCTACGTCGGCAACTACGCCCGCCCCTACCGCTACTGCGTCAACACCTACACGCTGCGCTCGGACCTCTGGACGGTATACGAACGCTCCGGCGACCGCTCCATCCGCAACTTCGCCGAGAGTACCAACCGCGCGCAGATGGAAGGTTGCATGGCCCACTGGGATGGCCCTCGTGCCACGCGCGGGCTCTTCCACTCCGCCGACGGCACGGAGTCGCGCAACGGTGAGGTCTACATGGGCATGTTCCCGTTCTACTGGTGCGCGTACAACTCCGTGCACATCAGCAGTTCATCGAACCTCAACATGCTCATCCACGACTACTACCTGACCGGCTTCCGCCGCTCGGGCGATGGTGTGCTCGACTACATCTACGGCGTGAAGAAGGCGTGGTCGCCCTCAGCAGTTGCGCGGGATGCGCGCCAGCTTGCCCGCATGAGGCTGCTCATCCAGTGCTACGGCTTCACGTGGGACCGCGACCTGCGCGACATGGCCGACGCGGTGCTCGATGTGATCTACCGCCCCGAGGCTGAGCTTGGCATCTTTCAGAAGCGCCCCATCTACCCCACCGAGGAGCGCAACACCACCTACAAGACGCAGGTGGATATCCGCGGTCTGATGGATGGCTGGGAGATCATCGGCACGCAGCGCTATCACGACATCGCGACGAAGCTCGCGCGCTACTGGTGGCAGAACTTCCTCGGTGATGAGCCGCTCTTTTACACCAACCCGCTGGGCATCGCCGGTTCGTGGCTCTATCGCGAGACAGATGACGCGCGCTACCTGCAGGGGATGCTGGCCGCCATGCGCTACGCCAGCAGCGCGTATGACCCTGAGACCGGCGAGATGGCGAGCGTCAACGGCGCCGAGGCCTGCACATTTGTGCTGGAGGGTATCCCGCACGTGCAGGCGGCGCTGGTAGCCAAGGGACTGGACAGCGCGCCGTTCTCGTCATGGGCCTCCTATGAGGACTTCGGCTCCCGCACGAGCATGGTGGTGCTCAAGCGCGGCGATGAACCGGTCGCACTTGACGTGGACCCGGCGCCCAAGGCGGCGGGGAGCAATCCCGGGCAGGAAGAGGCGATGGTGCCAGACTTTGTCATTGTGCCCGCGGGGAAGCGCGATGATCCGGATGCGGCGCTCCCGTGGCTGCTGGATGAGTCTTACAACAACTGCAGCATTCTCATCCCCGGCGATGCCCCCGATGGCGCCTACGAGATCGTTCCGAGCAACTTCGGCCAGCAGGTGGCCGTCGCGGCCTCGGAGGTCCCGCTGGTAATCTACGCGCCCTCCTACTGGCGGCCCGGCTCGCAGGTGCCGCAGGTGAAGTACTTCTTCAGGGTGCCGGAGGATGCTCGCGACGCGCGGATCGAGTTTGAGGGCACAGCGCTGCTCTTTGATCCGCAGGGCAGCCCGTGGCCTGACGCGGAGCCGCAGCATGGAGCAGTGGATCTCCCGGCCGACCGACCGGGGCTGTGGAGCTTCCTGCCGGTGGTCAACGAACTGGTGCTCCTGCGCAATCTGCCTCCGTTCTTCGCGCCCGAGTCGGCGGAGGCCTACTTCGAGCCGCCGATCCCGTGGGAGCGGCAGGAGCTTCCCGTGGCCGAGACCCCGCCCGCACAGACGGAGTTCGTTCCGGGCGCTCTGCGCACACCCGACAACCAGGCCCTCTACGTGAAGCGGCCGACGCTGGCAGTTGCGCTGGGCGAAGCGCATCCGTCCGGGGATGGCAACCAGTTCTTCCCCGGCCGCGAGGGGACGGTCGAGTTCTGGTTCCGCCCCAGTTGGACCGGAGTGGATCTGCCCGCGCCCAAGCCGGGCGCGGCGATGTTCAGCAAGACGCTTCTGCGCTTCTCTGTGCCTGACAGCAATGACTGCACGCTGAGCTACCGCATGGCCCCGCGCAATCGGGATGCCTACCTTGACTTCAACTTCTCGCACTGCCTGAATGCCTTCATGATGAGCACCTGCATGGACAAGCCCCACTCGCTGCAGGCGTGGAGGCGGACGGCATTCGCCGCCAACGAGTGGGTTCACATCGCATGGGTCTGGGGGCCGCGGGATGGTATCGTGCCGCAGACCGTCCCGTATCACACCAAGCCGCAGAACAACGTGCTTGTCGCCGAACTTTACGTCAACGGCCTGCGGGGGCAGCACAACAACTACCGCAACTACGAGGCGTTCATCCCGGCGATCCCCACGCTGCTTAGCATCTACGACCTCGAGGGCGCGGTGGACGAACTGCGGATCTCGAGCGTGCAGCGCTACACTGGCGACTTCGAGCCGCTGTCGCGCGATGAGGAGTTCGAAGTGGATGAGCAGACGCGCCTGCTGATGCACTTCAACGGCAGTCTCGACTGCGAGAGCTACGGCTACAGCGGCGAGTGCCCGGCGGAACTGAAGTAGCGGCGGGCGCACGAGAGGGCTGATCATCAGGAGCGAGCGCGAGTAGAAGAGTTACAATCGCGCTCGGGCGGGAGGATATTGCCTGCTACCCGCGAAGGTAGCAGGGCGTTTCGGCCTGACAGATCCGACGCCGAGGGGGCTCCTGTCATGAAGTGCATTGCCGCTGTCCTCGCCGCGATCGTTCTCCCCGCGCTGCCCGCCGCCGCATACAACCTGCAGGTAAGCTCCAGTCCACCCGGCGCCGAGGTCTGGGCCTCGCCGCTCGATCAGCCGGTGATCTACCGCAAGGGCACCACGCCCTGCGCCATCGAACTGGCGGACGAGGATGTGCCGCTCCCGGAATGAGGAGCAGGACCGGAGCTTGCTCTACCGCCGATGCAGACTGAAGCCGGTGAACTCGACGGTAGTGTCGCCCTCGGCTCGCGGGAGCACGAGCAGGTCGCCCGCCTCCGGCACAGAGAAGTCCAGCCATGCGCGCTGCCAGTGCCACGCGGTCATCAGCGGCCCCGTGGAGGCGGGCTCCGTAGCAGAGCCGTGAGCCACGTCAACCCGAGCGGCCAATCCCGGGCCACCTTTGGCCTTCATCGCTGGCGGATCGTACGCCCGGTAGTAGAAGCCGAGGCGGTAGTCGCCCGGCTGCAGATCAGGGACCGTGGTCTGCCAGTGGCTTTCCCCCCGGCAGGCGATGGCGCAGTCGCCCGGAACCGCCGGGCAGCCCGAAGTCCGCAGTAGCTTGAACGGCAGATTGGCGGCGGGCGTCTCGGGCCTCCGGCGCAGCCGCACCGACCCATCTTCCGACACCGAACGGATCAGGTAGCGCCCCGGCTCGTCCTCCGAGCCATCCATGACCTCCAGCAGGTCCAGTGGACGCGCCGCGACCAACTCGCCGGTCGGACAGGCGAATGCCCCCACGCCGCCCTCCAGCTTCAGTTCGCCCAGCCCCTCGGCTACTACTCCGCCGCGGATGTAGGCCGCGTCGGCGCCCTGCATTTGCCAGCCCGCGGGCAGCTCTCCCTCAAGCGCCGACAGGCTCCCGTTGGCGATGAGATCGGCGGCGTCTTCATGCCAGTCCAACGAACCCGGTTCGGGCCACAGCATGGCTCCGGCATTCTTCCGCGGCTCCCACGGCTGCGGCTCTCCCTCAAGCGTCAGCCCCGCGTAGTCGAGCGAGACGCCCGCCGGGCCCTGCAGGCCCAGCCACAGGCTTCGCTCCGATACGAGCGAGGCCATCTCCTCAGCCGCGACGGTTGCGGCAAGCTCTCCGTGGCCCTCGGCGACCTCGCGCCACTGCCGCGAGTGCCAGTCAAAGACGGAGACCGTGGCAGGGGCCGCCAGCACAACGCGCAGCGCGATCGACTGCAGCAGCGCCGGATCGCCGACACCAAAGCGCAGGAGCAGGGGGCTTTCGCTGGCGAGCGGATCGCCATCGGCTTCGGCAATCAGCGCGTATTCATCGCGGGCATGGATGGCGGCGAGGTCGAAGTTGTTGTCATCGAGCTTGCCCGCGATGTTGTGGTCGGGCTGGCTGGTGGAGATGGGGGTGAGCGCCTCGTGCCGGTCGGGCGGGCAGAGTTCGTCCACGCGGTAGCCGCGGACGAAGTAGGGGTTGCCGGAGAGGCCGAGGTGGTCGAATATCTCGCGCAGCGCCACCAGCATCAGTGTCGAGCCATCGCTGGTCGGGTGCACGGTATCCACCCAGGTGGCGGTGCAGTGCTGATCGAGCAGCATCAGCGAGCTGAATATGTCGGCGTAGGGCACGTCCAGTTCAGCCGAGCAGGCCAGCAGGTCATTGGCGCGCACGGCCACCTTCACATTGTTCCCCGGGTGTGAGCCGCCGAGATCGGCCACCATGAGCGGGACGCCGCTGAGCAGGACCGGCTCGGCCCCGAGGGCGCGAGTGCGCTCGACGATCTCGCGGATATTAGCGGTGAACTGCTCGCTGCTGTGCCCGGTGTCGTTGACGGAGTACATGAAGCAGGCGAAATCCGGCCGGCGCTGCGCGATACGCACGTCCCAGCCCGGCTCGACAGCATGGTCGGTGCCGCTGAAGTCCTCTCGCGCAGGCTCGGTGATCCAGATGGAGACCTCACGCGTCCTGTGGTCATGGACCTCGATGCGGTCGATCGTGTAGCTCTCGGCGCCGAGGCGGATGCTCTGGCCGGGATAGGGGCCGGAACCCCAACCGACGCCCAGTCCACGCACCTCGCGCTCCCCGGCAGTCACTTCGGCGGTGCCGCCGGTCAGCTCCCGCAGCAGGTGCGTCGTGTTGGTGCCGCCGACCGCCGTGTTGATCACATGCACCGGTTGCTCCCAGGAGAGCATCTGCGGATAGTCCCACGCCCCGACGCGACCACAGGTCTGCGAGTCGCCGGTGAACACCACGCGCGGCATGCTGCTCACATCCACCTTCAGCGAGGCGGCGAGCAGCAGCGAGGGTAGCATGACGAGCGCAACGGCAAACAGCAGCTTCAATCTGGTGCCTCCCGGCATGGAACAAAGTGATGAACCTGGACCGCATTGACCTGCCTGACCGCAGCGCCGAGGGCCAGCAGACCGGCGCGCTGGGGACGCTGCAACCGGGCAACTGACGCCTCCGCCTCAGACCTTCGTGACCGTCTGGATCGCCTCCCGATACTTCGCCATGGTCTTCCGGAACCGAGCCGTCGTGAACGCCCACGACGCCTTGTTCCACAGCTTCAGCTTGTCCTCGAACAGCTCCGGGTCGCTCTCGCGCAGGCCTTTGAGGCTGCGCTTACTCTGCTCCAGCAGCTCCCACGTGATGCGCGCAAGGATGTCACGGTGCAGGCTGTCGAAGCCCTGCACTGCCTGCTGCAGGCTCGGCAGGTCGTCATGCTCCACCGCCGCGAGCGCCGACAGCAGCGTTGCTTTGAGCAGGTGCGGCTCAGGCTCGGGGATGATGCCGTAGCGGTCGCGCAGCCATTGCATGTCACTGAGGTACGCCTCGCGCGCCGCTGTGAGCGCGGCTCTCGCTGCCTTCTTCGTCTTCATTGTGCCTCGCCCCTGTCATCGCGCTCAAGGCGTACGTCAACTTCAGTCGCGGCCTCCGGGGCCACCTCGACCTCCACCGTCTCGGTCTTGTATCCGGGGCAGCCGACCCGCAGAGTGTAACTGCCCGGCGACAGCATGCGCCGGTATGCGCCATGCTTGCTGTCGGTCTGCTGAGGCGAGCAGTGCGGGTCCATGTTCTCGACCACCTCCACCGTCGCCTGCAGCGGCTTGCCGGAGTGGTCGGCCACATGCACCACTATCCCCGCGCCGCGCACCCGGCGCGCCATCCAAAGCAGCGCTGCCGTGTCGCCGGCGGTCAATTCTTCCAGCGCGTCGGAGCCGTGGACGCAGAGCAGGCGCGACTCGTACGGGACCTGCTCGTAGAAGCCCTCGGGAAGCAGGTGGGCGCCGTAGAACTCCTGATAGAACCAGGTGGTGGAAATCTCCCCCGAATGCCCCAGCGGCTCGGGCGACTCCTGCGGCACCTCCGAGGTGAAGACCGGCGCCGAAAGCTCCGCGAAGGCGTGGGCTACTTCGTAGTGCATGTCGCGATCGACCGGAGGCGTCCCGTCGGCCCAGTTGTCCGTGACCAGCGGGTAGCCGCAGGGGCCATGCATCTGCGCCGAGATCTGCGGGCGAAGCGCGTAGCCCATGCGCATGATCGCGCGGGTCTCGGGCGCTGAGGCGGGCTTGTCGCCGGGATATGTGCTGCTGGCCGGCTCGCGCGGCAGGCCGGAGTAGCGCCAGGCGGCGTCGAAGTTGCGGTTCGGATCTGTGCCGGGGGTGATGTCCCGCGGCCAGCAGTTCATGATTTCCAGCGGATCCACCGGCGGCTGCAGCGGCTTGCCGGGGTGGTTCTTGCGCACGCCACCCGGGAAGCCGCGTTCATTGGCGAGGCGCCCGTAGGGGTTGTGCAGCGGGATGATCCGAACCTGCACCGTCCGCAGCATCTCGCACACTTCCGGGTCCTGCTCCGTGTAACGCCGGATGATCTCGCGGATCATCCCCATGCAGGCATCGCCCGCCTCGACCTCGGAGGCATGCGCGTTGCCGGTGAAGAGCACGCCGGGGAGGTCGGGCTGGTCGGAGGTGTCCTCGCCAAGCACCATGCACCAGACGCGCCGCCCTTTGCCGGAACTGGGACCGGCATCCACCAGCCTGCATATCTGCGGATGCTCCTCGGCCAGCGCCTGCAACTCCGCCACCATGTCGTCGTAGCGCATGAAGGCAAAGCCGTAGACTGCGGCCGGGAAGCTCGGCGGGCTGGCGATCTCCGGGAAGTTGCGGTTGACCGCGACGATGCGGTATTCATTCACCTGATCGGCCACCACCGCCTCGTCAACGAAGCGACATTCGGTGAGCGGCTCATCGGTGAGCCGCGTGGTCACCGGCTCCACTCCCGGCCACCAGGTGGTGCGATCGACGTGATAGCCGCCGACGGCGTCCGCATTGACTTTCGGCGGCCGCCACTGTAGTTCGGCGGAGAGATCTGCGCCATGCCCCGACAGCTCAGCAGTCGCGCGCTGAGGTGGCAGCAGGCAGATCTGCTTCTTTTCAGGTCGCTTTGTCATCATGACCTCCGGCAGGCGGAGCCTACTCCGCCAGGATGATCTCGCCCATCCGTGTCGGCTCGCGGAAGCCCCCGAAGGTCGGGGACCAACCCAGCGAGCGCGTGGTGCGGGTGGCGCGGATCGCGTTGAAGTAAAGAGTATCACCGGCCCGCGCGCCACCGTGGACAAGCTGCCGCAGTGGCAGTGACATCCGCACGGTCCAGCGATCGGGCGAAGTGATGTCGGAGTTGAGCGTCACGCCGCTGTCCCACTCGCTGCTGTCCTCGTCATACGCGATGTCGTAGTGAACACCCGCGGCGTTGAGGCCCATCTGCCGGTAGCGCGGGCCTCTCTCGCGGGCGAAGAAGATCTCCCACTCGTCTTCATTCCAGACGGTAATGGCGTCGCCAAGCACCAGCTTGCTGGTGTCAATGTCGGCCTCTTCCAGCTCAAGGTAGAGATACTCACCGTCATGCGCCATGCGAGCCTGCACCTGCCGCTCGGTGGGCTCTCCGCGCAGGCTGGCCCAGTTGTCCAGCACCGCCGCCGCGCTCCAGTCCACGTTCTCAGGATCGCCGCCGGCGGTCTCGATGCGCGCGATCTGCGCCGTCGGCAGCGTCGAGCCGCGCATATCCACCAGTTCGAGATACCGCTCGCGTCCCTCAAGCATCCAGCGATAGATGCCGCGATCGAAGAGCCTCACGCGCTCGGAGTAGATCGGGTCCGCGCCGTGTGCGAGCCGCCGCGCCTGCGAGAGCAGCCGCCCGTAGTCGCGCATCCGCTCCTCGGTGCCCAGCGTCAACCACGCCTGCGCCTCGGTCTGCGCCACTTCTCCCCGATGATTGGCGGGGTCGGCGTAGGTGCGCTCCATCAGTTCGTAGAGCTCGCGCATCGGTGCCTCCGCCGGCCCGTAGTAGAGCCGGAAGAACTCGTCGATCAGCCGGTCGCCATCAAGTGTCGGGTCATCGCCAAGCCGGTACGTGACGTAAAGCTCAACCTGGTCCATCAGCGGGCTGCGCTGGTTGTGCGCGAGGTAGGCGGGTTCGATGAAGAAGCCCTGCACGCCGCTGCGGTGGAACTCCGCGAACTGATCCACGATGCTGTGGGCGAAGAAGCCCGGGTAGGGCCGCCAGCCCTGCTTCCGCGCCCAGAGCGTCGGGTAGCAGTAGTAGAGCCAGACGAACTTGGGTCGTTCGACCGACTCACGCGTCCACGCCCCGAGCACTTCACGATCGTTGCGGACCGACTCGGGGTGATAGATGCGCCGGGTCTGCAGGCAGAGCATGATGCTCACGTTCGGTTCGAGGGCCTCCCGTTCGGGCGGGTAGACGTAGCGGCTGTAGGCGAGCGCGGCGAGCCACTTGTCCGGATGCGTCTTCCCCACCTCGCGCGCAACCTTGTTGATGAAGCCGAAGATGTTCTCACTCGCGGTGTTGTTGGAGGTGAAGCTGTAGCCGAGCGTGGGCTCGGTCAGGATCTCGGCGGCGCAGCGCTCGCAGCGGCACCACGAAGCGTTGTCCATCGGCACCAGTGCGAAGAAGTCTCCCGCCGCCACCGCTCCCGGGTAAGCCTTGCCGGTGTCGAAGTACTCGCGCGCATCTGCGACCACCTGGTCGATGAAGCCCTGGCTGGTGAAGCACATCTGCGGGGGCTGTCCCTCATAGCCCTGCGCGAACCAGTCGGGATGCTCGTCGAGGAAGCGGTCGTAGTAGCCGTAGAAGGAGTGGTTGGCGCGATACTGCGCGCCGCCCTGCCGCATGCGCCGCATGAAGAGACGGGAGGAGCGCCGGTCGAGCGACGGGTAGCCCTCCTCGCGCTCCATGGTGTCGCCGATCAAGTCAGCCGGGAAGGCGTCACCGCGGTAGACGAAGCGGTAGATCATCGCGGGCTTTCTGCGGATGTCGCTCCCCTCCACCACCAGCGTCGGGCGCTGCGGGATCACTTCGCCAAGCTCGGTCGGAAGATACCAGCGCACTCCGCAGAAGCGCTCGAGGAAGTCGTACACCGCGTAGGCGGTGCCCTGCTCGTCGAAGTCGCCGGGGAAGGTGGCGGGGTTCTGATAGTCCATCGCGCTGCGGTCGTCGGCGTCACGCCCCATCAGCACCAGCGCGTTGGGGCGGAAGCCGATCAGGTACTCCTGCGGCTCGAAGTCCTCATTCGCGAGGCCCAGTGCGCGCGTGGCGGCACTCTCGCCAACGAGCACAGCTACCCCCGCGACGGGGTCGGCATCTGTCACGACTGAAAGCTCCGTGCCGGTCATGCGCTCCAGGTGATACTGCAGTTCCGCGGCCGCGAACTGAGCCGCACGTGTCGGCTCCTCCGCCAGCACGATGCTCGCTACCGGCCGCCCGTCATCTACCAGCGTCAGAGGCTCCGCCAGACCCGCCCCTGCTCCTGCCGAAAGCAGCACTACTACTGCCAGCAATGATCCGCGCATCATCTTCGCCTCCAACCGTCTTCTGTAACGCGCAAGCCTGTCCCGCGCTCGCAGCCTCAGTCGCTGCCTGCCTACTCCGCGCGTCCCTGGACCTGCGCGATCAACCTCAGGTGCTCATCCGTCAAAGGCGGTGCATCCACCGCCGCGATGTTCTCACGCATGTGCGACCACTTGCTCGTGCCGGCGATGACGCAGGTCACGCCGGTAAGCTGCAGGACGTACTGCACGCAAAGCTGCGCCAGCGAGCGCTCGGGGCCTGTCAGCGCCCGCAGAGCGTCCGCCTTCGCCACCAGCGCCTGCCGCGCCTCAGCCCTCTGCCAACTGCGGCGGTCGTCATCGCCAAACTCCGAGTCGGTCTTGAGCGTTCCGGGCAGGAAGCCCTGGCCGAAGACACCGCGGGCGACGATGCCGACGTTGTGCTCTACCGCGGCGGGCAGGAGAGCTTCGCTCGCCTGCGGCGCGATGATGCTGATGGACTGCTGCAGCACATCCACCACGCCGCGCTGCATCAGTTCCACGCCCATCTCGTTCGGGCCGATGGAGACGCCGACGAAGCGCGCCTTGCCCTGCTCGCGTATGATCTCCATCGCCTCAAGGCACTCTCCGCGCGCAATGTCATCCGCCGAGGGGCCGTGCAGGAGATAGACGTCAACGTGGTCCATGCGCAGGCGGCGCAGGCTCTCGTCAATCTGCCACAGGAGCTTTTCCCTGCTGAAGTCCGTCCACGCTTTGCCCTCAGCCGCGCCATGTCCGCCCTTGGTGCAGACGATCCACTCATCGCGGCAGTCGGCCAGCGCTTCGCCGATGACCTCCTCGCTGTGCCCGTCACCGTAGATCGGCGCGGTGTCGATGAAGTTGACGCCCGCATCCCGGCTGCGCGCGATCAGGTCGAGTGAGGCGGCGTCATCCGTGCTGCCCCAGCCATGCGGGATCGTGCCGAGGCCGTCGAAAGTGAGTGTGACGGCGCCGCCAATCTCCCATGCGCCGAGACTGACGGTCGAGACTTCGAGGCCGGTGCGGCCGAGTGTTCGATATTGCATACAGGCTCCCTCTCCGGTCTTGCGCTGGAAGCTATCTCGCGTGGAGGTTTCCCGGTGGACGCCCGGCAACCTTCCCCCTCGCCCCA
>JAAYJW010000253.1 GCA_012522765.1 candidate division WS1 bacterium | reverse complement strand
GTGGGCGCCGTCAAGGGACCGGCCGCCGTGGTCCTTGTGGTGCCGCTGCTCGCGCTTGGGCTGCCGATCTACGACTCGGCCAGCACCATCCTTACGCGCCTCATGCAGGGGCGCCCGCCGCATTACCCGGATCGCGCCCATCTGCATCATCGCCTGCGCGATGCCGGGCTCTCCACGCGGGAGACGGTTCTTTTCATGTACGGAATTGCCGGACTGCTGTGCGCGATTGCGCTGGGAGTGTGGTTGCGATAGCCATCAAGGCCGCCATTGTCTTCGGGACGCGCCCGGAGGCCATCAAGCTCGCCCCCGTCCACCAGGAGATGCTGCGGCGTGAGGGATTTGAGCCTCTTCTGATGGCCACGGGCCAGCATCGGGAGATGCTTGAGCAGGTCTGCCAGGTCTTCGACCTGACGCCCGACGTCAGTCTCGACATCATGCAGCATGGGCAGACGCTGGGCGAGGTGGTCTCCCGCGCCTTCACCGGGCTCGAGGAGGCGCTGACCGAGCACCGGCCGGACATCGTGCTCGTGCAGGGCGATACCGCGACGAGTTTCGCGGGCGCGCTGGCCGCGTTCTTCGGCCAGATGCGCGTCGGCCACATTGAGGCGGGGCTACGGAGCGGCAATAAGTACTCGCCCTTCCCCGAGGAGGTATTCCGGCGCATGACCGGCGTGGTGGCGAACCTGCACTTCGCCGCGACTGAACGCGCGCGGGAGAACCTGCTGGCGGAGAATGTCGCCTCCGACACGATCTTCGTCACCGGTAACACGGTGATTGACGCCCTGCTGGCGACGCGGGAGAAGCATCCGACGCTCGCGGGCACGGAGTTCGAGTGGCTTGATGAGGTGGACGGGCGGATCATGCTGGTAACGGCTCATCGCCGGGAGAATCTCGGCGTCCCCTTCACTCGCATCTGCACCGCCATCGCGCAGCTCGTGGAGCGCTTTGATGACCTGCACGTCGTCTTCCCGATGCACCTCAACCCGAAGGTGCGCCGAGCGGCCAGCGAGCTTCTGGGCGATTACGACCGCGTACGGCTCTGCGAGCCGGCCGATTACCTGACCTTCGTGCCGCTGATGGCCCGCGCGCACCTGATCCTCACCGACTCGGGGGGCATCCAGGAGGAGGCGCCTGCGCTCGGGGTACCCGTGCTGGTGGCGCGAGACACCACCGAACGCCCGGAGGGAGTCGAGGCGGGCGTGGTGAATCTCGTAGGGACACAGACTGAAACCATCGTGGCTGCCGCCACGGAGCTTTTGAGCAACCCGTCCGCCTACGCGCGGATGGCGCAGGGCGGGAGCCCCTACGGCGATGGCATGGCGTCCGCGCGGATCTGCGACATACTTGAGTTCGCCCTCGGTCAGCGTGAGCAGCGGCCTGAGGATTTCAGCTATCAACGGGAGCAGTGAGCGGGTGAGGGAGTAGCGATGGCTGACGCGGGGAGCTGTCCTGAGAAGTCACCGGTGGAACTGTGGCCGAACCGCCGCATCATCTTCCTTGCGGTGGTCGTCGCTCTGATCTTCTATGCTGTCTTCCGCCTGCCCGAGGGTCTCAACTACTTATTCGCGCGCGCGAGCGAGACGCTCATTCTGCTGATCTTCGCAATCGGCCTTTCTTACTTCCTCCTGCCGGTTGTAGACCTGCTAACGCGGATCCCGGTGCCGCTGGAAACGCGGGCAAAGCGGAATACCGCAGCCACGATCACCGTGGTGCTGTTCATCGTGCTCGCCCTTGTCCTTCTGGCGGTGGTAGTGACGCCGCTGGTGAACGAGATCGG